>JAUQOW010000308.1 GCA_030550675.1 Chloroflexota bacterium
AAGGCGTCAGGACGCAAAAAACACCCCTCGCCCCCCAAAAACTCTACCCGTGAGAGCCTCCCCCTTCTCCCCTTGTGGGAGAAGGGGGAAGGGGGGATGAGGGGAAAAAGGCGTCAGGACGCAAAAAACACCCCTCGCCCCCCAAAAACTCTACCCGTGAGAGCCTCCCCCTTCTCCCCTTGTGGGAGAAGGGGGTTGGGGGGATGAGGGAAAACAAGCGTCGGGACGCGAAAAACACCCCTCGCCCCCAAAAACTCTACACTTGTGGGGGCGCGGCGACGCATACCTGCGGTGCATACGAGAAGGACCACCTTCGTGCCGCTTCGTGTCCTTCGTGGATGCTCCAGGAAGCGGTGAGGTCGGGCGTCGGGGCGCGGCGGCGCTACGCCCACAGCACCACGAGGAGGACCACCTTCGTGCCGCTTCGTGTTCTTCGTGGATGCTCCAGGAAGCGGTGAGGTCGGGCGTCGGGGTGCGGCGGCGCTACGCCCACGGTGACCACGAGGAGGAACATCCTTCGTGTCGCTTCGTGTTCTTCGTGGATGCTCCAGGAAGCGGTGAGGTTGGGCGTCGGGGCGCGGCGTGAGAGGATAGAACGCTCATTTCTCTGCGCTCTCCGCGCCTCTCTGGTTCAAAAAGCGGGCATACAGGTCGAAGATCGGGGTGAGCGCTCTAACCCCTAACCCCTACCCCTGCCGCCACAACATGCCTCGCCCCGGCGCAACGAGGAAGACAACCGTGAAGATCGCCGTGGCGACCAGCACCACTGCCGCGCCAGACGCGATGTTGATATAATAACTCAGGTAGAGTCCGGCGATGCTCGAAAGCGCGCCAATCAGCGCCGCAACCGCCATCATCGCTGGCAGGCGGCGGGTCAGCAGGTACGCCGTCGCGCCTGGCGTCACCAGCATGGCGGCAACCAGTCCCACGCCGACTGTCTGCAACGACACGACGATCGTCAGCGCAATCAAGAGCAGCAGCAGCATCCGCAGCCGCTCGACCGGCAGGCGTTGCGTCGTCGCCAGCACCGGGTCAAAGGCGACCACCAGGAACTGGCGGTAGAACGCCAGCAGGGTCAGCAGAACCGCGGCGCCAATCCCCGCAATCAATTGCAGGTCCGTCGGGCTGACCCCCAGCACATTGCCGAACATGATGTGAGTCAGGTCAACAGCGTAGGTGCGCACACTGCTGATCAGCGCCACACCCAGCGCCAGCGCTGCTGCGAAGACGATGCCGATGGCGGTATCCTCCTTAATTGCTCCCTGACGCGAGAAAAAACTGATCAGCAGCGCCACGACGACAGCGGCGACCAGCGCGCCAGCGGTCAGGTTCGTTCCCATCAGATAGGCAATGGCAACGCCTGGCAGCACAGCGTGCGCCAGCGCATCGCCGAGGAACGCCATCGAGCGCAGCACGACGTAACAGCCGACGATAGCGCACAGAACGCCAACCAGAGTCGCCGCCAGCATCCCGCGTTGCATAAAGCCATACGCGAGAGGCGCGACGATCCACGACCACAGGGTGTTCATTTGACCACAATGCTTTCCGGTTCAGGTTGATTGCAGGCGCACTGATCGACCAGCACCGATCCATCGGGCAGCGTCAGCACCTGCCCGCCAAACGCCTCACTCAGCAGCTCGCGCCGCAGTGACTGGGATGGCGGACCATCGCCGATCAGTCGCCGGTTGATGAGCAGCACGCGCTCAAAGCGCGCCGCCGCAAGACCGAGGTCATGCGTTGAGAGAATGATCGTCACGTGCTGATTGCGGAGCGCATCGAGCACGCTGAGCGTCGCTTCCTGCGTCGCTGCGTCCACTCCGGTGAATGGCTCGTCGAGGAGCAGAATGTGCGGTTCCTGCGCCAGCGCGCGCGCCAGGAACACCCGCTGCTGTTGTCCGCCGGACAACTCGCCGATTGGACGATGTGCAAGGTGCGCAATGCCCATCAGTTCCAAACCGCGCTCAACAGCAGCGCGATCAGCGCGACTGGGGCGCCGGAACCAGCCGAGCCTCCCGAAGCGCCCCATCATCACCACATCAGCGACCGTGACCGGAAAACGCCAGTCCACCTCTTCACGCTGCGGCACATACGCGACGCAGTCTTTGTGCGCGCCAGGCGGCAATCCGTGAATGCGGATGGTTCCACTCTGCGGCTTCACCAGCCCGACCAGCGCCTTAAAGAGGGTCGATTTCCCGGCGCCGTTCGGTCCGACCAGCACCACCCGTTCGCCGTATTCCACGCGAAATGAAACATCATCGAGCACCCGCCGTCGTCCATAGGCGACGGTCAGGCGCTCGATCTCGAGGTGCGCCGGTTCGTATGCGAATTGTTGAGAAAGTGTCATCCCTGCTGCAACGCCTCGACAATTTGCTTAACATTGTACCGCATCATATCGATATATGTTGGCGCAGGTCCGTCGGCGTCGGACAACGAGTGCGTGTAGAGATCCGATACAACCTTAATGCCGGTCTCGCGCGCCAGTTGTTCGGCAAGCTGCGGGTTAGCGCCGGTCTCCAGGAAGATCGCCTTCACCCCGGCTTCGCGCACCCGGTCAGTCAGGCGCGCCAGTTGCTGCGCTGACGGCGAGGCGCCGGTGCTGACGGCAGGTACAATCGTGCCGATAATGCGGAAGCCATAGCGGTCGGCGAAATAGCCAAAGCTTTCATGATTGGTAACCAGTTTGCGGTTGGCTTCGGGAATCTTTGCGACTTCGCTGGCAATGAAGCGATCCAGTTCGTTGAGTTGCGCGATGTACCGGTCAGCATTTGCGCGGTACACTTCTGCACCGGCTGGATCGGCGCTGATCAGCCCATCGCGAATGTTGGCGACATACGTGATGACCTTCGTCGGATCAAGCCAGAAGTGCGGATCGCCCTCGTCATGGTGATGATGACCGCCAGGCATCGTGATCATAAGCGTCGCCTTCGGTTCGCGAAAACCGCTCAGCGCCAGCAGGTACTCCCCCTTCTCCACATCCATAATCATCGCCTGAGTCAGCCCGGAACAGGCGAGGGTCAACGTCTCTTCCGCCTCGACTGCTTTCCCAGAGTCAACGCTGGTCACAGCAAGCGCGCCGCCGCTCGTAGCAATGGCGATCTCGCCGCCTTCGGCGTCCCACTTCAAGAATCCGGCATACGTCCCGTCCGCCTGGCGGGTGAGCGTCACCTGCCAGAACTTGCCGCCATGCTCATGCTCGTGGGCATGGTCGTGGTCGTGGGCATGGTCATGGTCGTCTTCTTTGTGCATACCAAGTTCCACAGCGGATGTCTGGTCAGCGCCAGCAGCGATCTCCTCCGCCGCCAGGAAGAGGTCCGCTGCTTCGACGCACAGCGCATCGGTCAGTTCTTCGGGACTCATCACGGCAACCTCGCCCTCACGCGCCGTGCGGCTGGTCAACCCCTTGGAGGCTTCGATGACAGTGCGCTCGCCGCCAGCATTTTCCAGCAGGCTTGCAAGAAACTCTTCAAGCCCGGCGCCGTTGACGATCAGCACGTTGCTGTCGGCAACCTTGCGCACGTCGGCGGGCGTTGGCTCAAAAATGTGCGGATCGACGCCGAGGGGTATCAGCGCCTCGACGGTCAACCGGTCACCGGCGACATTCTGTGCGATGTCCGCCAGGAACGACTGCGTTGCCAGCACTCTGATCGCTGGCGATGCCGCGGAAGGAGCGGTTGGAGCGGTCGTCGGCGCTTCTGGCGCCGGGGTTGGCGCTTCTGGCGCTGCGGTTGGGGCGGGCGCCGCTGGTGATGGCGTCGCGCCGCCGGTCGGCGCGGGCTGCGTCCCGCCGCAGGCGCTCAGGACAAGCGCCGCCGCGAGCGCCAGGGCAAGAATCCGATGGATCATCTGTGGTTCCTCCTGAACTACGCGCGTATCTGTCATTGCTAATCGTAATTGATAGTGTCTATTATATCAAAATCTCAGGCGCAGGACAAACGAGATTTTTAGTTATTGATATGTTGTATTCTCTGTAGAGGTCTGATTTAGGAAAATTAACCAGATGTTGGAAGATCGTTTGACCGGCGCTGGCTGCGCCTGTCGAAACCAGCGCCAGTAAACCCGTGCCGCCCGGTCGCGCGTTCTTTGGGGCTTTCACAATCTTATAGGAAGGTCAATCTCAACCTGAACAAACACGCCTGTACCTGTGAAGCGGTCGGCGTTGGTTTCGACAGGCTCAACCGGCGTTGGCTGAGCCTGTCGAAGCCAACGCCGATCACGAGGCAGTCAGCGTTGGCTGAGCCTGTCGAAGCCAACGCCGATCACGAGATTGTCCAACGTCTGGTTGATCTTCCTATTAGCGAGGGCTTTAGCCCGCAGCCATACGTCACGCCTGCGCCTCGCGCGCGCCGGGTCCAGGCACGAATTGTCAGGCGGTAAGCACGCGCATCCCTGCGGCGCTGCACCCTGGCTGGCGACGGAAGTCGCGCCGGGCAGGCGTTCCGCCGGGCGTCCACCTGCGCGGTTCGGCATGCTCACCGCACGTGGGACGCCGTCGTTCCCGTCCGCGCAGGCGGACGGTCGGCCGCAGGCCCATGAGGGGCGATTTCAATCGCTGGCAGCAGTCATAGCATCATTTCCCGACAAATCACGCCTGCGCCTCGCCCGCGCCGTTGCGATGGCGCGCGCCGGATGCTATAATCACTCGTATAAGCGACCCGCACACGACATTGCTATGGCTCAGTCTCCTGCGCCCACTGCACCTCTGCTGCATGACCGCTACCGGATTGAAGAGCGGCTCGGCGCAACTCGTCTCGCTGTCATCTACCGGGCATACGATGAGCAGTTGCAACGTCCGGCGCTGGTGGCGCTGTTCCGCGAAGAACTGCTCTCACATGAAGCATTGCAGCGGCGTTTTATCGCCGAGGCGCAGTCCGGCGCCAGTCGCCTGCACCCCTCGTTGCTGCATGTTTACGACAGCGGGAATGTCGCCGGTCGCCCGTTTACGGTGATGGAATATGTATCGGGCAGGACGCTGCGCGATCTTGGACCGCTGACGGTCGAAGTGGCGCTCCTCTACTTTCGCCAGATCGTCGGCGCTGTCGCGGCGTGCCAGGCGACTGGCGCGCTGCATCCGCCGATCAGCAGCGCAAATGTCATGGTCGTGGACGAAGG
>JAUQOW010000073.1 GCA_030550675.1 Chloroflexota bacterium
TTCCCGATCCGGACACCGCGTTTATCGACCCGATGCTGAAAATCCCCACGCTGGCATTGATTTGCGACATTCGCGACCCCATCACCGGCGAAAATTACACGCGCGACCCGCGCTTCATCGCCAAGAAGGCGGAGGAATATTTGCGCAGCACCGGCATTGCCGACACCGCCTATTTCGGACCAGAGGCTGAATTCTTCTTGTTTAGCGATGTTCGCTTCGATCAGGGGAGTCACTTCGGCTACTACTTCCTCGACAGCGACGAGGGCATCTGGAACAGCGGCGCCGACCGCCAGGGCAAGAACCTGGCGTATCGTCCGCGCTACAAAGAGGGGTACTTCCCCTGCCCGCCGCTCGATACGCTCCAGGATGTTCGCTCGCAGATCACCCTCAACATGATCGCTGCGGGGATCGAAGTCGAGGTGCACCATCACGAAGTCGCCACCGCCGGGCAGTGCGAGATCGACATGCGTTTCGACACGCTGCTGCGCATGGCGGACAAACTGGTCAAATACAAGTACATCGTCAAGAACACGGCGCGCGAATTCGGTCTGACCGCCACTTTTATGCCCAAGCCAATCTTTGGCGATAATGGCAGTGGCATGCACTGTCATCAAAGCCTGTGGAAGGAAGGACAGCCGTTGTTCTACGATCCGAAGGGATACGCGCTCCTGTCCGACATAGCGCGCTGGTACATCGGCGGCATCCTGACCCATGCCCCGGCATTGCTGGCAATCTGCGCGCCGACAACGAACTCTTACCGCCGCCTGGTTCCGGGGTTCGAAGCGCCGATCAACCTGGTCTACTCGCAGCGCAACCGCTCGGCGGCGATCCGCATTCCGACCTACTCGGATTCGCCGAAGGCGCGGCGCATTGAGTTCCGCGCGCCCGATCCGACGTGCAACCCGTATCTGGCGTTTGCAGCAATGCTCATGGCGGGCATCGACGGCATCAAGAAGCGGATCGAACCGCCGCCGCCGCTGGATGTCGATATTTATGAACTGTCCCCCGAAGAGAAAGCGCACATTCGAGGAACGCCCGGCTCGCTAGCGGAGTCGCTCGACGCGCTCGAAGCCGACCATGCCTTCCTGCTTGAAGGCGGCGTCTTTACGCCGGACGTGATCGAGACTTATCTGGACTACAAGCGTTCGCGCGAACTGATCCAGGTGGCGATCCGACCACATCCCTACGAGTTCTTCATGTATTTCGACGCATAAGGCACTTTGCCGTCGGTTCGTCCGCGCCATCCCCATCTGTACAGACGTTGCATTGCAACGTCTGTACAGATGGGGATGGAAATTTTGCACAATGTCATTTTTCACTTTTCACCCTCATATACGAACAAATTGTATAAAATGAACAAAATCGAAACCGGATATTTCATATGAACTGGACGTAGCCTTTGCGTCATTTCTGTCGTACTCTTCAGCATATCGAAAAGCCCACGCGCTTAATCCGGTGCAAAGAAGCAACATCCTGCGCCCGCGCGCGCCGCAGGGTTATTTTGCGTTCGGCATCGGCGAAGCAGCGTGAGATAGAGCCCATCACACAGGAGAAAGGGAACGTATGGTCAGGCGACGAACAAAACTCATGCTCGGCATTGGCGCGCTTGCCGGTCTGTTGATCGGCACAACCGGAACCTCCTTCGCTCAGGAGATTGATCCCGCGATTGCGGAAATGGGCGTGGTCACCGACACGATGTGGCTGCTGATAGCGGCATTCCTGGTGTTTTTCATGCAGGCGGGCTTCGCGCTCGTCGAAGCGGGCGCCACGCAGTCCAAGAACATGATCAACATCATGTTCAAAAACTTCATGGACTTCTGTGCGGGCGCGCTGGTGTTCTGGATGGTTGGGTGGGGCGTTGCATACGGCGCCAGCGTCGGCGGTCTCTTTGGCTCTGATCAATTCTTCCTGGGTGATGTGCGCGAGGCGGGAAGCGTTCCGACGCTGGCTCTCTGGATGTTCCAGGTCGTTTTCGCTGGAACGGCGGCGACCATTGTCTCCGGCGCCATGGCGGAACGCACGAAGTTCAGCGCTTACCTGATCTACAGCATCGTCATTTCGGCGCTCATCTACCCGGTTGTCGTGCATTGGGTGTGGAGCGGATCCGGTTGGCTCAACGACTATGACCCGACCACTACCGGCGATTGGGGCTTCACCGATTTCGCCGGTTCGACGGTCGTTCACAGCGTTGGCGGTTGGGCGGCGTTGATGGGCGCCTGGCTCCTTGGTCCGCGCCTGGGCCGCTATGGACCCGATGGCAAGCCGCGCGAGATTCCTGGTCACAGCGCGGCGCTCGCCGGTCTCGGCGTCTTCATTCTGTGGCTCGGCTGGTATGGCTTCAACCCCGGCAGTCAACTGGCGTTCAAGTCGCAGGGCGACGCTGATGCGATCGCGCTGGTGGCGGTGACCACGACGCTGGCAGCAGCGGCTGGCGCTGTCGGCGCCATGATTGCCAGCTGGATTAAGAGCGGCAAACCTGAGCTTGGCGCCACGCTCAACGGCGTGCTCTCCGGTCTGGTGGCGATTACGGCAGGTTGTGCGTACATGCGCCCGCTCGATGCGGTCATCGTCGGTTTGGTCGCCGGTCCGCTCTATGTGATTTCGATGAAGTGGATGGAGTCGCTCAAGATCGATGATCCGGTCGGCGCAGTGCCGGTTCACCTGGTGAATGGCGTCTGGGGCACGCTGGCGGTCGGTCTGTTTGCGACAATTGAGGGCAATACCGGAACAGTCGGTCTGTTCGCTGGCGGCGGTCCGCAGTTGCTCATCGCGCAGATCGTCGGCGTGCTGGCGATTGGCGCCTGGAGCGCTCTGACCAGCTTCCTGCTCTTCTTCATCCTCAAGCGCACGATTGGTCTGCGCGTGTCGCCCGAAGAGGAGGAGCTGGGTCTCGATATTGGCGAGCATGGCACGGTCGCTTACCCGGATATTCACAAGATGCCGGAGCCGGAGACGATTCGCGCTATTACCGGCAAGCCGCTTTCCAGCACAGCGGAGTGAGCGAGCCGCTTCAAATGATCGTCATTGCTCGCCACCGTTCCTGAGCGGTCAGCCAGTGGCGGACGTGGGGCGAATGCAGCCGCACGATCCGCCATCCTACTTTGGTGATCACAATCGCCAGCACCATTGCACACTCGCTCATGGGTTCGATCACCAGCGTGAGTGGCACGGTTCCGAATCTGCAATGTGACCCGCACCGACGGAGCCTCTAGCGGAGATGTTCGTAAAGCGAGCATCACCTGAAGGGTCGTCGCGCCAGATGCTTCATCGAGCGCCCTGGCGCTGACACTCAATTCTGGATGTGCAAATACCTCCCTTCTCCTGCGCTATGTGAGAAAGAGGCGGCTCACAATGCGGAGTTTTCGGCAGTCCATCGTAATCGCCTGCTTCAGGCATCAGGACGCCCCAACTCCCCCTTCTCCCCTTGTGGGAGAAGGGGGACGGGGGAAGAGGGGAAAAAAGGCGTCAGGATGCGGAAACATCGCTCGCACTCTGAAAACTCCGCTCTTGAGAGGAAAGGGGCAGGGGATAAGGGCAGCGAGCGCCTCACAGCATCTCTACCACGCCTGCCGCACCCATGCCGCCGCCGATGCACATGGTGACCAACCCGTACCGTCCACCGCGGCGCCGCAGTTCGTGCAGGATCTGCACCGTCAATTTCGCGCCGGTGCATCCCAGCGGATGCCCCAGGGCGATGGCGCCACCGTTGACATTGACCTTTTCTTCATCGAGTTCGAGCGCACGGATGACCGCCAGCGCCTGTGCAGCGAAGGCTTCGTTCAGCTCGATCAAATCGATCTGATCGAGGGTCAGCCCAGCCAGTTTCAGCGCCTTCGGCACCGCCAGCACCGGACCAATCCCCATAATCTCCGGCGGCACGCCAGCGACTGCGAATGACACAAAGCGCGCCAGCGGCTTCACCCCCAGCGCATCGGCTTTTTCGCGGCTCATCACCACCACTGCCGCCGCGCCATCGCTGGTCTGCGACGAGTTGCCCGCCGTGACTGTGCCGTTCACCGCGAAGACCGGCTTCAGCTTTGCCAGCGCCTCAGCCGATGTGTCGCGGCGCGGTCCTTCGTCGGTGTCGAAGACTGTGGTGGAGCGATGCACCTTGCCGTTCTCGAACCAGACATGCTCGACCTCGACCGGCACAATCTCCTCTTTGAACAATCCAGCGTCGATGGCAGCAATGGCGCGCTGGTGCGACCGCAGCGCGAAAGCGTCCTGGTCCTCGCGGCTGACCTCATAGCGCTTCGCCACGTTCTCGGCGGTCAACCCCATGCCAAGGTACACCTCCGGGCTCATCTCCGCCATTGCCGGGTTGGGCGCGAAATGATGCCCTCCCATCGGCACGGCGCTCATGCTCTCGGCGCCTCCAGCGACGATCACATCACCCATCCCGCTCATGATCTGTTGCGCCGCCAGCGCAATCGTCTGCAACCCCGAGGCGCAGAACCGGTTGACCGTCTGCCCTGGCACGTCGTTTGGCAGACCGGCGCGCAACAGCGCGATGCGCGCCATGTTTAAGCCCTGCTCCGCTTCCGGCATCGCGCAGCCCATGATCACATCGTCGATCTCTTTCGGATCGAGACCGGGCGTGCGCTCGACCGCCGCCTTGATCACCGTCGCCGCCAGGTCGGTCGGATGCACGCTGCGCAGCGAACCGCGCGGCGCCTTGCCGACGGCGGTGCGAACGGCGCTGACAATCACTGCTTCCCGCATAGTGAGATCTCCTTGTTATGCTGTTCCGCGACGCGAAGGCGCAGGAGCGCAAAGCTTCGCAATCAAACACGCCAAACCTTTGCGTCTTCGCGCCTTTGCGTCCGCTGTGCTGAGAATGGTTTCAGTTCCGTAGCGGTTTCCCGGTTTGCAGGATCGCCATAATCCGCTCCTGCGTCTTCGGCTGCTGGATCAACTGGCTCGCCTGCTCAAACTCCAGATCGAGGAAGTATTGCTCGGTGACCCACTGCGGCTGCGTCAGATCGCCGCCGCACATCACATACGCCAGCGAGCGCGCCAGTTTCATGTCGTAGTCGCTGATATACCCGCCCTGGCGCATACCGTAGACCATCGCATTCACAGCGGCAATGCCGCGCCGCCCGATAGCGTACACCGGCTCGCCCTCGGGCGGAACCGGCGTGTACCCCTCGGCGACCATCAGCAACACTTCCTTCTTCGCCTCGGCGATCAGGCGCTCACGGTTCATCACGATCTTGTCGTCGTCCATCAGGTAGCCAAGCTGCTTCGCCTGGACTGCGCCAAGCTCGCTGACCTTCGCCATTGCAATCGTCTCGAATGCCTGTTGCAGGTAGGGCAGCGGATCGACCCCAGGAGTCTTAACGTGCGGCGAGACGTGACGCCGGACGAACTCCTTGCAGCCGCCCCAGGCTGGAATCAGCCCGACCCCCAGTTCCACCAGACCCATGTATGTCTCGGCAGCCGCCACCCGTCGCGCCGCCGCCAGGCAGACCTCGACGCCACCGCCGAGCACGCGGCCATACGGCGCGGCGACGATCGGCTTTGGGCAGGTGCGGAAGCGGAAGAACAGGTCCTGCGTCCCTTTGGCGAATTTCGCCGACTCCTCCGGCTTGCCGCCCATCACCCCCATCAGCACCACGCCCAGGTTCACGCCGGCGCAGAAGTCGGAAGACTGGTTGCCGATGACCATCCCGACCCAGCGATCATCCTGGAGCAGTTCGAGCGCCTTCCACCCCATCTCGGTGATCAGCGGGTCGATAGCGTTGACCTTGGAATGGAACTCGAAGCAGAGCACGCCATCCCCCAGGTCGATGAGCGAGGCGCTATGGTTGCGCGCGACTTCTCTGCCCTGCGCGCGCAGATCGTCGAGCGACAGCACCCCTTCCGGCGGCGTATATTCAACATAACGTGATTCAACAGGACTCCAGACGCTGACGATCCGCCCGTTATCACGCTGGTAGAAGCTTTCGCCGCCTTTCGCCAGCATCTCCTCGACCCACGGCGCAATGGCAATGTCGCGTTCGCGCATACGCTCGACGGTTTTGCGCACGCCGAGCACGTCCCACACCTCGAACGGACCGAGTTGGTGGCTGAACCCCCAGCGCATGGCGCGGTCAATATCCACGATGCTGTCGGAAATCTCCGGAATGCGGCGCGCAGCATACGCCAGCGTGCGCAGCATCGTCTCGCGGATGAAGACGCCCGCGCGGTCGGTGTCGGCATTGTCGATCAGGAAGCGCAGCCGTTCGCGCAGATCTTCGATCTTGCGCGCCTTGCCCACAAGGTCGAAGCGCGGCTTTTTCGGCGCTTCATGCTCCATTGTCTGAAGGTTGAGATGCCAGAACTCGCGCCCGGATTCGCTTTTCACCTCTTTGTAGAACCCGACGCCGGTCTTGTTGCCGAGCCATCCCCTGGCGACCATCGCCTCGATTTCGGGGGCGATCTTCAGCGCCTCGCGCTCCTCATCGTCGGGCAGCGCCTCGTAGAGGTTGCGCTGCACATGGAGCATCACATCGATGCCCACCAGGTCGAGCAGGCGGAAGGTCGCCGTCCTGGGTCTGCCGATCAGCTCGCCGGTCAGGCTATCGACCTCCTCGACCGTATAGCCATTGCGCAGTGCATACCCGACCGTGGTGGCGATATCGTAGCTGAAGATGCGATTGCCAATAAAGTTGGGGCGATCCTTGCAGATCACCACTCCCTTGCCCAGGGTCACATCAGCGAAGCGACTGATCGTTGCGACAACTTCGGGATCGGTGTCGGGAGTTGGAATGACTTCAAGAAGATAGAGATAGCGCGGCGGGTTGAAGAAGTGCGTTCCGAGAAAATGGCGGCGGAAATCCTCGGATCGTCCGGCGGCGATAGCTGCGATTGGAATGCCGGAGGTGTTGGACGACACGATGCTGCCCGGTTTGCGCACCTGTTCGATCTTCTCCATTAGCGCGCGCTTTGGTTCGAGCTGCTCGATGATCGCCTCCACAATCCAGTCGGCGTCTGCAATCAATCCCAGGTCGTCCTCTACATTGCCAATGACAATTTTCGAGATCGACTGCGGATCGAACAGCGCCGCCGGTCTGGCGTTTTTGATCCGCTCCAGACCGGCTTTGACCAGGCGATTACGCACCTCCTTCGACTCGAGCGTCAGGCCGCGCTTTTCCTCATCGGGCGTGAGGCTGGAAGGAATCGTATCGAGCAGCACGACCTGCAACCCGGCATTAATGCAATGTGCGGCGATGCCGCCGCCCATCGTACCGGCGCCAATGACGGCCACTTTCTTGATCTGGGTCATCGGTGACTCCTTGATGTACAGAAACAGAGAAGCAGGGACGCCGGAACAGCGCCCCCTGCTTCACCTCCGCTCAGAACCATGCGCATCAGCGCAGCTCGCGGCTCGTATAGCCGAGCAGGCGTCGCGCAACGATCAGGCGATTGATCTGACCGGTGCCCTCGTAGATGTCGTTAATGCGAGCGTCGCGCATCCACTTCTCGACCAGCAGTTTGCACGAATATCCTTCGGGACCGAGCAACTCGACCGCCTTTTGCGTGACGTAGGTCGCCACCTGACCTGCCTTGACCTTCGCCATCGACGCATCAAGCGCATTCTCCTCGCCTGCATCCATTTTGGTGACGGCTTTCAGCACCAGGAGCCAGCCAGCGCGATGCTGCATCTCCATGTTGATCAGGTCGCGCTCGACGGCGGTTTGCAGGTGGGGAGCGACGCCATAGCGCACCTTCACGCCGCGCTCTTTCAGATACGAGGCGGTGAATTCGAGCGCAGCGCGCGCGATGCCGAGCGCCGACGCCGCCACCAGCGGCCGGGTGGCGTCGAACGTCTTCATCGCACCCTTGAACCCCTTGCTCTCCGTATCGCTTTTCACGACTTCGGGGCTGCCAAGAATATTATCATACGGAATGCGACAATCGTTGAACACAATCGCCGCCGTATCCGACACCCGGATGCCGTGCTTGTGCTCCAGCTTCGTGACGGTCATCCCCGGCGTGCCGGCTTCGACGACGAACGGTTTGATGCCAGCGCGCCCCGCTGACGGATCGACTGTGGCCCACACGACGACAAAGCCGCGCGACTCCTTGGCAGCCATCAGCCCGCCGGTGACGAAAATCTTCTCGCCGTTCAGGATCCACTCCTTGCCGTCTTCGGAGAGGCGCGCCGTGGTGCGGATCGCCGCCGTATCCGAACCGCAGTGCGGCTCAGTCATCGCCATCGCCGCCCACTTCGGCTCACCCTCGCCGAAGCGCTTGAGGAAACGCTCCTTCTGCTCCGGCGTGCCGGTCGCATCGACCGCCGCGCCGCCAAGACCGCCGCCGGGGGTGCAAAGATACAACCCGGCGTCGCCCCACGACAGCGCCTCGACCACATGCGCCAGCATCAGGTAGCCGATGCGCGGTCGCGGCTTGCCGTCCTTGTCGGTCTTCTCCTTGCCGTCCTCGATCGAGAACGATCGCCCGCCACGTTCGCGGATGGTGGGCCAGATCAGGTTGATATAATCCCACGGGCGCTCTGTTTCGTGCTCGTCATAATAGCGCGCAACCGGGCGCATCACCTGCTCGCCGAGCATGGTGATAAACTGCACCTGGCGCTTGATCGGGGTTGGAATCTCAAAATCGATCATGGTCGTCTCCTCACACCATCGCCAGCCCAAGGAACGTGCTGAACCCGCGCCCATTGCGCAGCCAGCGCTCGACCGGATGTTCGCGAATGTAGCCGTGACCGCCAAGGATCTGCACGGCGCGGTCGGTCACCATCAACGCCATTTCATCGGCGTATGCCTTGGCGAGCGCCGCCTGCTGCGTTGCGTTGTGCCCCTTATCGAGGTGCCAGGCGGCCTCATACGTCATCAGGCGCGCCGCCTCAACCTCAATCGCCATCTCCGCCAGCATGAAGGCAATTGCCTGATTCTGGGCAATCGGCTTGCCGAACGCCTCGCGCTGCTTGGCGTAATCGCGCGCGTACTCGAACGCGCCGCGCGCCACGCCGACCGCCAGCGCCGCCAGCGCCACGCGCGAGTAATTCATCAGATGGTCGATGTCGATCCCCTGTTCACCGCCCAGTCGGCACGACGCCGGAACATGGACGTCATCCAGCCGCAGCTCGTAGGTCGGCAGCGCGCGGATGCCCATGAAGCTTTCGCGCTCCAGCACCGTCAAACCTTCCGTGCCGCGTTCGATAATGAACGCCTGCGTCGTGTCCCCCTCGCGGGCGTAAACCAGGAACGCCTGCGCTTCGGCAGCAAGCGGCGCCATTGCTTTGTGCCCGGTAATTTCGTACACATTGCCCTCGCGCTCGGCGACCGTGTGCAGTGCATGCGGATCAAAACTCCAGCGCGGCTCAACCAGCGCCGCCGTGTACGGCGCAAATCCGCCTTCTACAAGTCGGGGGAGCCATTTTTGCTTCTGCTCTTCGGTGCCGTAGTGCAGGATGGGGATCGCAAACAGATTGGGGGTCATCAGGTAGAGCGCCATCGAAAGGTCGCCATACCCGAGTTCTTCCGCCGCCAGCACGCCAGTCAGCGCCTGATGCGCCTCGCCAAAGCCGCCGTACTGCTCCGGGATGGCGCTCGGCAGCAGACCGAGGTCCCACCCGCGAGCAATAATGTCCTGCGGAATGGTGCGCTTCTCATCCGCCTCGTAGGCGGCGGGACGCATCCGGTCCACCGCGTAGCGTCGCACGGTGTCGATGATCAACTGCTGTTCTTCCGACGGAGTAAACGAGATCATAACCACATCTCCTTCGTGTCAACCGCTCAGCGCGCCAATCTGCATGAGCAGCGGCAGGCTGCCTTCAAACCGCAACTTGCCCATCATGAACGCCATCTGCCCGTTCAACTCGCCCGACAGCATCTGCCGGTAATCGTCGGTGGTCATCCGCAGCGTAACAGACGGTTCGGATTGACCGCCGAAGATGCTGACGCTCTCAAACAGGCTCTCGTCGGATCGGGTCAATTCCAGTTTGACCATTCCGCGCAGATTTTTCACCACCTCGATCTTTCGTCGCAGGAAATAGTCGATGAACGGCTCGATTGCATCGCTCTCCGCAGCGGCGCGCCAGTTGTCATACGAAAGCGTCAGTTGCAGATCGGCGTTTTCGATGCCGCCGTCAATGAACTCAATGGATGAACCGGAAATCCGGTATCCGAACACGCCGTTCTGGTCGCCTTCGCCTTCGATCGTGTAGGTCACGGTGAATTCAGGCTGCGCCAGCACCTCTTCCGGGGCGCTGTCGACCGCCTCTTTGAACCGCTGCGGCACAATTTGCGAAAAATAGACTGCCGGAGTGAGGTCGCTCATGAGATATGGTTCCTCCTTGATCACGATGAAATGGCTGTTTCTGCAACGGATGCGTCACGTATGGTTGCTCAACCGAAGCGTTGACCGACGCGATCTGATGCGTATCGTGCGGGCGTCGGAGGACGAAAGCGCACAGCATGGCGAATGACGAAACGCACAGACGCTCCATCGATCGCTGCGCCCCCCGTATCGATACCAACACCGGCGTCATCTCTGTCCACACCGACACTATCAGACACTGCTCATCGGGGATGATTATTCCTGTGACGCAGTGTACCATGAGGATGTTGTGAATATGTTGCGAACATGTTGAGACAGGCGCAAGGGGCGTTGAACGTTGAATGTTGAACGTTGAACGTGGGCAAGGAACGCGTAGGGGCGCGGCGATGGCGCGCCCTGGGGAACGGCAGGCGGGCAATAGGGTTTGCGCAGTGGGCGGGCAGACTCCTCACTCCTCAACTTCCGGCGACTTCCAGGAGCAATACCTGCTCAATCGGCGGATCGGGAGGCAAATCAACAATCAGCGTCAACCCGCGACCTTCAGGCAGTGGAATGGTGAACTCAAAGTCGGTCGCAGCGCCAGGGGCGAGGGTCACGCCGCCGCTCGACGACGTAGCATACCGCACACCGCGACTGTCGCGAAAGGTAAAGGCGCCGGGCGGGATAGTCACCTCTCGATTGCCGAGATTGCGCACGCTGCCGTGTACAACCATCTGATCACCACTGCGATGCAGATCGCCGACGCGCACCTCGATGCGTGGGCTGGCGGCGGTTGGAGTCAACGCCATCGCAACCCGCCCGCCCGCGAGCCGTTTGTGCAGATCATCCAGTGTGCGCAGGAGATCGGGCGGCGCCTGCGGCGCTTCAATCCGGGGAAGGTTGAGCATCAGGTCGCCCGGATCGGGCGGTTGCGCCGCAAAACGGCGCGCCAGCTCCGGCGAGCCAAAACCGTTGTTCATGCCGCCGACGACAATCAGCGCAAGCGCCAGCAGCACGCCGAGCGCAACCATCAATAAAGGTGAGCGTTGATCGTTCATGCCTCTACTATACCAGGAGTTTTGCCCTTAATGAAACTTGACAAATCCGCATGATATAGGTACACTCCCATCATCACATCCCAAAGGGTTGGTCTTGTTGCCCTGCAGCCGACGATGACCGCATCCGTCGGCGTTGAAGAACCACACCATTCGCCCACGGATGCAGTCGCGCGTTCGGCGCCGGGCGTCTCACAGCCATAACACGCAATGCAGCAGCGCCTCTCTGTCGAGGCTTTTCCCCTTGATGTCGATCAAGGTCGCTGCTCGCACTATGGCTGTGATTGTGCGGAAAGAAGGAGGTGGCAGGCTCGAAACTCCTGGCATACCCTGCGCACGTGCAACGCAGCTTCACGCGGGTGGCCGCCGCAACCGGGACGTTCAGGCAAGGCATGTTTCTATCTGGCACAGATGCTCTGCGGTACAGATGCTCTTAGCTCACAAGGAGAAGCACCATGATGAAACGTGTCAGCGCGTTTCTCATCTTTGCACTGCTTGGCGCACTGTTGGCGGCATGTGGCGCGCCAGCGGCGCCGACACCCACGGTTGCTCCGACGACTCCTCCAACGGAAGCGACGGCAGCGCCAGCGCCGACTACCCCTCCGCCAGCGGGCGGCATGACCGGCGTGATCAAAATCGCCACCCAGAGTCCGCTCTCCGGTCCGCAGGCGGCGCTTGGCGTCGGTATTCGCAATGGCGCCGAACTCGGGCTTGAGCAGCTTGGCAAAATTCTGACCGACATGGGCTTTACGGTGGAACTGGCGCCGTTCGATGACCAGGCGAAGCCGGAGGTCGGCTCGGCGAACGCCAAGAATATCATTTCCGACAACGACATCCTCTGCCTGGTCGGTCACCTGAACTCGGGCGTGGCGCTCGCCTCGCTGCCCGACTATCAGGCGGCCAGCCTGGTGATGGTCTCGCCTGCCAATACTAACCCGAAGATCACCGAGAGCGGGTATCCGAACGCCTTCCGCATCGTGGGACGCGACGATGTGCAGGGTGCGGTTGGCGAGGAGTTTGCCCGCACCGAGCTGAAGATCAATAGCGTCTACATCATCCACGACAAGACCGACTACGGTCAGGGCGTGGCGGAGTTCTTCCGCCAGAACGCCGAGAAGAACGGCATTCAAGTGCTGGGCTTCGAGGGAACCGAGGAACAGTCGGTGTTCGACTCGATCCTGACGCCAATCCAGGCGGCGAACCCGGATCTGATCTACTTCGGCGGCATCTACAACCAGGCGGCGCCGCTGTTCAAGCAAGCGCGCGACCGCGGCATCACGGCGGCGTTCCTGGGACCGGACGGGCTTGACTCGCCGGATCTCCTCAAGGTGGCTGGCGATGCGGTGAAGGGTATGTACTACACCTCGGTCGCCGCGCCGGTCAGCCAGTTCCCCGATGCTGCCAAGTTCGCTGAGGATTACCAGGCGAAGTACAACGAAGCCGCGCCGCCGTTCTCGGCGCAGGCGTATGATGCGATGGGCATCTGCCTCCAGGCGATTGCCAAAGCCGCTGAGACGGCAAATGGCAAGCCGACCCGCGCGCAGGTGCTGGAGGCGATGAAGACCCTGGGCGCCTACAAGGGCATCACCGGCACGTATGAATTCAACGCCAAGGGCGACCCGGTGAAAGCCACGTACTTCGTGCTCCAGGTCAGCACCGAGGCGGGGGATCCTGCCGAGGTCTGGAACAAGAACGCGGTCGTCAAACGCCTCGAAATCGCAGCGCCGTAAGGGAACGTCCGTTTTGAGCGATTAAGTATTCGGTTGACCCGAAGTGTTTCAATGCAACACTTCGGGTCTTAATCAACAATCAGGGGAAGAGTCGACATTCATGGCAGTTGAAGCAACGACAGGTGCGGAGCTGGTTCTTACCCGTCGCTCCTTTCGCTCATTTATGAGCGACGTCTTCGGTCCTCTCCTTCAGGTGTTTCTGTTCGTCATCGGCAGCGCCGTCGTGCTCGGCGGCATCGTCATTTTGCTGGCTGTGGCGCTGCGCGGCGCACGAACCGACATCGATCTGCTGCAAGGGACGATTACGATCCTGCCGCAGGTGATCATCGATGGGATGGTGCGCGGATTCCTGTATGCCACCATCGCGCTCGGCTATACGATGGTCTATGGCGTTCTGGAGTTCATCAATTTCGCCCACGGCGAGATTTTTATGGTCGGCGCCTTCACGGGCGCCTTTTTCAGCGCTGCGCTGGCAGCGTCCGGCATGCTGACGACCCTCAACCCGGTTCTCTTCGTCATCGCCGCTGTGTTGCTGGGCATGGCCGTCTCAGGTCTCCTCGCAATGTCGGTTGAGCGCGTCGCTTACCGTCCGTTGCGCGGCGCGCCGCGCCTGGTGCCGCTCATCTCAGCGATCGGCGTCTCGCTCGTCCTGCAGGACGTCATGCGCATGATTGCGGTCAATACCGGGCTGGGGTTCAATGCCCAGTTTCGCACTCCCGACCTCGGTCAGCCGCTGGTGCTGGCGCAGATGCCAATCTCAGATGAGCGCACAATACCGGTCAGCATCGACAGCCGTTCGCTGATCTTCATCGTGGTGGCGATCCTGATGTTGATCGGGTTGAATTATCTGGTCAACATCACCAAACTCGGCAAAGCGATCCGCGCGGTCGCGCAGGACCGACCGACAGCCAGTTTGATGGGGATCGATGTGAACCGCGTGATCGCGCTCACGTTTCTTATCGGCGGCGCACTTGGCGGCGCGGCTGGCATCCTGTTCGGCATGCGCGTCGGTACGATCAACCCATACGTCGGGTTTCTGCCAGGACTCAAGGCTTTCACCGCTGCGGTGCTCGGCGGCATTGGCAATATCACCGGCGCTATGGTCGGCGGAATTGTGCTGGGCTTCCTGGAGGCGTTCGTCGCGTCGTACCTCTCGCTCTTCACCCGCGGGCAGTTCTCGGGTGCGAGTTATGCCGACATTGTGGCGTTCAGCATTCTTATTTTGATCCTGGTCTTCCGACCATCCGGCTTGCTGGGCGAAGTGGTGACGCAGAAGGTGTAACGGTATGGCAGCAGATAATCGACAGGTCGATCAGCCTCCATCGTTCTGGGCGCTGCTTCGCACAACAGCAGGTCGCGGTCCTGCGCCGTATGTGCTGATCCTGGCGTATGCCGCCATTGTGTCGGCGTTGCTGCTTTTTAATCCGACGACTGGCCTCGGCACCGATATGGTCGTCGTGCTCTTCCTGCTGCTGATGTTCGTGATCTATCGCGCGCCGACCATGCTGGCGTTCAAGTTGACGCTCGGCACAATCCTGCTGGCGGTCGTCATGCCGGTTTTTGGGGTGCTCAACCCGTTCTATATTGATGTCGTGACCAAGGCGGGCATGTTTGCGGCGCTGGCGCTTGGGTTGAATGTGGTGGTCGGGTTTGCGGGTTTGCTCGACCTGGGGTATGTGGCGTTCTTCGCCGTCGGCGCTTATTTGTGGGGCATCTTCAGCACGCCGCAGATTTCCAACATCGTTCCAGGGATGGAACCGCTGCACGGATCATGGTTCTGGCTCTTCCTGGCGATTGGTCTCGCCGTCGGCGCCTTCTTCGGCGTGCTCCTCGGTCTGCCAGTATTGCGGTTGCGCGGCGATTACCTGGCGATCGTCACCCTCGGTCTGGGCGAAGTGATCCGCGTGCTGGCGACGAACCTGGACCGACCGATCAACATCACGAATGGCGCGCAGGGCATCAAGGACATCGGGCGACCGCCGTTGTTCGTTGAGCCGGTGTTCCAGGCGCTTGGGATCAATATCTCGCGGGTGCAGGAGTATCAACTCTATTTCTATTTCCTGGTGCTGCTGGTGCTTGCGCTGACCGTGTTCGTCGTCCATCGCCTGAACAACTCGCGGATTGGGCGAGCGTGGACGGCGATCCGCGAAGATGAAACCGCAGCCATCGCTATGGGCATTCCGCTGGTGCGGATGAAACTGCTGGCGTTCGCTGTCGGCGCATCGTTCGCCGGAACGATGGGGGTGATCTTCAGCGCCCTGCAAACGTTCATCAACCCGCCGACGTTCGATCTGCTGCGGTCGATTGGCATTCTGTCGATGGTCATTCTTGGCGGGATGGGGAGCATTCCCGGCACAATGCTCGGAGCGGTGATTGTGACGCTGCTCGACCTGCAGTTGCTGCCGCGCATCGCCAGTGAGTTGGCGGCGCTCCAGCGTCGCGGCGTGCCAATCCCGTCGTGGTTCGATCCGGCGCAGTATCAGCGTTTGCTCTTCGGCTTGTTACTCATCATTATGATGATTTTCCGACCGGAGGGATTGCTGCCGGAGGATCGCCGCCGTCAGGAACTGCACCACGATGAGCCTGAGCCGGCGCCGGAGCCAAAGACGGCAGCCCAGGTATCAGAGTCTGCACAAAGCGCTGAAGGTTGAAAGGATTCGTTGTGGCGCTTCTGGAAGCAAAACATGTCACCAAGCAGTTTGGCGGTCTCACAGCGGTGAACGATGTGTCGCTTACGATTGAGGCGGGCAGCATCGTTAGCGTGATCGGTCCCAACGGCGCGGGGAAAACGACGTTCTTCAACGTATTGACCGGCATCTATAAGCCAACAAAGGGCACGATCATCTTTGACGGCAAAGATATTACCGGCTTGCGTCCCGACCAGATCACGGCGCTGGGCATCTGTCGCACATTCCAGAACATTCGCCTGTTCAATGCGATGACGGTGCTCGAAAACGTGCTGGTCGGCATGCATACGCGCCTGCACGCCGGTTTATGGCAGATTATTCTGGGAACTTCCGCCGTTCGCGCTGAGGAGCGCGCGGCGCTCGAACGCGCGCGTGAGTTGCTGAGGTTCGTCAATCTCGATCATCAGCGCAATCAACTGGCGCGCAATCTTCCTTACGGTGATCAGCGCCGCCTGGAAATCGCGCGAGCGCTGGCGTCGTCGCCAAAATTGATCCTGCTCGATGAGCCGACAGCCGGCATGAACCCGCAGGAGACGGCTGAAGCGACGGATCTGATCCGGCGATTGCGCGATGAATTGGGCATTACCGTTGTGCTGATCGAGCACGACATGCGCGTGGTCATGACAATTTCAGAGCGCATCACCGTGCTCGATTACGGCACTAAGATCGCCGAAGGTCTTCCCGAAGAAATCCGCTCCAACCCGCGCGTGATCGAAGCCTACCTGGGCAAAGGCGCCGCCGCCCATGGCGTTGAACGTTGAACGTTGCAGGTGGGAGGATTGAAAGCGGCGGACGAGAAAGTCGAAATTCTCAGTTCTCGGTTCTCAGTTCTCAGTTCTCGGTTCTCAGTTCTCAGTTCTCGGTTCTCAGTTCTCAGTTCTCGGTTCTCAGTTCTCAGTTCTCAGTTCTCAGTTCTCGGTTCTCAGTTCTCGGTTCTCGGTTCTCAGTTCTCAGTTCTTGGTTCTCAGTTCTTGGTTCTTTATGCCGCTGCTCGAACTCAAAAACGTCCATACATACTACGGCAATATTCATGCCCTCAAAGGCATTTCGCTCTCGGTTGAAGAGGGCGAGATTGTGACGCTGATCGGCTCGAATGGCGCTGGCAAGAGCACAACGCTGCGCACCATTTCGGGGCTGTTGAAACCCAGGCACGGCGAGATCCGCTTCAGGGGCGAGCGGATCGATCATCTGCCGCCGCACAAGATCGTCGAACTGGGCGTCATCCAGGCGCCGGAAGGTCGCCGCATCTTCCCGCGCCTGACAGTGCGTGAAAACCTGGAGATCGGCGCGTTCCTGCGCAAAGACAAAGCCGAGATCGCCAAAGATATGGAACGAGTGTTCCGGCTCTTTCCTCGTCTCTACGAACGCCTCAACCAGCGCGGCGGCACACTCTCCGGCGGCGAGCAACAGATGCTGGCAATCGGGCGAGCATTAATGGGCCGACCGCGTGTGCTCCTTCTTGATGAACCCTCTATGGGTCTCGCACCGGTGCTGGTCGAGCAGATCTTCAATATCATCAGCGACATCAATGCTCAGGGAACGACCATCCTCCTTGTGGAGCAGAACGCGCTCATGGCGCTGGCGATCGCTCATCGCGGCTACGTGCTTCAGACCGGGGAGATCGTTCTGGCAGACACTGCCCAGGCGTTGCGTGAGAATAAACTCGTCCAGCATGCCTACCTCGGCGTGGGATGAGGCGCCTGATCCCGTCGTTCTCAAAGGGCGGACGCAGAGAGGCGAAGGCGCAAAGCGTTGCTTGCGGAGATATGTCCACATTTTCGCACCTCTGCATCAGATTCGCAAAGAAACCTCTTGACCGCCTTTCTCGAACGCACATGCGGCGACATCGTATCGTCGTTGTTTTATCAGATGCCGCTTCGTTGATATGCCGGGCGCATCTCACTCGCCGACCTCCCGCGGCACGCGCGGCAGAATCGTCGCCACCACCTCATAGCTGATCGTCCCTAACCATCCGGCAACCTCGTCCGCCGTGATGCGGTCATCGCCCTGCGCCCCGATCAGGGTCGCCAGGTCGCCGCGTCGAACGCCGGGGATGTCGGTGACATCGATCATGGCGTAGTCCATGCAGATCCGCCCGACAATTGGCGCCCGCCGACCGCGCACCAGCGCCTCGCGCCACGCCGGCGCCCGACGCAGACCGTCGGCGTACCCTACAGGGATCGTTGCAATCCGCGAGGCGCGCCGGGTGACGAATGTTCCGCCATACGACACTGGCGTTCCCGGCGGGAGATCGTGCACCTGCGCCACTTCGGAGTGAAACGAAAGCGCCGGTCGCAATGCAGGCGGCAGCGGCGTATGCGGGGAAGGCGCCAGACCGTAGCACGCGATGCCAGGGCGCACCATGTCGAACCGCGCCCCCGGCAGGCGCAACAGCGCCGCACTGTTGGCGGCGTGGACGATTGGCGGGCGCAACCCGGCGGATGTGATCGCTTCCAGAACCGTGCAGAAGCGGTGAAGCTGCGCTTCAGCGGCGCTCAGATCGGCGGCGTCGGCATCGGCAAAATGGGTGTACAATCCTGCGATGTGCACGCCAGGCATATCGGCGAGCGCCCGTAAAAATGGTCCGAGATCCCGAGCGTTCAGCCCGGTGCGCGCCATGCCGGTATCCACCTCGACATGCACGGTGATATCCAATCCGGTCTCTGCTGCTGCAGCACACGCGCGCGCAACATCCCGGTCGAAGACAGTGATGGCGATCCCCAGCCGCGCCGCCTGCGCCACCTGCCACGGCGGGGTGTAGCCGAGCGCCAGGATAGGCGCACCGATTCCAGCTTCCCGCAGCGTCCGCGCCTCGCCGAGCGTCGCTACCGCCAGCGCCACGGCGCCGCCAGCCAGCGCCGCGCGCGCGGCGCGCACTGCGCCATGACCATAGGCATCCGCCTTGAGCACCGCCATAAGCGGCACGCTGGCAATCGAGCGCAGAGCGCGCACATTGTCGCGGATTGCGTCCAGATCGACCCGCACCCACGTCGGACGGTCGGGATCGGCGATGCGCGCGGCGCGCCACCCGGCATCCTGACGCACCAGCGCCTGGGCGACGTTCACTGAGGGGGCGACCAATGCCGCGACCAGGCGTTCCAGACGTGCGCCCGCGCCGCCGCATATCAGGATCAGATCGCCTGAGCCGAGATCGGGCGGGATGGCTTCGAGCGCTGCTGCGATAGTGTGAACTACTGTCACCGGCAGATCGGGGCGAATCCGCCGCGCTGCACGAATGACCGGCGTTCCTGCATCTCCTTTCCAGATCAGCGTATCGGCGACCTGCGCAACGAGAGTTCCAATGGCGGCGTATACGTTATTTCCCTCGTCGGGGTTATGACTGTCGGCAGGAAGGTCTCCCAGCACCGCGATCCGTCGCTGCGCCGGGAGCGCTGCCAGGGTGCGCAACGCCGCCAGCATCGCCGATGGTTCGGCGCCAACGGTATCATCAACAAGCGTTGCGCCATTGCGCGCCGGGTGTGGACGCAGCCGACCGGCAGGCGGCTCGACGTGCGCCAGTCGCGCAGCGGCGCGTTCCAGGCTCATCCCGCATACCAGCCCTACGCCGACCGCCGCCAGCGCCGCGCTCATCGCCGGTTCGCCAATCAGTGGAATGACGGCGTCGACCGAAACGCCTCTGTAGAACAGGCGAATCTCCGTACCATCGAGACTATACCGGCGCACCTCCGCACGCAGGTCGCATCCTGCGTCAGTTCCAAAAACCAGCGCCTGTGCGCGTGTCATCGTGCGCAGCGCTGTGACCGCCGGATCATCCCCATTGAGCACAACCCATCCGTCGGCGGGCAATGCGGCGACCAGCGCGCCGAACTCGCGCGCCAGCCCAGCTGCCGAGCCGAATGCCGACAGACGCATCGGGCTGGCGGATGTCACGACCGCCACCTGCGGCGGGAACAGGGTTGTCAGGCGATGAAGCTCACCAGGATACGCCGTTCCATATTCCAGCACTGCGAAGCGATGGCTGTCCTGGAGACGCGCAAGCGATACTGGCAGCCCGATCAACGAGTTGAAACTACGGCGGCTGCGAAAGGTCGGCGCGATGCCTGCCAGAATCGCAGCGATCGCGCGGGTTGTCGAGGTTTTGCCGATGCTGCCGGTCACCCCAACGACCAGCGGCGCTACTCGACGCAGCCGCGCTGCCGCCCAGCGCGCCGCAAGCAACGCCGGGTCATCGGCGAGGATTACCGTGGCGTTGGCGCTGGCTGCTGGCGGCGTCTCGCAGACGACGCCAGCGGCGCCGGATGCCAGCGCATCGGCGATGTAGACATGTCCGTCGCCGCGCGTTGTGCGGAGCGCGAGGAACAATTCTCCGGCGCTCG
>JAUQOW010000074.1:0-19599 GCA_030550675.1 Chloroflexota bacterium
TATGATCGAGCGAGGGGGAAGAACAAGGGAGGCGCGCCGACGAATCGCGCGAACGAATAAACGAAGCTGCGCCCTCCTGCGGCTATTCGTCGCTTCATTCGGGTATTCGTCGACAGCCTCCCTCGCTGAAGAGTTCACGGCACGAACGTGTACCCGATGTTGCGCACCGTCAGAATATGGCGCGGTCGATCGGCGTCGCGTTCCAGTTTAGCGCGCAATCGCCAGACCGAAGTGGCGACGATGCTGCGCGACTGACGGGTGGTGTAGCCCCAGATATGCTGGATGATCTGGCTTGTTGTGCAGACCTGACCGCTGCGTTTCATCAGGAACGACAGCAGGTGCACCTCGCGCGGGGTTAATTCGACCGCCGGACGATCAGACGCCACACAGATCTGCCCTGCCGGGTCGAGGACCCAGCCGCCGCAACTCAGCCGCTCGAGCGGCGGGCGACGCGCCTGCTGGCAGCGGCGCAGCACCGCGCCGACACGCGCAACGAATTCAGGGGCAGGGGTGTGTTTGGCAATGTAATCATCGGCGCCGAGGCGCAGCCCCATAATGCGGTCCTGGGCGCGCGCCCGCTGACTGTAGAAAACGACCGGCGTGTCCAGGCTGCGCCGGATGCGCCGCAACACCTCGAACCCGTCGTAATCGTTCAGTTCTGCCTCGAGTATCACCATATCGGGCATACTGCCGAACACAGCGCGCAATGCGTCGCGCCCGCCGCTTGAAGAGCTGATATGGTAGTGTGCGCGCTCGAGCAGAGCGGCAGTGATGCTCAGCGATGTGTTGTCGCTATCCACCAGATGAATGTGAGGCATAGAGTCAGCACTCCTCCTGAACGTGTACTGCGAATAGCGTGATGATGATCGTGCGCACGACGTACAACCGGGTTTTTATCACACTGCTGTCGCTTTCGTCTATCACGCGCTGCTCATCTTCTTCTCAGATCAGGGCGCTGTTCGTTTTCCAGGCATCTCGACGCATTGACAGATGTACGATAGTGCATCTTATTGTTGACTTTTTGTGTGTTTTTGTCTTATGTTTTTTGTGGTCTCAACTTTGGTTGGCGCTCCATCTCATGTTTTGGTGTGTAACCCGGTGATACCCTCGCAGATGCAGCGTTCTTGGGGTGCAATGGGTGTTTGCCGCGTCCTGATGTCTTTTTCCCTCTTCCCACCACATGCGGGTGGAGGGGGGATGATCGGTGCGGGGCGCCTTTCATCGCTCGTCAATGTGGTACAATTCATCATGAGATCCGCATAGCGCATGCGGATTGGTGCGGGAAAAGGAGGCGTCCGTTCCAGGCAGAACGTTCAACTCGCCGTTATGCGGACGCCTGTCGAGGAGCGCGTCGGCTTGACTTCTATCCGCCATAGTGCTATACTACAGCCATAACGCATTGCGTTATGAAGGTGGATCGAAGGATGTTCCTTCTCGTACATAGCGTAGCAGCAGGAGGTCCCCCCATGACCGAAGAAGTCGAAGTCAAAGTCACCGAAGTCGAGGAGAGCGCGCCCAGCGCCAACAAGTGGATCATCGACGGCATGCGCCGGTTGCTGCTTGCCAGCTTCGGTGCAGTCGCCATGACCTTCGATGAAGTCGAAGCTTTTGTCAAGAAACTCGTCGAGCGCGGTGAACTGGCGCAGAAGGATGCGGAGAAGCTTCTGCACGAAATGCAGAACCGCCTGACGGCGAATCGTCCGCAGGTGGAGAAGGTGACCGACCGTGTCGAGCAGGGCATGGAAGAGTTCCTCAATCGATTGAACATCCCCTCCAAGCGCGACATTGATGAGTTGAGCCAGAAGATCGCACAACTGGCTGCGCGCGTCGAGGAACTGCGGAAGAGCCAGGAGTAGGCGCTGGCATTCGTTGAGTCGGTACAGGGAGCCGGATCCTGCGCAAGCGTCCGGTTCCTGTTTTTTTATCATTTGCACCATGCGCGGCGCTCGTCGATCCTCATCCTCAGCCCCAACCCCTAACCCCTAACCCCTAACCCCCGCTTCTTCGTGCTATACTGAAGCCATGCACAAACCGACACATCGTGGGTGAGGTAGTCGATGAAGGCTGTGGTCATGGCTGGCGGTGAGGGATCGCGATTGCGCCCTCTGACGATCAACCGCCCAAAACCCATGGTGCCCGTTGTCGATCGCCACGTAATGGCGCACATTATCGAGTTGCTCAAGCGGCACGGCATCACCGACATCGTGGTGACCGTTCAGTACCTGGCAAATGTCATCCAGGATCACTTCGGCGACGGATCGGCGTATGGCGTCCATATCGAGTATTCTCTTGAAGAACAACCGCTGGGCACGGCAGGCAGCGTCAAGAATGCCGAGCGCTTCCTGCGCGAGCCGTTTCTCGTCATTTCCGGCGATGCCCTGACCGATTTTGATCTGACGAAGATCATCGAGTTTCATCAAAGCCACGGCGCCACTGCCACGATTACCCTGACCCGCGTGCCCAATCCGCTCGACTATGGCGTTGTCGTGGTGGATGAACGCGGTTATGTGCGCCAGTTTCTCGAAAAGCCCAGCTGGGGCGAAGTCTTCTCCGATACCGTCAACACCGGCATCTACGTCGTCACGCCCGAAATCTTCCGCTACATCGAGAAAGGCGTCTTTACCGACTGGTCAAAGGATGTGTTTCCGCGCATGCTACGCAGCGGGAACATTCCGGTCGGATATGTCGCCGAAGGGTACTGGACCGACATCGGCACGATTGAAGAGTACATGCGCGCCAGTCGCGACTATATGCAGGGGAAGGTCAACCTGCCGCGCGTTGGTGAACGCATTTTTGATGAGGTGTGGGTCGAGGGGGACGTTGAGATTGCGCCCGACGCGCAACTGCACGGACCCATCTTTCTTGGGCACGGCGTCAAGATCAAGAGCGGCGCGATCATCCACGGACCGACCGCCATTCGCGATTATACGATCATCGATACGCGCGCAACTATCGACCGCTCGATCATCTGGCGCAACTCGTACATCGGCGAGCGCGCCGAACTGCGCGGCGCGATCGTGATGCGGCAGTGCAACATTAAAAGCCGCGCTGTGCTGTTTGAGGGAACGGTCGTCGGCGATCAGACGATTATCAATGCTGGCGCAGTAATTGGCGCCAATGTCAAAATCTGGCCCAGCAAGGAGGTTGAGGAAGGGGCGACGATCAGTTCCAGCATTATCTGGGGATCGCAGGGGCGTCGCGTGCTGTTTGGACGATCAGGGATTTCGGGGCTGGTCAATATTGACCTGACCCCTGAGTTTGGCGCGCGTCTTGGCGCCGCTTTCGGCGCAACATTGCCGCGCGGCGCGGTGGTGACGACCAGCCGCGATACGCACTTTACGCCGCGCATGATCAAACGCGGGTTGGTCGCCGGTTTGCCGTCGGCTGGCGTGCATGTCGCCGAACTTCACGACGTGCCGCTGCCGGTCGCGCGCGTGATTACTCGCGCCATCAATGCGGCTGGCGGCGTTCACGTGCGTCTCTCGCCGCTCGACAGTCGCGTGGTGGACATCAAGTTCTTTGACGCCGACGGACTCGATATCGATACCGCCACGGAGCGCAAGATCGAAGGGGTCTTCTTCCGCGAAGATTACCGGCGGGTGTATCTCGACGAAATCGGGCGCATCAACGAGGTGGAGCATATCAATCAGATCTACACCGACATGTTCCTCGGCGCGCTGCGCCCCGACGCACTCGCCAGCATTGCGCGCAATTTTCAGGTGGTGATCGACTATGCGAATGCCAATACGTCAAATTTCCTGCCGACTATTTTGCGGCGACTGCATATTGACGCGGTCGAACTGAATGCCAACCTCGACGCGCAGCTCCTGTTTCAAACGCCGCAGCAGTTTGAGGCGGGCATGGAGCGGCTGGCGCGGATCACGCCGGTCCTCGAAGCGTCGCTGGGAGCGCGACTCGATCCAGGCGGTGAGAAAATCTTCCTGGTTGACGACACCGGGAAGCGGCTGCCAGGGATGCAGGCGCTGGCGGCGATCACGGCGCTGGCAATGGCAGTGAATGGCGGAGGAACGGTTGCCGTGCCAGTAACGGCGCCACGCGCATTCGAGACCATCGCCGCCCGGTACGGCGGCAAGATCGTTCGCACCCGCGCTACGCTCGGAGCGCTCATGCGAACGGCGGCAGCCAATCGTGATATGCTCCTGCTGGGCGATGGCGCCGGAAGCGTGATTTTTCCCTCATTCTACCCGATTGCCGACGGCATGTTCGCAATTGTGAAAATTGTGGAACTGCTGGCGCTTCACCAGGCGCGACTGTCCGAGATTGTGCGCGACCTCCCGCCCTACTTCATGAGCCAGGCGCGTGTTCCCTGCCGCTGGGAATTCAAAGGCAAGGTCATGCGCATCCTGAACCAGCAGTATCAGGATCGCAAACTTGACCAGGTAGACGGGGTGAAGATCGATCTCGGCGACGAGTGGGTGTTGATCCTGCCCGATCCCGACGGTCCCTTCTTCCACGTGATTGCCGAAGGCAGCAGCGACGATCAGGCGCGTGTGCTGGCGGAGAAGTACGCCGGGCTGGTGACCGGGTTGCAGTAGCCGGGAGCGCCCTACCTTCCGCCCAAACGGTTGATAAGCGCAAACCCGTCGGGAAGGAGTTCCGCGACAGAGGTGATGCGCCACGCGCCGCGGAGATTCGCCAGAAGGACCACTGCGCGCGGCGCCAACTCGAAGATAACTTGGCGGCATCCGCCGCATGGACTGACCGGCTCAGGCGTGTCGGCAATGACCGCCAGCGCGGTAATCTCGCGCTCGCCGGATGCGTAGGCGCTGAACAACGCAACTCGTTCGGCGCAAATGGTTGAAGGATAGGCGGCGTTTTCGATGTTGCAGCCATAGAATAGCGCGCCAGAGGCGGTGCGAACGGCGGCGCCGACGGCGAACGTCGAGTAGGGGCAGTAGGCGCGTTCGCGCGCAGCGGCGGCGGCGGCGAGGAGTTCCATCAGTTCCGTCGTCAGTTCATTCATTGTTCCGTTCCTCGCTACGCGCCGCATGAACCTCGTCTTCCTGCGGCAAACGGTATTGCAGGCGCAACTTTCGCAGGCGCAGGCCATCCATCGAAAGCACAGTAATGGTCACGCCATCGGCAACCTGAACGGCATCCCCCACCTTCGGCACCCGACCGAGGCGCTCGAACACGATGCCCCCGATACGGTCCGACTCATCCGAAGCCAGGCGCAACCCGGTCAGATCATTGATGTCATCGATTGGCACCCGCGCATCCACTTCAAGATCGCCCGGACCAAGCTCCCGGATTGGTTGCTCGTCAACGTCGTACTCATCCTGAATTTCGCCGACGATTTCCTCGATGACGTCTTCGATAGTGACTAAGCCAGCGGTTCCGCCGTATTCATCAACGACAATCGCCAGATGAACTTTGCGCGCCTGTAAGTCCTTCAGCAGAGCATCCACTTTCATCGTGTCGGGAACGAAGTGAGCAGTGCGCAAGAGCGAGCTGATCGATGCGTCGCGTTGCCCGGAGCGCAACCAGAGCAACAGATCCTTTGCATAGAGGATGCCCACAATATGGTCTATCGTTTCGCGATAGACGGGAATGCGCGAATGTCCGGTTTTGAGGATAACATTCAGCGCTTCATCGATAGTGGCGGTCTCCTCAAGCGCCACAATATCCACCCGCGGGATCATCACCTCGCGCACCGTCGTATCGCCGAAGGAGAAGATGCCTTCGATCATCTCGCGCTCGTCCGGCTCAATCAACCCTTCCTCCTCGCCGACATTCACCAGCATACGCAGTTCTTCCTCAGTCACCAACGGCATTGGCGAGGGGGACTGACCGCTGGCGGCGCGAACGAACGGACCGGTGATCGCCCCGATAATCCAGATGAATGGCGTCAGGAAGCGCGTGCTGAACGCCATCGGACCGGCGAGCAGGCGGGCAGTGGCGGAAGGATTGCGAATGGCGAGCGCTTTCGGCAGCGCTTCAGAGAAGATCAGAATGACGAGCAGCAATCCGGCAAGCGCTCCAACGCGCCACTGCCACGTTTGAGCCTCGAACAGGCGCAGCGTCAACGCCGTGGCAGTGATCGTCGCAGCGCTGTTAAGCAGCAGAACCGTCGCCTTGAAGCGATACGGCTCGGCAAGCAGGCGATCAATGACCTGCGCGCGTCGCGCGTCGGTTTCATGCAGCAACCCCAGCCGATGACGTCCGATCGCCGTCATCGCAGCATCGACCGCCGATGTGAATGCCAGGACGAAGAGACAGAGAATAATACCTGCTACAACCAGGCCAGTTTCAACGTCCAATGTGCTATCCTCACCCGCGCGGTCGCATGATGTTCACGAAAACAGCGCGCTCAATGAGAGATCCTTGTGAATGCGCATAATGGCTTCCGCAAACAGCGGCGCGACGCTAATAGCGCGAATGCGGGCTTTGCGGCAGCCTTCGGGGAGCGGAATAGTGTTGGTGACAATGGTTTCGACGAGCGCTGATTGAGCGATGATCTCGGTGGCATCCCCCGCAAAGATGCCGTGGGTCGCGCAGGCATACACCGCTATCGCGCCGCGTTCACGCAGCACGCGAGCCGCTTCCGCCAGCGTGCCGCCGGTGGAGATCATATCATCAACGATCACGGCAGTCTTCCCCTCGACATCGCCGACCATATCGAGCATTTCGGCGACGTCGGGTTGCGGGCGCTGCTTGGCGATGATTGCCAGCCCCGCGCCGATGCGCTCACGAAAACTGTTGGCGCGCCCCACGCCGCCTGCATCGGGCGAAACGACCACCAGGCGCGGCAGGTTCATCTCACGAATATGTTCGGCGAGAATGGGTCCGGCTTGCAGATGATCGACCGGAATATCGAAGAACCCCTCGATAGCCGGGGCGTGCAGGTCCATCGTCAACACGCGATCGGCGCCAGCGGTGCGGATCAGGTTGGCGACCAGTTTTGCCGAGATGGGCTCGCGACCGGTTGTTTTCTTCTCCTGCTTGGCGTAGCCGTAGTACGGAATGACTGCCGTCACGCGCGCGGCGGATGCGCGTCGTAATGCGTCGATCAGGAGCAGCAACTCCATCAGGTTGTGATTAACCGGCGTGCATGTCGGTTGGACGACGAACACATCGGAACCGCGCACGTTTTCCTCGATTTTGACGCGTGTTTCGCCGTTTTTGAACGTGCCGACCATGGCGCGGCCAAGGTTAATGTTCAGGTACGATGCAATTTCCTGCGCCAGAGGGCGGTTTGCGTTGCCGCTAAAGATCTGAAGACGACCTTCCATAGAAGTTACGCCTGATAGATTTCGCCAGTAACACTCTGGACGCCGCGCAGATAGACGAATGGACCAATAATGGCATGCGCCGGGATCACTGCGCCTTCCGCGAACGTATAACGCACCTGTGCGTCATCGGCAACGATTGTATCGGTCAGCGACGTATACGGACCAATGATGCAGCGGGCGCCTACGCGAGTCGAACCGCGCAGCATCGTTCCTGGCAGCAGCGTGGTATCCTGTCCGACCGCCACATCAACGTCCACATAGGTTGTGACTGGATCGACAACCGTGACGCCGCTGCGCATCAGCGCATCGAGCAGACGCATGCGCAGGACGCGCTCCGCCTGCGCCAGTTGCGCGCGGTCATTCACGCCAAGCGCCTCTGCCGGGTCGTCGGCGAGGAGCGCCTGCACTGCGCCGACGCCTCGATCCGCGATCGCCAGTGCAATAAGATCAGTCAGGTAGTACTCGCCTTTCACAGGGCTGCGCTGTACGCGGTCGAGCGCGGGCCACATCCAGGCTGCATCGAAGCAGAGAATGCCGCTGTTGACTTCCGTGATGGCGCGCTGGGCATCGGTTGCATCACGCTCTTCGACGATCGCGGTCACGTTCCCTTCGGCGTCGCGGAGGACCCGACCATAGCCGGTCGGCGGGTCAGCCGTGAAGCTCAACAGTGCAACGAGGGCGTCGTATTCGCGGCGCAACGCGACCAGGCGTTGCAACGTGGCGCTACGGATCAGCGGCGCATCGCCGACCAGCACAAGGACATCATCACACTGTTCGCGCATGATCGGGCGCGCCTGCAACGTTGCATGCCCTGTACCGAGCCGTTCAGCCTGGACAACGTACCGATACTGTTCGCCAAAACGCGCGCGTAGAGCATCGAGCGCATCAGAAGCGACCACAACAGTGCTTATTGCCGGTTGCAGTGCATCGACGGCTGCGAGAATATGCCCGATCAGCGGTCGACCGCAGAGCGGATGCAAGACCTTCGGCAGCGCCGACCGCATGCGGGTGCCTTCACCGGCGGCAAGAACAACAACTCCCAATCGCACTGTCGTGAAAAAGAGGACCGTCAGAGCGCCGCGCCCCCTGATCCCCTGCGCTCATCCGCATAACCGTGGCTGCCGGGCCAGGATTCGAACCTGGACAAACGGATCCAAAGTCCGCTGTGCTGCCATTACACAACCCGGCATTGTTTTCGTATACATTATAGCATACGCAGGACAGGTTCCCGACAGGCGAGATGAGCGATGGAGGCGAGAGACGAAGGTGAAAAGTTGCGCGTTGAAGGTTGAACGTTGCACATGCGAAGGAGCGAAGAGCAAAGGGAGCGAAGGCGAATCCCCGCTGTCCGCTCCCTGGGGTGTTGCACGAATAACCGTGCATTGGCATGGGTTCCTGGTTCTCAGTCCTTGGTTCTCAGTTCTCAGTTCTCAGTTCTCAGTTCTCAGTTCTCAGTTCTCGCAGCCCCTGCCGCTGCGCTGCGCGCAACACATTCCGCAGCAGCATGACGTTCGTGACCGGTCCTGTGCCGCCGGGGACCGGAGTGATGGCGGACGCAACCTCCGCGACGCTGGCAAAGTCCACATCGCCGACGATTCGCCCATCGTCGAGGACATTGACCCCAAAATCCACGACAACGGCGCCGGGCTTCACCATGTCGCCGGTGATCAACCCCGGTTTCCCGGTCGCCGCCACAACGATGTCGGCTTCGCGCACGACGGCAGCCAGATCTTTGGTGCGCGAATGGGCGATGGTGACGGTTGCATGCTCCTGGAGCAGCAACAGCGCCATCGGCTTGCCAACCACGACGCTGCGCCCGACCACCGTGGCGCGCTGCCCTTTGATCGGAATATTGTTGCGCAGCAGCAATTCCATGCCGCCAGCCGGGGTATTGGGGATCATCCCCGGTTGACCGATAGCGAGCAGACCGGCATTGTACGGATGGACGCCATCAACATCCTTATGCGGGTCGATCTGTGCAATCGCGCGGCTAGCGTCGAATCCCGGCGGCAGCGGCAGGTGCAGTAAAATCCCGTGCACGGCGCGATCGAAACTGAGCGCATGCAACGTTTCTTCAAGAACCGCCTGCGTCGTATCTGGCGGCAACGTATGGTCATAGAAAACGATGCCAATCTCTTCGCACCCTTTGCGGATCGTGCGGGTATAGCGATCAGAGGCGGGATCGCCCGCAATCTTGACGACCGCGAGCGACGGCGCGGCGCCCGTTTGCTGAACGAATGACTGAATGTCGGCGCGCAACTCCTCGCGCAGCGTCTTCGCAAGCGCGCGCCCGTCGAGAATCAGAGCGGTCATGGAAGACTCTCACCTTCGCACAATCAGGCTCTTCCCCGTCATCTGCGGCGCGGGTTCCAGTCCGAGCAGGTCGAGAATGGTCGGCGCGACATCAGCGAGGCGTCCGCCATCGCGCAACGCCACCCGTCCTTTGTCCAAACCCAATCCCGGAGCGGCGATCAGATACGTCGGCACCGGATTCGTCGTATGCGCCGTATGCGGTCCGCCGGTTTCCGGGTCGATCATGAGTTCGGCGTTGCCGTGATCAGCCATCACGATCGCTGCGCCGCCGCGCGCCACAACCGCGTCCACGATCGCGCCGGTGCATTCGTCCACCACTTCGCACGCTTTCACCACCGCCGGAATGACTCCAGTGTGCCCGACCATATCGGGGTTGGCATAGTTGACAAGAATGAAGTCGTACAAGTCGGACTCAATCGCCTTCAACACCACGTCACGCACGCCGTAGGCGCTCATTTCCGGCTTGAGATCGTAGGTGGGCACCTCCTTCGGCGACGGTACGATCTGCCAGTCTTCGTTGGGGAAGGGTTTCTCGCGCCCGCCGTTGAAGAAGAAGGTCACGTGCGGGTATTTTTCGGTTTCCGCCGCGTGGAACTGCCGCAATCCAGCATCGCTGATCACCTTCGCCAGCGGCACGGCGACATCGTCGTTTTGGAAGGCGACCTGGTACGGCATATCCTTCTCATACTCGGTCATAGCGATGTAGATCAGGTCGCGCAGCATTTCCCGCTCGAAGCCGTCAAAATCGGGCAGCGTGAAAGCGCGGCTGATCTGCCGCACCCGGTCGGCGCGGAAGTTGAAGCACACGACGGCGTCGCCATCGCGAATGGTGGCGACCGGCTTGCCGGATTCGTCCACAATCACTGCGGGCTTGATGAACTCATCAGTCACGCCTTCGTCATAGGAGCGCTGGATCGCCGTCAGCGGATCGGGCGCCGGGCGACCGATGCCTTTGGTCAGCAAGTCATACGCCTGCTTCGTGCGCTCCCAGCGCTTATCGCGGTCCATCGCGTAGTAGCGCCCCACCACCGAGGCGACGCGCCCGATCTGATGCTCTTCCATAAATGCGAGCAGGTCGCGCGCAAACTCGATCCCGCTTTGTGGCATCGTATCGCGTCCATCGGTGAACAGATGGACGTACACTCGTTCGAGACCTTCGCGCTTTGCCAGTTCGAGGAGCGCCTTGGTGTGATTGACGTGGCTATGGACGCCGCCAGGACCAAGCAACCCCATCAGGTGCAACGCCGTACCGCGTTCCTTCACGGTGCGAATGGCATGACAGAGCACCGGATTGGTGAAGAACGTCCCATCAGCGATAGAGTCGTCGATGACGGTAATATCCTGGCGCACGATGAAGCCAGCGCCGAGGTTCAGGTGCCCCACCTCGGAGTTGCCCATCTGTCCCTCGGGCAGACCGACATCTCTGCCAGCGGCGCGCACCAGCGTGAACGGACACTCAGCGCGCCAGCGATCATCGTAGGGCTTACGCGCCAGTTTCACGCCGTTGCCCTCGACTTCTTCGCGCTCACCCCAACCGTCGCGAATGACCAGCAACACCGGTCGCGGACGTGGAACAGGTGTCATAGGGTTTCTATCGCCTTTCTAGCGCCTGTCACTTCTTTTTGGCAGACGCGCCTTTGCCGCGCTGAGCCTGGGATTGGGACTTGCCGCTGCGCGACTGCGGATTGGTCGCTGGCGGCGCCGCACGACCGCGCGGCACGCTCGATCCTGTTGATTGCCCCGGCGAAGATTGCTTCGCCGACGGTTGCGTCGGGGCGCTGGCGGATTGAGCCGTTGAAGGTTGTTTCGTCGCCAGTTGCACCGAGACGCTCTGGGTCGGCGTCGGTTGCTGTCGTTGCTGCAACAGCGCGGCAAGTTCCGCTTCGCGCCCAAGGTGGCAGGCTTTGAACTTCTTCCCGCTGCCGCAAGGACATGGATCGTTGCGCCCCGGCATCTGGATGGTATGGCGCACCGTGCGCACCGCCCTGCCGTCGCCATCGGCGGTTCCCGCATGCTGGGCGGCGATCAGGCGGCGTTGCTGCTCGGCTTCGACCTGACGCAGATATTGTTCGTACTGGAATGATGCCGGAATAATTTGATACACAATGTCGCGTTGAATGTTGGCTTTCAACTCCTCGAACATGGCATAGGCGTTGCGCTGATACTCGACGAGCGGGTCACGTTGCGCCACCGCCTGCAACCCGATCTCCTGGCGCAGGTCTTCCATGCCGGTGAGATAATCGACCCACTGCCGGTCAATCGCGCCGAGCATCATGCGCCGCTCGAAGGAGCGCATGCGCTCTTCGCCAATCGCCTGCTCGCGCGCCTCGTAATCCTCCTCAATCGCCGCCATGATCGCGTCTTCGATCTCCTGGCGCGAGAGACGTTCGAGTTGCTCCGGTGCAATTTTCTCGTCGGTCAGCATAGGATCGATGGCGCGCACCGCACGCACCAATCCTTCGAGATCCCATTCCTCGAAATCGTCGGCGCGTCCGCGAGTTTCGGGCAGGTACCGCGCCACCAGCGCATGCACCTCGTCGGCGATCATGTCGAGCACCCGCTCACGCATGTTCTCGCCTTCAAGAATCTTGCGCCGGTCGGCGTAGATGACGGTGCGCTGCTTGTTCATCACATCGTCGAACTCGACGGTGTGCTTGCGAATGTCGAAGTTGTACCCTTCGACGCGCGCCTGGGCGCTCTCGATCGTGCGATTGATCAGACCTGCTTCGATTGGCACGTTTTCATCAACGCCAAATCGCTCCATCAGCCCCTGAACGCGATCCATTCGACCGAAGCGCCGCATCAGGTCGTCTTCGAGCGAGAGATAGAAGCGCGACGATCCGGGGTCTCCCTGGCGTCCGGCGCGTCCGCGCAACTGATTGTCGATGCGCCGTGATTCGTGCCGTTCGGTGCCGATGATGTGCAACCCGCCCAATGCGCGCACTTCTTCGCCCTCGGCTTCGGTAATGCGCCGCGCCTCTTCCCGCGCCTCGCGGATCTGTTCCGGCGTCGCCTGCTCGAATTTGATGCCGCGGCGGGCAAGCACTTCCTCAACCAGACCGTCGGGGTTGCCGCCGAGCAGGATGTCGGTGCCGCGACCTGCCATGTTCGTGGCAATTGTGACAGCGCCTTTGCGCCCCGCCTGCGCCACGATGCGCGCTTCGCGCTCGTGGTACTTGGCGTTCAGCACCTGATGCTTGATGCCGCGGCGTTTCAGCATCTCGCTCAACCGCTCCGACGTCTCAACCGAGGTGGTGCCGACGAGCACCGGTCGTCCGATGGCGTGCATTTCCTCGATTTCGCGGATCACCGCCTCGAACTTCGCTTTCTCCGTGCGGTAAATCTGGTCGTCGTAGTCCTTGCGGATCATCGGGCGGTGCGTTGGAATAACGACGACCTCCAGGTTGTAGATTTTGGCGAACTCCTCGCGTTCCGTGTAGGCGGTGCCGGTCATGCCCGCGAGTTTCTGATACATGCGGAAGTAGTTTTGGAAGGTGATCGTCGCCAGGGTGACGTTTTCCTGGCGCATCTTCACCCCTTCCTTCGCTTCCACCGCCTGGTGCAGACCGTCGGACCAGCGGCGACCGGGCATTTTGCGCCCGGTGAACTCATCGACGATGATCACCTCGCCGTTCTCGACGATGTAATCCCGATCGCGCTGGTAGATAAACTCCGCCCGCAGCGCGTTGTCGAGATAGTGGGTCAGGCGGTAATACTTCGGATCGTAGAGCGACTCGCCTTCCGGGATCTTCAGCAGCCGTTCGACCTTCGCCACCCCCTGATCGGTCAACTGAATGCTCTTCGAGCGCGGCTCGATCACAAAATCACCCTCCGGGTCCTCGATCATCTGCTTTTTGATCTGATCGGGGGTGTAGGGGCTGGGCTTGAGATGGCGCACCAGCGCGGCGAACTGACGGTACTCGTCGCCGCTCTCCTGCGCCGGACCGGAAATGATCAGCGGGGTGCGCGCCTCATCGATCAGAATGTTATCCACCTCGTCCACAATGGCGTAGTGCAACTCGCGCTGCACCACTTGCGAGAGATCCCACGCCATATTGTCGCGCAGGTAGTCGAAGCCGAACTCATTGTTCGTTCCGTAGGTGATATCCGCCAGGTACGCCTCGCGCCGCGTGCAGGGGCGCCAGTGGACGAGGCGCTGATCATCGGGATTCGCCTTCGGATCGATATAATCCGGGTCATAAATCGCCGAATATTCGTGCGAAATCGTGGCGACGCTCAGCCCGAGCATGTGATAGATCGGTCCCATCCAGCCAGCGCCGACCTTCGCCAGATAATCGTTGACAGTGACCAGATGGCACCCCTTGCCGGTCAGCGCATTCAGGTAGAGCGGCAGGGTCGCTACCAGCGTTTTGCCTTCGCCGGTCTTCATTTCGGCGATCTTGCCCTGGTGCAGCACGATGCCGCCCATCAACTGGACATCATAGTGACGCTGTCCGATGGTGCGCCGGGCTGCCTCGCGCACGACGGCAAAAGCTTCGGGGAGCAGATCGTCAAGCGTTTCGCCATCGGCGAGGCGCTGCTTGAACTCATCGGTTTTCGCGCGCAATTCGGCGTCGGAAAGCGCCTGGATCGACGGTTCAAGATTGTTGATCCGCCGCACGATCGGCTCAATTTGCTTAATCGCGCGCTCTGGACCAAAACCAAGCAGTTTCTCAAAAAATGCTTTCATGGAGTCTCCTCCGCGCGGTGCGGATGGGATATATCTGCATATCCGGGTTGTCTGAGCCCGGCGAAACGGCGCAGCAGCGGTTCATCGCTGCGCCGTTTCGCCGTTTGCGCCTTCTGGAGCGCGTGCCGCCCTCTCAATCTTCCCGATCAGTTCAACCGATTAGAGCGCAGCTTCTCTTCGTCGTATGTTGCATGTGCCACAGCAATTTTGCACAAAAATGCTCACACGATAATAACTGCTGCACCGTAAGATACGCTGCGCCTGTCGCATTATAGCACACGCCGCTCGTTACTGGCGGGAGTCCGAACCTCCAGGCGCGACAGGGCGTCGAATGCCGAGTGCAGCGGGAAACAAGGAACGCATCCGGCATCAGTATGGGCAACCTCCTCACAGTCGGAGAGTTTTTCGGCAAACCCTTGTATTGCGTCGCCTGCTTCAGGCATCGTGACGCCCCAACTCCCCCTTCTCCCACAAGGGGAGAAGAGGGTAAGGGGGATGAGGGGAAACAGGCGTCGGGGCGCCGAAAACACTCCGCGCACTCCGAACGCTCTGCGCTTGTGAGGCAGAACGCCCGGTGCGACGTATGAAGATGAAGACGTTAAACCCGAGCTGTCCGGTCGCAAGCTCTGCGAGCCGCGGGCTAAAGCCATCGCTCAGTACATGGAAGCCCCAAAGGGGCTTTCACGATCTCAAAAAGGGCTTCAGCCCACAGCACCCTGGCGTAGTCGAGATCTTTTTTGTTCAACAGTCGCTAGCCAGGGCGCATTGCCTCAAGAATGAGCTTGCTTGCCGCCTGACGACTCATGCCTGGACTGAACTGGCGCATTGCAATGGCGTACACTGCATGCTATCATCAAGAAGAATCGCAATGTTCAATGGCAGCGTCGCGTCGTGCACGAGAGGCGTGCAGATCGACAGTCTGCGACGAGTGCAGTCATGACCGCTCCTCCTTCGGCAGTTCCCCGCATCCGCGCTGGCGATCAGGCGAACACGCATAGCATAGCGCGCCATACCGCTGTGGCGATTGCTCTGGCGACACTGAGCCTGCTGGCGTTGCTCATCACTGAACCTCACATCGGCTTGACCTGGGACGAACCGGCGTACATCGTGGCGGCGCGATCATATGCCGAGTGGTTCGACCTGCTGGCAGCCAGCCCCGGCGACGCGCTGCGACCTGCTGCGATCAAGCGTTTTTGGGAACCCAACCACGAACACCCGCCGCTTGACAAAATCTGGTCGGGCGCAGTCTGGCGGATGGCGCGCTATGTTCTGGACGACCTGACGGCGCATCGATTGGGGAATATCCTTTTGACCGCCATCGCAGTCGGGGTGTTGTACGCCACGGTGGCGAGCGGTTTCGGCGGTTGGGCGGGTGTTGCGGCAGTGGCGGCGCTGCTGACATTGCCGCGCTTCTTCTTCCATGCCCACCTCGCAGCGCTCGATGTGCCAGCCGCCGTTGCTTGCTTCCTGGTGACCGTGCTGTTCTGGCATACGCGCCAGCGCCGCAGCGTCGCCTGGGATGCGGCGCTTGGCGCGGCATGGGGCGCGGCGCTGGCGACGAAGATCAATGCGCTGTTCGTCCTGCCGATGCTGTTCGTCTGGATGCTGGCGTTCGCCCGCCACTGGTTTCTGGTGCGGCGCGTGATCATCGCCGGGATGATTGGTCTGCCGACGTTTGTCGCGCTCTGGCCCTGGCTGTATCACGACACAATAGCGCGGTTGATCGCCTACATTCGCTTCATTACGGTGGATCACTGGAGGATCGCGCAGTGGTACTTTGGCGAAGCGTTGATGCCGCCGCCGTGGCACTTCCCGTTCATCATGCTGATCGCTGTGACGCCGCTCGCAATCACCCTCATGGCGCTTGCTGGCATCGCTCGCGGCATCGCTGCGATCCGTTCCGCCTCGCCAAGGGAACGCGATCAAAGCGCGCAGATCGCGCTCTGGTCGCTCGGTGCGCTCGTGCCGTTGCTGGCGCTGACGACCGGTCGAACGATGGTGTACGACAATGAACGGTTGTTTATGCCAGCGTTTTTCTTCGTCGCTGCGCTGGCTGGCGTTGGTCTTGATGGGGTTGGACGCCTGCTGCGCCGCAAGTTCGAGCAGCAAGGGTCAACGCGCAGAGCCGCGCCTGTTATCGCGCTGGCGGGTTCGTCGCTCTTTCTGCCGCACCTCATCGTTACTGCGCAGATGTATCCGCACCTGCTTTCCTACTACTCCGAAACTGTGGGAGGGTTGCGCGGCGCGACGCGCTTGGGGCTGGAAACGACCTACTGGTGCGAAACGTATGCCGTCGCGTTGCCGTACATCAATGCGCACGCCGCGCCTGGCGCCGTGGTGTGGGCGGAAGATTGGAGCCACGATGTGCTGCTGACGTACCAGTTCTTTGGTCGCCTGCGTCCTGATGTGCGCGTCGCGCTCGCGCCCGGCGCCGGGTCGCTTTTCAGCCGGTATGGTTTGGAGGGAACGCCAGCCGACATTGCCGATGCGGATTATGTTATTGTGATGTATCGACAGACCGGTTTTGCGGCGCATCCCAAAATCGAACGCTGGATCGCCGGTCGCCAGCCGGCGCTGAGGCTTGAACGGTCTGGTGTGCCGCTTATGGAACTGTATGAGCAAAAGCCATCTCATTGATCGACCGGGCATTGCCGGTATTATTCTTGCCGCCGGAACATCGTCGCGCATGGGGCAGCCCAAGCAGCTCCTCGATTGGGGCGGTCGTCCGCTTATACGCGCAATCGTGGAAACCGCGCTGGCTGCCAGGCTCGACGAGGTAATCGTGGTAATTGGAAGCGCAGGCGACGAAGTCGCCGCTGCGCTCGCGGATCTGCCGGTGCGTCTCGTGCCGAACCCGCTCGCCGCTGCCGGTCAGAGTACGTCGCTCCGTGCCGGCGTCGCCGCTCTTTCGCCTGATGTCGCAGCCGCGATCGTCCTGCTTGGCGATCAGCCATTCATTACAACCGCGATTATTGAGGCGTTGATTAGCGCCTGGCTCAATGCTGGATCGCCAATCTTTGCGCCGGTATTCGCCGGAACGCGGGGCAACCCGGTGCTCTTTGACCGGTCGGTGTTCGCGGAACTGCTCGCCGTTGAAGGCGATCAGGGGGCGCGCGGCGTCATCGCGCGCGATCCGGCGCGCGTCTCCTGTGTGCATTTCGACGATGATCGTCCATTGTTTGACATTGATACGCCTGAGACCTATGCTTACGCTCGCGCCTTGCTTGAATCCGCCGGATGAGGTTGCGCCATGTTTCTGACAACTCTTCCCGTTGATCAGGCAGTCGGTCACATCCTGCGCCACAACATCGCCGATGCCGCCGGACACAAGGCGCTGCCAAAGGGACGACGCCTCACTGAGGATGATGTGGCGCGCCTTCGTGCTCTCGGGATCGCAACGGTGCGCGTGGCGGTGCTGGAACCCGGCGATGTTCACGAAGACGAGGCGGCACAGCGCCTTGCCGATGCTGTCCGGCGTCCTGGCGCGGTTCCGACCGACGCAGTGCACAGCCGGGTGAATCTGCTGGCGGAGACGGATGGCGTGGTCGAGGTGGACGTCGATGCGCTGCTGGCGATCAATGAGATTGACGGTCTGACGGTCGCCACGCTGCCGAACCATGCGCTGGTGCGTGAACGCAAGCGCGTGGCGACGATCAAGATTATCCCCTTTGCTCTTCCTGAAGCATTAATCCAGCAAGCGGAGCGCATCGGCGCTGAAGCGGGAGGCGTCGTCGGCGTGCGCCGATTGCTGCAACGGCGCGTCGGCGTGCTGCTGGTCGTCAGCCCGGAGGCGCGTGAACGCATTACCCGTCTTGTTCTGCCCGCTATCGAGGCGCGGGTGACAGAGCTCGGATCGACAATCGCCGCCGTGCGCCATGCCGGATTGGACGAAACGGAGGTGGCGGAGGGCATTGCCGCGCTGCATGCGTCCGGCTGCGACCTTCTGATTACTGCTGGCGAAACGTCGATTATGGACCGCGACGACGTGACGCCGCAGGGGATTCGCATGGCTGGGGGGCGCATCGAGCACTACGGCGCGCCGGTTGAGCCTGGCAATCTGCTGCTACTGGCGTATCTCGACGATGGAACGAAGCAGGGTGTGCCCATTCTCGGCGCGCCCGGCTGTGTCCGTTCGCGCGCTACGAACATTGTTGACTTGCTGCTGCCGCGATTGCTGGCAGGCGAACGGGTCACGCGGCGCGCGATTGTCGAGTTGGGGCACGGCGGGCTACTGGGATGATGGGCGCAGCCCTTTGGCGCGCAGATGGGCGTCGAGCCAGGCGGCGTCGTCGGGCGGGAGGTCGGGCGGCGGCGGCGGTTGGGTGTAGTCGATCTCCAGGTCGTAGCGCGCGCGGCGGTACGCCTCGTGAATGGCGGCGCCCACGTCCAGCGCCGCTGGCGGGTCGGGCGGCAGCAAGGGGACCGGCACGGGCTTGATCGGGTCGCGCAGCGTGAGGGGCCAGACCTCGACATACGGACGGCGCTGCGCCCGGCTGAGCAGGATGAAGTACGGCGCCTCAGGAAGGGGGCGCGCCAGGCGGGGGCGCTGCCCGGCGCGCAGCAAGTCGATTTCGAGCAGGTGGGCGGTGCTGGCGAAGATTTCCTGGCGCTTCTTCTCGTAGGCGTCGGCGCCGTCGGGACCGGGGCGCTTGTTGGCGGGCGAGAGGAGTTCAATCGCGGTCACCAGCGTCTGGTCGCGCACGGTGCGAATTTCGATCCGGGCATACTCAACCGGAACGTCCATCAAGGCGGGGAGGGTGAGGGGGGCCTCTTCGAGCGCCGCCGCGCCGCCGGGCGCGCTGCTGGAGTACTCCCGCTCGACCACCGCCACGTCCGGCACGGCGCGACGCACCGGGGCAATCTCCAGGCTTTCGAGCAGCACATACGGCGAGATGACCGCCCGATAGCGCGGCGCCAGCTGCGCCTGCAACTGGTCACGAAAGAGCGTGATCAACTCATGATGCACATCAGGCCAGAGACTTGGCGCTTCGAGATAGGGGTCCATTCCAGGAAACGGCGGTTCCATCCCATTCCTTCAGGTCGCTTGAATAAGAGTGGCGCCGCATTTCAATCGGCGCCAGGGTGCATGCAGGTGCTGACTTGCAGGGGAGACATGGTGCCGGTGACTGGGTTCGAACCAGTGACCTAACGATTATGAGTCGTTCGCTCTAACCACTGAGCTACACCGGCGTAGCACCTAAAATGGTAGCACGCTGCGTCGCGGTTGTCAAGAATGTCGATGTGCAGGTTCAGGCGTAATGTGTCAGAAAATGACGCTCCGGTTGCCAGCGATTGAAATCGCCCCTGACGGACCTGCAGCCGACCGTCCGCCTACGCGGACGG
>JAUQOW010000074.1:19609-20056 GCA_030550675.1 Chloroflexota bacterium
GGCCGCCCCCACCGGCGGGGGGCCCCCCGGCGCGACTTATGGAGATCAAAATCAGGACGCCTTGGGCTACAGCCCCGGATGAGTTTGGGAAAGCCCCGCAGGGGCTTCAACGCACTGAGCGAGGGCTTCAGCCCGCTGCTCGTAGATTTCTTGCCGCCTGACAATGGATGCCTGGACCCTGATGTAGCGATGCGGCTTGCACCGCAACGGACTCTATGCTACAATAAACGCGCGATGCCGGTGTAGCTCAGCGGTAGAGCAGCTGTTTCGTAAACAGCAGGCCGTCGGTTCGAATCCGACCATCGGCTCCATCTGCTAGTAACGCATGAAAAGCCGGGACAGGGAGTTGTCCCGGCTTGGTATTTTCATCCTCGTCGCCGTATTGTCAACCTGATCCGTCGACGTTGCAACCCTGCGCCGCAGCGCATACCCGCGTGTCCTGGTCGG
>JAUQOW010000309.1 GCA_030550675.1 Chloroflexota bacterium
GGTGTCGGGGCGCCCCTCGGTGGGCGCCCAAAATCACGGAACGCGGGCTGTAGGGGCGCCCCCCTGTGGGTGCCCCGCGACGGGCAGGCACGGGGGCCTGCCCCTACGTGGTCGGGACGCGCGTTGTAGGGGCGCCCCTTGTGGGCGCCCGCCGCGGGCAGGCACGGGGACCTGCCCCTACGTCGGCGGGTGTGCGGGTCGCTGCTCTGTGTCCTCCGTGTCTCTGTGGTTAATTTAAGGTGTTATGAATGCCCTACCTGCACACACCATCAGATCAAGCCGCCGCCACCGACACGCCACGTGTCAGTGTCATCATTCCCTGTTACAACCAGGCGCAGTTTCTGCCTGAAGCGGTTGCCAGCGTGGTGGCGCAGACGTTCACTGACTGGGAGATTATCATTGTTGACGACGGCAGCTCCGATGACACGGCAGCGGTTGCGCAACGCCTGATCGCCGCGCATCCCAACCGTCGGATACGCCTGATCCGCCAGGAGAATCGCGGTCCAGCGGAGGCGCGCAACGCAGGCGTTCGCGCGGCGCGCGCGCCGTATATCCTGCCGCTCGACGCCGACGATATGATTGAACCGGACATGCTGGCGCAGACCGTAGCGGCGCTCGATGCGCACCCTAATGTCGGGTTCGTCTATACCGATGTGCGCCGCTTTGGCGCGGAGAATAACATCCTGCGCACGCTGCCCTACAGTCTGGAACGATTGCGTTTCGAGAACCTGATGATGCCAGCGACCCTCTTCCGCCGGGAGGCATGGGAGCAGGTCGGCGGGTTCCACACGTTTAGTCCGGGAGAGGGGTACGAAGACCGCGAGTTCTGGGTGAGTCTGGCGGATGCTGGTTGGGATGGGTTGCACATTCCACAGGTGCTGCTGCGCTATCGGCGCACTGAAGGGAGCAGGATTTCGCTGCTGCGCCGACACGACCTTGAACTGCGCGCGAAGATTTTCCTTGCCCACCCGCGTCTGTACGAACCCGACGTGCTCGCCTGGGCGCGGCGCGTCCTGTCGCCTGAATGGAGCGCCAACGGCGTGTTGCGTTCACCATGGCACTGGCTGCTGGCGTACCTGGGGTATGTGGCGCTGATCCGGCGCCATCATCCGGCGCTGCTTCTGCCGACGCTGGTGCGCCCGTTGTTCTGGCGGCTGCCAATTCGCTGGCAGGGGCGGATGCGTGCGGTAGCTCGTGTGCTGCGAGTGCAGCAATGATGTTACGCCTCGTCTTCGTTGAACGATACTTTGTGATAGATATCTCTCAAGAGCAGGGTGCAGGCAATTGAGGGAAGGGTAATGATGTCGTCAGCCGATCCCGCTGATGACAGAAGCCAGAAGTGATCGTTTTGGCGAACGTAGTGGTCAACGTGCATGCTGGACTGCGAAACGAGCAGGTATTCCTGAAGCGTTTCGATGGTGCGGTAGTACTGGAACTTCCTGCCGCGATCATACTTCTCGGTCGTCTCAGATAGCACTTCAAAGATGACAACCGGGTTCAGAAGCACACGCCGGGTTTGATCTTCAAAGCGTGATGGTCCGCACACAACCGTGACATCTGGATACGTGTAAACCTGAGCACGCTCGATCTTGATCTTCATATCGCTGGTGTAGACGCGGCATGGCCGTTCGCGCAATTGGGTGTTCAGCAGGGTCGTGATATTGCCGATGATCAGCGTATGGGCTTCGCTCCCGCCTGCCAGCAACACGACGCGTCCCGCGTGATACTCGTGCCGCTCAGGACTGGCTTCTTCGAGCGCAAGGTATTCTTCGACGGTCAGGAATGGCTCTCGCTGTGCTGTCATCGCGCCCTCGACGCAGGTATTGCCGCCTTTCGCCTGGGCGCGCCGCTGGTGCGCCCCTACTATGGGCGGACATCACGCCCTCGATGCGGATGTTGATACCCCTGCCTGCGGTGTATTGTACAACGTTTGTGCGGGTGCGTCGAGAGGACGACAGGCGCCGGGTGCAGGCATGATTTGGCAGAAAACGACGCTCCGGCTGCCAGCGATTGAAATCGCCCCTGATAGACCTGCGGCCGACCGTCCGCCTGCGCGGACGGGACCGGCGGCGTCCACTCGCGGTGAGCGTGCCGAACCGCGCAGGTGGACGCCCGGCGGAACGCCCGTCCGGCGGACTTCAGTCGCCTGCCGAGGCGCAGCGCGGCAGAGTCGCGCTTGCTTGCCGTCTGACAATTCATGCCTGCACCCACAGGCACCTGTAGGGGGCGCTCGAAGGCGTCAAGGGTTGAGGCGTGGGTGCAGGCGTGAGGCGTCAGGAGCCGCCGTATCGCTGCGGGCTGAGAACCAGGTCAGGATCATACAGGCTCCGAAAGGGCTTCCATGTCCTGCGCGAGGGCTTATGAAGATGAAAATAGTTCGATAGCGCCAGGACGCGGCGGGTTGAAGCCCCGGCTGAGATCGTGCAAGCCCCGAAGGGGCTTCAATGTACTCAGCAAGGGCTTTAGCCCGCAGCCCAAAGAACGCGCGACTTTAGCCCGCAGCCCAACGATGCGCGACCGGGCAGCACGGGTTTAATCGCCCGCTTCAGGCATCAGGACGATCGCAGGCGCCCCTCTCCCGCGCTGTGGGAGAGGGGCTGGAGGCTCACAAGGGTAGAGTTTTTCGGCGAGCCATCGTCCTGAAGCCTGCCTCAGGCATCAGGACGCCCCAACTCCCTCTTCTCCCCTCGTGGGAGAAGGGGGCAGGGGGGGAAGAGGGGAAAAAGGCATTGGGATGCGGAAAACACCCCTCGCACCCTGAAAACTCTACCCTTGTGATGCGCCCCTCCCGCTATGCGAGGCAAGTCCGCTCCCGTCGATGATCGTCGCTCCTGCACGCGCGCCGCCGTCCACGACCGTCGCTATGAGCATCGGTAGCGCTGGATGTGCCAGCCCTGCCCTGGTGACCGTCGCCTGGGCGCTGAGGGCGCCTCTAATATGAAGATCAACCAGATGCTGGACAATCTTGTGATGGCGCTGGCTTCGACAGGCTTAGCCAGCGCCAACCGTTCCACAGGTGCAAGCGTGATCATCCAGGTTCGGGTTGATCCTCCTATGAGATGGCAACCATCGCTGGACAACCTTTCCGTTATGTGCCAGGCCGCTGTGGCGCTTCGAAACGTTGCATTGCAACGTTTCTACTGGAAACGCCCTGCCATTGTGGCGCTTCGAGACGTTGCACTGCAACGTCTCTACTGGAAACGCCCTGCCATTGCTTCGAGACGTTGCATTGCAACGTCTCTACCGGAAACGCCCTGCCATTGCTTCGAGACGTTGCATTGCAACGTCTCTACCGGAAACGCCCTGCCTTCAACGGGTAACAGCGCCCTCACCTCACCTGATGCGCCGCCGTTGGCGCGAGCGACCGTTCGCGCACCAGGAACGCCCATCCCAGCGGTTCGAGCGCCACGCTGCCATCGTCGTTCAGGGTGAACACGGCGCGCTCGAAGATCTGCTGCACGCGCCGTTTGCCATCGGCAGCATATGCCGTCACTTCGTCGCTGAGTGGAAAGCCGAACGTCTGCAATCCGCCGTTGCGCTCCCAGTACGCGGCGAAAGCGCCGCGTATCGCGTAGGGCGTCTCGGCAAAGCGGCGGCACGCCGACGGCGGGCAATCGCGCTGCGGCGCTGTTCCAGGTGGCGGCGCGTAGGCGCGTCCGAGCGGCGCGACCTGCACCAGGTATGGCGTGTCCTCCCATTCAGGGCGCATTTCCAGCACGGCGCGCTCGAATATCTGGCGGGTCACGCCATGCTCGACGACGGCTGGCGTGAGCGGCGGACCGAACAGGTCGTTGCCGCCATGCATACGCCAGTAGCGCCAGAGAATTGCGGGTACAACCATCCCGTTCTCGAGCCGATCTTCCGGCGCGGGGAGCAGTTCTGCGGCAGCCGCCAGCACCGCCTGGACGCCCGCCAGGTTCTGCTCGAACTCCGGTTCCGTGCCGGTGACCAGTTCGGGAACAATCGCTGCAATCCCCAGGCTGGCTGCCCAGTCGTGCATGCCGCCGGTGATGACGTACTGTTCCCAGAAGCGCGTGTAGCGGTACCCGCTGGCGGCGGCGTAGGTCTGCGCCATGGCGATGGACGGCGGGTGCTCACAGAACGCGGGAAACACGTTGCCCGCCGCCGAGTGCAGGAAGATCGCGCCCCAGGCGTCGAGCAGAAAACTGCGCAACACCCGGCTCTCAACCTCCGAGTCAGGGTAGGGTCCGCCGGTGTCGGACACGACGCCATACGCGCCGAACACTCTCACGCGCCAGTCGTTGTCGGGGCAGGCGTCGAACCCGGTGTTCATGTTGCGGTTGAGATCAACGCCGCGTGCATTGAACCGCGTCCCGAGCGCCAGTCCGTCCGGGTTGATGGTGGGGATGATGTAGAGGCGCACAGCAGGCGGAACCTCGTGCGGATTGGCGCGAAAGTGGTCGGCGAGCATGGTTGCCAGCGCATAGGTGTTGGCTTCCGGCGCACCGTGCGTATTGCCGACAATCACCACTTTGATCGGTCCGTCGCCGATGCGCAGCGCAGTGATCGGACGTCCCTGCGCCGAAGCGCCAATCGTCAGTTCCTTCACCGTCGGCTGGCGCGCCGGCGCAGCATGGAGCGAGATCGGGATCAGACACAGCAGAAGAATGAGGAATTGGAGAAGGTGCAAGATGGAAGGTGAAAAGTGGAAGGTGAAAAGTGGAAGGTGGAAAGTGGAAGGTGGAAAGTGGAAAGTGGAAGGTGGAAGGTGAAAAGTGGAAAGTGGAAGGTGGAAAGGTTGAAGGTTGGAGTGTGGCTCTACCTTTGTACCTGCTACCTTCGCACGTGCACCCTTCGCACCTTTCACTTTCATCTGTTCGCACCTGCCACCTGGAACCGTCGCACCCGCCACCTTCGCACCTTTCACTTTCATCTGTTTGCATCTCTGCTCCTGCAACCTTCGCGCCCAGAACCTGCAACCTTCGCACCTGCAACCTTCGCACCCGCAACCTTCGCACCCGCAACCTTCGCACCCGCAACCTTCGCACCTGCAACCCTCGCACCTTCCCCGCCTCACCCAAACAACACTTCCACATCCTCGCGCGTGAGCGATTTGAGCATGCTGGCGTCGGCGG
>JAUQOW010000075.1 GCA_030550675.1 Chloroflexota bacterium
GAACGCAGCGTCGGAGGTCAGTTTCACGCTGCGCTTTGCGACGCCGTCGGGGTGGTTCGAGACGCTGGCGGATGCGGCGGCGACGAATGACAGCGACGGGGTCGGCACGGGCGCTGACCAGCTCGACGATCAGGCGTTGCAGCGCGGCTCGACCGAAACCCGCGACCGCGGCTACTACCGTCCGGCGGTCATTCAGGTGCGCGTATTTGAGGAGACGACGTCGCCGATTAATAACGTCTACGCCGCTGGCGATGCGACTGTGCCAGGCGCAACGGTAACGCTGACGCCGAATGTGACCCTTGGCGGTCCGTTCGGTCCCGATGCGACCGGCATCATCAGTTACACTGTCGCGCCGACAACGACGGCGTACACGGTGGGGGTGACGCCGCCCGCCGGATACTTCGCGTCGCCTGGGAACGCGGGCACAGCGACGGCGACGGCGCCGTTGACGAGCGGGCAGACCATCGCGCCGCTGCCGTTCGGCTACTACCGCAACGGCATCATTAGCGGCACGGTCTGGTTCGACGCCAACGGCAACGGGCTGTTTGACAGCGGCGAGCCGACGATGGCAGGCGTTACGGTGACGCTCTACCTCGATCCTGATGCAACGGTCAACGGCAATGAAACGTCGATCGGTACATTTACGACCGGTGACAACGGCATCTACCAGTTCACCAACATCACGCCGACCGATGTATTGACGACCGGAACACTCTATCGCGTTCAGTTTGCGCTGCCCGCTGGCTACGCCTTCACCACGCAGGGCGCGTCCATCACAACGGACAACAACAGCGACGCGAACACAGGCAACGGATACACCGAGCGCTTCACAGTCGGATCGAACGAAACCGTGACCTACGTTGATGCCGGCGCTGTCGGCAACCTGTCGCTGAGCGGCACGACGTGGGAAGACATTGATGCCGACGGCGCATTCGACGCCGGTGAACCCGGTCTGGCAGGCGTGACGCTGACGCTGACCGTCACGACCTCGATCAACTCGACGAACCCGGTGGTTACGTACATGGTGACGAGCGGCGCAGGTTCGCCGAACTTCACGTTCAGCCAGTTGCCCGCAGGCAGTTACCAGCTCAGCGTCACCGGCAAACCGCTTGGGTATCTGCTCTCGACGGCTGGAACCCTGAGCGGAACGCTGCCAGCGACCGGGCAGAACTTCGGTCTGTACCGCACCGCCTCAGTCGGCGACCGGGTCTGGCTCGATGTGAACGGCAACGGCACATACGAAGCCGGAGTCGATCCAGGGCTGCCGGGAATCACCGTCCGGCTGCGCGACGCAGCGACTGACACGGTAATCTCGACAACGACGACGCTGGCAGGCGGTAATGCCGGGTTCTACGGCTTCGAGAACGTCACGCCAGGCTCGTATGTGGTCGAGTTTGTTGCGCCAGCAGGCTTCCAGACGGTCAACAACGGCGCAGGGTCGTTGAGCGTCGATAACGACAACGATGCGCAGACCAATGGACGCACGGTATCCTTCACCCTGGCGAGCAACCAGATTTCAACAACCGTCGATGCCGGGTTCATCGGCAACGGCTCGATCTCTGGCATTGCCTGGGTGGACGAGAACTTCAACGATGTGCGCGATCCTGCTGAGACGCAGCGCATCGCGGGGGTGACAGTCACGCTGACGTTGACGCCGACCAGTCTGGCAACGCCGCTCACGTTCAGCACCACTACCGACACGAACGGCAACTATGCCTTCATTGGACTGCCGCCAGGGACGTTTGTGCTGACATTCACCAAACCAGCGGGGTACTTCGACATCGCCACGCGCGCTGGCAGCGACCCGACGATCGACAGCGATGCGCCGGTTGCAACCGGAACACTAAGCGCCGGTCAGTCACTCACGACGCTGGATGCCGGATACCGGACACAGACCCGTGTCTTCCTGCCGCTGATCGCCGCGCCGCCAACGCCGCCGGACCTGGTGGTGGAAGAGTTCACTGTCACGCCAGCCAAGACCAGTTACGTGGCGGGTGAGCCGGTGCTGATTACGGTGAAGGTGAAGAACGTCGGCGGCTCACCGACAACGATCGGGTTCTGGGTGGACCTGTACATCAACCCGTCCACGCCGCCAACGACGCCGAACGTGCGTTGGAACGACGTCTGCGGCATCTCGCCGTGCTACGGCATTGCCTGGTACGTCAACCAGTCGCTGGCGCCGGGTCAGAGCATCACCCTGACATCAGCGCCTGGGCAATTCGCGGGACCGCAGTCAGTCTGGCCCGGTCACTTCGCCAGTGGCACGAACGCGCTGTACGTCTTCGTTGATAGCTTCAACCCGCCAGTTCCGACAGGCGCGGTCGTTGAGAGCAACGAAGCCAATAACAGCGCCCAGATCACTGGTTTCGTCGTCAGCGGCGCGTCATTGAGCAATGACATCGGCGGAACGCCATCCAGCGCGCCAGATGCGCCAGTGGCATTGCCGCCGCGCCGATTGCCCGAACCGGTTGCCCCGTAGGGGCGACGCGGCGCGTCGCCCACGACGGCACGGCGCCCGCCGGGATCACGATAACGGAACGTAGGGGCGACGCGGCGCGTCGCCCACAACGGAGGAGAGTCATGCATCGCCACTATCTCTCATCATTCCTGATCTGCGGCATCCTGTTGCTGATGTTCGGGATTGGAACGTTGCTGCCAGGCGCTGCGCTTGCGCAGCAAGACCCGCTGCCCGCCCCTTCGCCGCGACCGGCGGTGCAGTTCACCGAACAGAGCAGCGGCGGCGGATCATCAGCGCCAGATCGTTCGGCGATTCCCGGACATATTGGCGGCACCGTCATCGATGTCATTAGCAGCGCCCCGGTTCCCGGCATGCCCGTCCGGATCGGTGATAACGTCGTCATCACCGACCAGAACGGCAACTACGGCATCTGGGTGTCGCCGGGGACGTATCTGGTCAACGTGGCGCCAGCGCCAGGTCAGGGAACAATTGTCGATGGACCGGCGACTGTCGTCGTGCAACCGGAAACGCCGGTCATTCAGCACTTGCGGGTGGCATTGCCCATTCCCGAAGTCAAAGCCGCCGAACCGGCGGTCGTCGAAGCAGCGCCGGTCGAAGCGCCGGTTGAAGCGCCACGCCGCCTGCCGCGCACTAACGATGCCGCAGATGTCACCTGGGTGTGGGTATCATTTGGTATACTGTTGATAGGCGCTGGCGTGGTTCTGGGCATGTTGCCGGCTGGCAGGCACGCATTGGCGACAAGCGCAGCAGGAATCGCACACCTGAGCAATCAGGCGCTGCTCCAGAAATTGCTGTCTGAGCGACTGACAACCCGCTCTGCGCCAGACGACGAACTGCTCAAGAAACTGCTCGAATCGAAGGAATGAGTTCTTCCGCTCGTCGGGCGACGCGCGCCGGACGACTGCATCGGCTCAATCGTCTGGTGCGCGCCAACCTGTACGACTTCCAGCTCCTCTTGCGGGAGTCCTGGCTGGTGTTAGTCGCGTTTGTTATTCTCGCGGGCATCACCTCGACATACCTTACCTTTTTCTACAATGGCGACTCTCCCCGTCCCCAAGGGCTGACTGAAGCGCTCTATGAAACGCTTACCTTGATGACGCTCCAGAGCGATCTGGATTTTCCGCGCGGTGATCTGATTGGCGAATTGATCTTCTTTCTCACGCCGCTCCTCGGTCTGGCGCTGATCTTCCAGAGCGTGTTGAATTTCGGTCGCCTGCTGCTCGATAAGGGGAGCCGTCGCGAAGCCTGGCAGGTGGCGCTGGCTTCAACCTATCGCGACCACATCATCATCTGCGGGCTGGGACGCGTCGGACTGCGCATTGTGACACAGTTGCATGCTGCCGGCTATGAGACAGTTGTTGTCGAGCGCGACTGGAACACCGAATTCGTGCCGCGCCTGTTGAGTCTCGGCATCCCCGTCGTGTTGGGCGACGCGCGTGAAGCAGCTATTTTGCGACAGGCAGGCATTATGCATGCGCGAGCAGTCGTCGCTGCCATCAATGACGACCTGCTGAATGTTGAAATTGCACTGAACGCTCGCGGCATTCGTCCAGATATCCGCGTCGTGCTGCGCGTGTTCAACGAAGAACTGGACCGCAACCTCGAACGAGCGCTGGGACGCAATAGCGCCTTCAGCGCCTCAGCGATCGCCGCGCCAACCTGCGCCGCAGCCGCCGTCAGCCGCGAAATTGACTATGCCCTGATGGTGGGGCACGCCCAACTGGGAGTGGCGCAGATCGTCGTCCAGAAGGACAGCCAGATTTCAGGGTTTGTGCGCGCCGTTGAGGAGACAACTTATGTGCGCGTCCTGCACCACGTCAGCCAGGAAGGACGGTACATGCACTACCAACCGCTCAGCCAGTTGAGCGCTGGTGATCGGATTACCGTGATCGGGACGCTCGAACGCATCGAGTCGCTGCGTCAACGCAACGTGCCGCTGAGCAAAGCAGCGTTTCTCAAACCCGAACGACCCGTGCGACCGACTGAACGGTATAACACGGTTATTGTCTGTGGTCTGGGGAAAATCGGGTTTCGAGTTGTCAAACAGTTACATAGCCTGAACCCGCGCCCGCGAATCGTGGTTGTTCGCCTGGGAACCAACGATCGCCCGGAATTCGTCCGGCAGATCAGGCAACTCGAAGGTGTAGCGGATATTGTCGGCGATGCGCGCAACCTTGACGTGCTGTGTCGCGCCGGGCTTGATGAAGCCTACTCGGTGGCGGCGCTGACCTCGGACGACCTGCAAAACGTGCAAATTGCGCTGGCGGCGCGGCGACATCGACCGGATGTGCATATTGTGCTGCGCACGTTCAGCGATGCGCTGGCGGATCGACTGGCGGAGATGTTTGGCATTCATACCACGTACAGCACCTCGGCGCTGGCGGCGCCGACAATGGCGGCTGCGGCGCTGGCAGGCGACATCAGCCAGGCATTTTTTGTCGGCGGGCGGATTTTTGCAACTGATGAGGCGCACCTGTCCGCCAGCCATCCCTTCGTTAACATGCGCGTCGATGATCTGCGCGAGCGCTATACCACCCTGGTGATCGAAGTACGGCGCGATAGTCGATCCATTCTGCTCCCTGATCTCGATCTGCGTCTTCAGGAAGGCGATCAGGCAACCCTGCTGGCGCCAATTGAAATGATCCAGCGTCTGCGACAGGTTGGAGGCACAGCAACGCTGGAAACGGCGAGACTGGCAGGGTAGGGGTTAGGGGTTCAGTGTTAGGGGTTGCCTGCCGCTTGCCGCCTTTCGACCTTCAACCGATGACTTTCAAGCCGATGATGCTCTACAGAGGCTCAGAGGACGCCGAGGAGAACTTTTTTTCCACGTTCCACGTTTGACACCCACTTTCAACCTTACAACCTTCCCACCTTCAACCTTCCCACCTGCACCCTCTCGCCTCGCGCCTCCTGCCTCACGCCTTCGACACCCGCTATTCTCGCCGCAGGCGCTGCATCATGCGCGCGTAGAAGGTGCTCTGCGGATAGACGCGCGCAAAGGTGCAACAGCGCTGCGATCGCCGGACAATGACACGATCGCCTTCATGCAGGGCGATGTGATCGTGACCGTCAGCGGAAAATCCCGCAGGGTGACGACTTTGCAGCGTCAGGGTCACCACGGCGTCTTCGTGAAGCACCAGCGATGGCACATTCGTCAGGTGAGCGGCAACCGGCACGAGCACCAGCGCCGTCGAGCGCGGATCGATGATCGGACCGCCAGCTGCCAGCGCGTATGCGGTTGATCCAGTGGCGCTGGCGACAATCACCCCGTCAGCGTGATAGGTCGTCAGATGAGCGTCGTAGATTTCAACATCCACGAGCACCGTGCGATTGATATCGCCACGCGCAACGATGACCTCATTGAGCGCCAGGATGGGCGAGACGGTAATGCCATCAGCGCGCTGCACCGTCGCCTCGACCAGCGTGCGCGAGTCGAGCCAGAAGCGACCAGCCAGCAGATCCTCAAGCCCCTGATAAAGGGTGGACGGTTCCAGTTCCGCCATAAAATTGAGCCGCCCCAGCGCAACCGGCAACACTGGCACGCCGCTAGGGATGGCGAGGCGCGCGGCGCGCAGCACCGTGCCATCTCCGCCCAACGCCAGCACCAGGTCGGTATGATCGACGGCGTGCTGCGCGCGCCCTTCGTGCGACACACCGCGCCAGACCTGGATCGAACGCTCCATGAGCCACGCGGCGACCTCGCCGGACATGCGCAGCGAGTCCTCGGAATAAGGGTTGAAGATAATGGCAACCCGCTTGATCGGTTTCACGCAAGGTACTCCCGTGCCGCAGCGATAACGGCGTCAGCACAGGCAGTATAGAGCAACCTGATGCAGTGCGCAAACTTGACAGGTCCGCCGCCGCCGTGTATACTTCGCTTCTCGTAAATGAACAGTCCGCACAGGCTCATCTCCCATACCTCGACCGGAGATCCGGGCTTCAGGAGCAGGCCAGAGCGGAGCCTTCGTGGGCGCCCTCCAGGACAACGCCAGTGTGTGGCAGGATGATGTTGCGCTTGCTGCGCGACATTATGTCCCTGTGTGTCTTTGGAAGCGCCCTCCGCCCTGACGAAGGCAGCGTTATTGGCGCCATTGTATACAGGCGGGCAATGGCTGATCGACTATGGTTTGGAGGTCACTGCATGAAGGCAGTACCCGACGATGCCGTCCAGGAAACGGAAGATTTCGATTGGACGCAGATGCTCGACGACTACGACTACGCGCGTCCGCAACGCGGCGAGGTGCGCGAAGGCGTGGTCATGAAAATTGAAGAAAGCGGTATTCTGGTCTCAATCGGCACCAAGCGCGAAGGTATTATTCCCATCGCTGATGTGCGCGCCGTAGGCGACGAGGTGCTGAACAACCTGAAGGTGGGAGACCGGATTCAGGTGTACGTTCAGGACCCGGAAAACCGCCAGGGCGATCTGGTGTTGTCGCTGACGATGGTGCAGGTTGCGCGCGATTGGGAAGAGGCGGCCCGCCTGAGTGCTGAGGGCGGCATTGTTCAGGGCCAGGTGATTGGCTACAACAAGGGTGGCTTGCTGGTGCAGTTCAATCGCATTCGCGGATTCGTTCCCGCATCACAGGTGGCGCAACTCCACGGGCGCACTGCTGCTGAGGAGCGACAGCAGGCGTTGCAACGCATGGTCGGGCAGACGATCCCGCTGAAGGTGATCGAGGTGGATCGCGATCGCAACCGGTTGGTGCTGTCGGAGCGCAGCGCAACGCAGGAATGGCGCAAGGCGCAGAAACAGCGGTTGTTGACGGAGCTGCAACCTGGCGATATTTTGACAGGGCGCGTCAATCAACTGACAAACTTTGGCGCATTTATTGACCTGGGCGGCGCCGACGGTCTGGCGCACATTTCCGAGCTCTCCTGGCAGCGTGTCAACCATCCGCGCGAGGTGCTGTCGCCAGGGCAGGAGGTGAAGGTCATGGTGGTGGAGATCGATGCCGAACGTGAGCGGATCGGTCTCAGCCTGCGTCGCCTGCAACCTAACCCCTGGGATACGATCGACCAGCGCTACTCGCTTGGGCAACTGGTCAGCGGTCCGATTACGAATGTCGCACCATTTGGCGCATTTGTGCAGATTGAAGAAGCGGTCGAGGGACTGATCCACGCCAGCGAACTCGACGCCGATCCGCAGACGCAGCCGCGCGATCTGTTGCAGCCCGGTCAGATTATTACTGCCCGGATTATCAGCCTCGATAAGCAGCGTCAGCGTATGGGCCTGAGCCTGCGCCGCACCAGCGCCGACGAAGCGCCGCCCGCCGAAACGCCAACTGAAGAGACCCGCCTCGAAAGCTGAGAGGTGCGCGAAGGAAGTTCTCGCTGCGAGAACTTCCTTCACTTTGATCTTCTGCCACCCCGCCCCCGCAGCGCCGCGTCCGCCCATTTCCCCGCCCCGTGCTCCCGCCAGGGAGACGCGCTCTCGTCAGTTACTGGATCCACTATACTGTGCATATTCCCACCAGAGATTCGGTACAAAACAGGGAACGCCATGAACTCGATTGACACTGTTGTCGCTGCTGCTATCGCGCAGATCGAGGCGTGTCACGCAGCGCGGGAGCAGGCATTGACCCTGGCGCGCGCGCTGACGCGCCAGTGCGCCAATACCATTCGCGCCGCCCATCGCCGCGAATTCGCCGAAGCCGCCGCGTTGCTGGCGGAAGCTGGCGCGTCAGCGCGCGCGCTGCGCGAGAGCCTCGCCAACCATCCCGATCTGTTGTACGCTGGCTATTCCCAGGACGCGCTCAAGGAGTACGCCGAGGCTGCGCTGGTGTACGCCTTCCTCCACGGCGACCCGCCGCCGGACGCGGAGTCGCTGGGGGTGGACGCCGCCGCCTACCTCAACGGGTTGGCTGAAGCGGCGTCGGAACTGCGCCGCGCTATCCTCGATAACCTGCGCACCGGCGCCACTGCGCGCGGCGTTGAATTGCTGACCATTATGGAAGACATCTACAGCCTGCTGATCACGGTGGACTATCCCGAAGCCGTTACTGGCGGTCTACGACGCACCACCGACGCGCTGCGCGCTGTGCTTGAACGCACCCGCGGCGATGTCACTGCCGCTATCCGACAGGATCAATTGATCGCAGCGCTGGAGGCGTTTGAGCAACGACTTGATAAGCAGGAAACCGTTGATCCAGGTTCTGGATGCAATGCGGTCTCTACCGGTTCGTCCGATGCGTCCCGATGATCGCCTCTTTGAGCAAGAGGAAAGCATGACGACCGTCCTCAATCTTGTGCTGCTGGGTCCGCCGGGCGCCGGGAAGAGCACGATTGCAGAAGAACTCGTTCACCAGCTCGCGTTGGTTCCGATCTCCACCGGCGCACTGCTGCGCGCCGAGATCAGCGCCCGCACCCGCATCGGACGCGAAGTGGCGCCGCTGCTCGAACGCGGCGAACTGGCGCCCGACTCGCTGATGGACCGGTTGCTGCGCGCTCGCCTGGAGACGCTTGATCCCGATCAGGGACTGCTGCTCGATGGATACCCGCGCACTATGCGCCAGGCGCTGGGCCTTGCCGCCATGCTCGCCGACTATGACCGCGTCCTGCACATGGTCATCGCCATCGAGGTCGCCGATGACGAGGTCATCCGTCGCCTGAGCGGACGACGCATCTGCGAAGGGGCAGGCGAACCATTTCCGGTGCACATCGACGACCTGGCAAGCATCATGCGCTGCCGTGAGCGCGGCGGGCGCCTGGTGCAACGCGACGATGACCGCCCTGAAGTCGTGCGCCAGCGTCTGGTCGCGTACCATCAGCAGACTGCGCCGTTGATTGCGTACTATGAAGATCAGGGGATTTTGCGCCGGATCGACGGCTCAGGCACGCCAGCGGAAGTGGCGCGTCGGACGATGGCGGCGATTGGGGGAGAACTGAGAACCAAGAACCGAGAACCGAGAACTGAGAACCGAGAACCGATGGAGTGATCATGGGATGTTGCACGATCTTGCCCCCGGCGATCGTTTCGCGGCTGGCGTTGGCTTCGACAGGCTCAGCCAACGCCAGCCATTCCACATCCTTGTCTGTCCAGGTTCAGATTGATCGCACTATGAGGACCTTATTCCCTGCCGTAAGACCCTTGAGGCCGAGCCGCATGCGGCAAAGACCTCAAGGGTCGAACATTTTCCCGCCGTCAACCTTCAACCCCTAATGCCCATTGTGCTCCGCCTTGATCTCGCTGAGCGCCGCCAGTTCTTTGTAGTGTTGCCAGCGCGCGCGCACCGACGCCTCCGCCTTGTGCAACAGCTCCTCCGCGCGATGCGGGTCGCTCTGCATCAGCATACGGTAGCGCGTCTCGTTGTAGATGAACTTCTCGAGCGGCAGCGTCGGGTCTTTCGAGTCGATGATCAGCGGATTCTTCCCTTCGGCAGCCAGCTTCGGGTTGTAACGGTACAGTGGCCAGTAGCCGGTCTGCACCGCCAGTTTCTGCTGGTCGAGGCCCTTGCGCATATCGATGCCATGGGCGATGCAGTGCGAGTAGGCGATAATCAGCGACGGTCCATCATACGCCTCTGCCTCGATGAAGGCGCGCAGCGTCTGGACATCATCGGCGCCCATCGCCACCCGCGCCACGTAGATGTTGCCATACGCCATGGCAATGAGACCGAGGTCTTTCTTTGGCGCTGCTTTGCCTTTCGCCGCAAACTTGGCGACTGCGCCTATCGGCGTCGCTTTCGACGCCTGCCCGCCAGTGTTCGAGTACACCTCGGTATCGAGCACCAGCACATTCACGTTGTACCCCGACGCCAGCACGTGATCGAGTCCGCCGTACCCGATGTCGTATGCCCAGCCGTCGCCGCCGATGATCCAGACACTCTTCCTGACCAGCACATCCGCCAGGCTGAGGAGTTCGTGCTCGCGCTCGACGACATCCGGGAACTGACTGCGATCCAGCGTACGCAAACGCTGTTTGAGCAACTCGACACGCTCGCGCTGCGCAGCAATCCCCGCCTCAGTGCTTTGGTCGGCGTTCAACAGCGCATCCACCAGGTCCTGCCCTACGACCGGCGCAAACAGCGGCAGCAGTTCACGGACATGCTCAAGCTGCTGGTCGAGCGCCAGGCGCATGCCGAGACCGAATTCGGCGTTGTCTTCGAAGAGCGAGTTGTTCCATGCCGGACCACGCCCTTCGGCATTCTTCGTATACGGCGTGGTTGGAAGGTTGCCGCCGTAGATCGACGAACAACCGGTAGCATTGGCGATCAGCACGCGATCACCGAACAGTTGTGTCAGCAGTTTGATATACGGCGTCTCGCCGCATCCCGCGCAGGCGCCGGAGAACTCGAACAGCGGTCGGAGCAATTGCGAGTTCTTGATCGAGTTGGGATTCACGGCGGTGCGCGGTAGATCAGGGATAGTCAGGAAGAACTCCCAGTTGCGCACTTCGCGCTCGCGCACCTCGACCAGCGGCTTCATATTGATCGCCTTGCGCCCGACCTGCCGCTTGTCCTTCGCCGGGCAGACCTCGACGCACAAACCGCAGCCGGTGCAGTCTTCCGGTGAAATCGCCAGGGTGTACTTGTAGCCGGGGAACTCTTTGAAGCGCGCTTCGCTGCTGAGGAACGTTTCAGGCGCACCCTCGAGCAGGGCAGGTTCGTACACTTTCGTGCGAATGACTGCGTGTGGGCAGACATAGGCGCACTTGCCGCACTGAATGCAGATGTCCGGCTCCCAGATCGGCACTTCTAGCGCAATTGTGCGCTTCTCCCATGCCGCCGTACCGGTGGGGAAGGTGCCATCGACCGGCAGTTTGCTCACCGGCAACTTGTCGCCTTCATAGGCGATCATCGGACCCAGCACCTCTTTGACAAATTCGGGAGCATTGTCGGGCACCGGCGGACGGCGCGTCTTCGAGGAACGGAACCCGGCGAATTTCTCGACATCAACCTCGTACAGGCGCGCCAGCGCAGCATCGACAGCGCGGTAGTTCTGCTGCACTACCGCTTCGCCGCGCTTGCCATACGTCTTCTTGATGCTGCGTTTGATCTCGGCTATCGCCTCCTCGCGCGGCAGGACGCCTGAAATCGCAAAGAACGCCGTCTGCATCACCGTGTTGACCCGGCGCCCCATGCCGCTCTCTTTCGCCACCCGGTCGCCGTCGATCACGTAGAACTTCAGTTTCTTGCGCACAATGTCATCCTGCACTTCGCGCGGCAGATGGTACCAGACCTCGTCCGGTCCGTACATGCTGTTGAGCAGGAAGACCGCGCCCGGTTCCGCCGCTTTGAGCACGTCGATGCGCTCCAGGAACGAGAATTGATGGCAGGCGACGAAGTTCGCCCGATCGATCAGATAGGGCGCGCGGATAGGCTCCGGTCCGAAGCGCAGGTGCGAGACCGTCATCGAACCGGACTTCTTCGAGTCGTACACGAAGTAGCCCTGGGCATAGTTGTTGGTTTCTTCGCCGATAATCTTGATCGAGTTCTTGTTGGCGCCAACCGTGCCGTCTGCTCCAAGACCGTAGAACAGGCAGCGCACCGTGCGCGGCGACTCAATCGAGAAGGAGGGATCATACTCCAGACTGGTATGGCTGACGTCGTCAATAATGCCTACCGTGAAATGGTTCTTCGGGCGATCTTTCGCCAGTTCGTCGAAGACCGCCTTCGCCATCGCGGGGGTGAACTCCTTCGACGACAGGCCGTAGCGACCGCCGATCACCGGCAGGTGACGGCCGCTCTCCGCCATTGCGGTCACCACATCGAGATAGAGCGGCTCGCCGCTGCTCCCCGCCTCCTTCGTGCGGTCGAGCACCGCGATGCGCTGCACCGTCGCTGGCAATGCCGCCACAAAATGCGCCACCGAGAACGGACGATAGAGGCGCACCGTCACCACACCGACCTTCTCGCCACGCTCCGCCAGGAACTGCGCCGTTTCACGCGCCGTTTCCGCGCCAGACCCCATGATGACAAGCACGCGTTCAGCATCCGGTGCGCCGGTGTAATCGAACAAATGATAGGCGCGCCCCGTCAACTGTGCGAACTTATCCATCGTCTCCTGAACGATGCCAGGTGTCGCGGCATAGAAGGGATTGACCGTCTCGCGCGCCTGGAAGTAGACGTCGGGGTTCTGCGCCGTCCCGCGGATGACCGGATGATCAGGGCTGAGCGCACGCATACGGTGCGCTTCGATGAGCGACGGATCGATCATTGCATGCAGGTCATCATCGGTCAGTTGCTCGATCTTATTGATCTCGTGCGAAGTGCGGAAGCCATCAAAGAAGTGGATGAACGGCACCCGCGCCTTCAGCGTCGCGGCGTGCGCCACCAGCGCCAGATCCTGCGCCTCCTGCACCGACGACGACGCCATGAGCGCCCACCCGGTCTGCCGCACTGCCATGACGTCCTGATGATCGCCGAAGATCGACAGCGCATGCGTCGCAATCGAGCGCGCCGCAATATGAAAGACCGTCGGCGTCAGTTCACCGGCGATCTTGTACATATTTGGAATCATCAACAACAACCCCTGCGACGCAGTGAACGTCGTTGTCAGCGCGCCGCGCTGCAATGCGCCGTGGCACGCGCCAGCCGCGCCGCCTTCCGACTGCATTTCGATGACCAGCGGCGTGGTGCCCCACAGATTGGGCTTTCCGGCGGCAGCCCAGGCATCCGCCAGTTCGCCCATCGGCGTTGAGGGTGTGATGGGATAGATCGCAATGACTTCGCTCAAGCGGTACGCGATGCTCGCGGCCGCTTCGTTGCCTTCCAGCGTTACCCAACTCCGTTTCATGATAACCTCCTCGCAAGCCAGAGCATGCAACAAGAGGCGGCCCGGCGGATGCTGTCACGTCAGCCGACTCTGGCAAGAGATATGGCAAAAGGGAACACAGTGTTGTGTAGCACGCTTGACAGTATACGCCGCGATAGAAAGCCAGGGGGTGAAGAACACGCAACAGACAGTGACGCTTCCTTGCCATAATTCGTGGGGGTTGATACAGGAAATGCCGCCGGAAGCGGACAAAGGTTGCGGAACATTCACTGTGCGTAGCAACGCTCCGCCCCACTGTCGGCGCAGACCGTGTTACGATGGGTCATAGATCAGGAGGTAAGCGTCTGAAATATGCGCTTCTACCGCATCGGGGGGAATGCGTGATTCGCTCCTGACACCGGATGAGTTCTGCATGTCTCCGCAATCCACGTCGCTGAGGCGGAACGGGAGTGAACGATGTCCGCCTATGGAAATCGAGGCGATGCCGCCTTGCAGAAGTTCTCACAATGAGGTGAGCAATGGAGCGCTATGAACAAGGGCTCATTTCCCCTGGACAGATCGACTCGCTGCTGAAGCTCCGACTCGTTCTGCTATTCGCCGAATATCCGTGGCTGCGCATGAGCGCGGCGCAGGCGCAACAACGCCTGGGCGAAAGCCCGTGGGCGATCGCCGAAGCGCTTGACGAACTGGCAAACGCCGGATTGCTGAGCAAAACAGAGTGTTGCGGTCAACCGATGTATCGGCTGACCACCATGCCAGAGTGCCGGCTGCGACTCGAATGCCTTGCCCGCAGTTTCGACGATCCGCAACGCCGTGACGACCTGTATGAACTGGTGCGCAGCGCCAGTCAGGAGCGTCGCTACCGTGAAATGGTGATGCCGCGCACCGGCGCGTCGGTCGTTCCGGAGCTCGAGGCGTTCGTCATCTGACGCTTTACCAGACTGCCATGACGCGCGTGGGTCCGCCGGAACCCGCCGCAATCTTCGGCGCGCCGACAAAGAGCGTCGCGCCGCTTGGCGGGATCAATTCCAGATTCGCCAGGTTCTCCAGTCCCCAGCGGTTGGTCGGCAGGAGCGTGTAGTGGACGGCAAACGTCGTTGATGGACCGTGATCGAGGCTCAGGGTATCCACCCCAATGCCAGCGATGCGCCGCTCGGTCAGCAGGAAGTCGATAGCCTCCTTGCCAAAGCCTGGGAAGTGCATGACGCCGCTGCTGTCAGCATTGCGGAACGCCTCAACCGAACCTGCTCGCGCGCCCCATCCGCTTGCCATGAGCACGGCGGCGTTGTCGGGAATGCGCCCGTAACGCCGCTCCCAGGCGCGAATGTCGTCTGGCGTGACCACAGCATCAGGATCGCGGCGCACTTTCTCGGTGATGTTGATCACCACCGCCGGAACGACCAGATTTTCCACCTTCAACTGATCGACGAACAACCCATTCGGCGCAAAATGCACCGGCGCGTCCATGTGCGTCCCTGAATGTTCCCAGTAGGTCAGAATATTCCCATAGTACCCATCCTTGTCGTGCGAGACCGCCTGTTGAATGCGGAATGGCGCCGCTCCGGGAAAGAGCGGAAACTGTGTGCCAAGCACATGGGTCAGGTCGAGCACATTCCGGAAGGTCGTGCGGCGCACCGTCGCCGCCTGCGCCGATCCGACCGGCAGCGCAGCGGCGACGACGGCGCCAAGACCGAATGTGAGCAGGTTGCGGCGGCTGATCTCAGGAGACCGCATGCTGGCAAGCGTTTCCGGGGGACACATCTTCAACCTCCTGGTCGTCCAACTGGCGCGAGTCCGGGATCGCCTTCGCCTTCCAGATGCACCAGAGGGACCCGCGGGCGCAGCCCGGAGTCTATGGCGCGTCCTTGTGGCGGAAGGCGCGAAGAATAGTGCGATAAAGTGTAGTATAATCGCACGAGAGGAAACCGTCAATCCGCAGGGTTCGCCTGTGATCGCTGAAAACGATCGTCGGTATCTGCTAGCGGCATGCATGGCGGCGAGCGCGCTTCTCTGCCTGATGATCGCCATAGCGGTGCAGTATATCCGCTCACCGGAGATACGCACCCACAGAGACGCCATAGCCGCCACGCTGCGCCAGCATGGCATTCCCTATCGGGAAATCACATTTTCACAAACGTGGGAGGAAAGCGTCAACCTGCGGGTGTTCAATGCCGCTGTGCAGGTGCGCCTTGCGGACGGGCGCACGCTCCACGGGTGGATCGGGTGTGAGCAAGGCGACCAGGTGTGCTTTCTGGTGCTGCGCGGCGCTGGCATCAACGGGGTGCGCCTTCCCGACATCACGGTGCGCCGTCGTCCAGCGTGGCAACGCTGGATCGATCAGGTGATCGCCTGGTTCAGCGAGCAGTGGACAAGCAGCGGATCTTCCTCAAAAATGGCAGCCATAGGCACTGTCATCCCGGCGCAACCTCGCCGCCGTCCGACGTGTCATTCTCGTGAAGGATCGTAAAGGCTGAGTCCTGATAGCCGCATCGCGCATAGTCTTCCAGGATCAGGCGCGCCCGACCGGCGCCCGTTTCACGACGCCAGTCGAACACGCGCTGTCATTCGAGGAGCAGCGGCACGCCGTATGCGCGGGTGAGATCGACCTCAAACACCACGCCGTCAGCGACTGGTTCGCAGCGCACTACGCGCGCGGCATGCTCAGCCTCATAGCGACTATCACGCATATCGCGCCATCAGCGCTTCCTGCGGGCTGCGCACCGTGGCGATGTCGCTCAACTGGATGTTCTGCTGCGTGAGTGTCAGCGCCACATCCGCTGAGATGCCGCTCAACGTCACGCGGCAGCCGAGCAGCCGGAGCGCCTGAGCCGTCTGGATCAGCGCCTGAGCAACGACCGTATCCACGGTCGAGACGCCGGCGATGTCGATGATGACGTGATGCGCGCGGCAGTCGTGCGCCGCTTCGAGCAGACGCGCGGTGAGCAACGCTGAACGGCGGCTATCGAGATTGCCGACGATCGGCGCGAACAGGACCCCGTCGGTAAGGGTGAGCGCCGGGATTTCGAGGGTAGCGACCAGATCGAGCAGGCGGCGCTGTTCTTCGAGTTGCGCCTGTTGCGCGGCGTTGGCGGCTTCCAGCGCGCGCGCCTGCTCCTCCGCCCGCATCTGCGCCGCTTCTGCGCGTTTCCGCGCCTCTTCCGCCTGCCGCGCCGTGGTGTCGAGCACGGCGCGCGCCAGCAGCAGAACGCCAACGATGATGGCATACACGATGGGATAGAAGATATTGAGCGTCAGCCCGGCCGCAAGCACGCGACCAAGGGTACAGGGCAACCGTCAGAGAGGCGCTGACCATCACCCATGCCGGGCTGGTCAACGCCAGCGCCAGCACTGTCGGGATGAGCAACGAGAGCGGGAGGTCAGCGCCGTTGCTTAACGGGACAATTTCGGTGACAAACGCAGCAATAAACACCGCAGTGATGACCAGCACCTCTGGCACGTACCGCCATCCGCGAAGATATGCCGCCAACAGCGCGGCGTCAGTGATGGCCGCCGCCCCGACGACCGCAGCAATGATCCAGTTCTGATTGAGCAAGAGCACGCCAGATAACAAAGCACTCCCGCCAATCAGCATCCCGAGAACCAGAATAACAGCCTTTCGCTGCGTGATACCCATAGATTATTGCTCCTCTTCAAGGTGCAAAGTGCATTTGCAACGACGAGCAGGGGGATCATCGCTGCACCAGCGGCAACATCACACGCGCTCCTGCTGTCACCCGCAGCGGCGTCAGCGGATCGCCGAGCAGCACGTAGGTGAAGAGAGTTTCCTGGCAACACGCGCTGCCGGTGAACAGTTCCCGGAAGCCAGCGCTGGTCAACGCACCGAGCGGCGCGGCGCGTTCAACGCCTGTATCCGGTGCTGGCGACCAAAGAGCGCGGAAGAATCCTCGTTGCAGTTTATCGTGCCCATACGATACGCCAAGCCCTGTCGGACCCCAGACCGCTACAGCGCCGCCCTTCTCGTGCAACAGCAGCGCCTCGTCGATGGTCATACCAACGTAGGAGGGCCACTGAAAGGCGCTGCTCAGGCAGGTGAGCGCCAGCACGACCGGCAGCCGCTCGCCATTCGTCAGCGCCGCCACATCGTTCCGATGGAGCAGCCAGTTTTCTGGCGCACTCAACTCAGTCACCGCCCACTGCTGCTGGTGTGCATGCCCGACATAAGCCACGATCGCGGCGCCATCGCTGAACTGCGTGAGCGTCGCTGCCCGCGCCGCCGCTGCTGTTGGAATCTGCCCCGCACCGTCGCCGAAAAAGACCCGGCTGATCTGGACCCCGTGCGGTTGAAGCGCGATGCTCGCCTCTGCCTGCGCAGCAAAGTCGCCGCTAGCGTCGGCATCATCCGCCAGGTAGATCATCCGACCGCGCCACGCTCCGCCAGAAGGCGTCGTCTCGTACCTGATGATTTTGGCGACCAGCGTCTGCAACTCAGCAGCGCTTTTCACCGGCAGCCGCCCCAACCAGACATCCGGCAAGCGGTCATCAGTCGGTCGCTCACCGTCGAGTTGCGCATAACACGTTTCACACGCGGTTTCGCCCAGCCATGGATCGACCATCGCCAGGTACGGCGGGATCAGGTTGACGTTCTTCGCACCACGGTCAGTATAGTCGAACGGATCGGAACTGCCGTCGCCAACCAACGTCACTGCATGAGGGCGCACAAATTGCAGGAAGGCGCGGATGGCGTCGGGATCAACCTGACCGTAACTCCAACCATCGTAAATATGCTGCACATCGACAACCGCCGCGCTGTATCCCTGCGCGCGCCGCAGATCGATGAGCGGCGTCAGTGCAGTGTGCAGCATCGAGGGAGCGATATACAGCACATCAGCGGTCGGCAGCGCTGGCAGCGTAAACGGTTCGACCGTCGGCGCAAACACGGTTCCGGCGCCGGTTAGCAGATACAAGCGCCCTGGCATGCTGTCCTCAAATGAAGAACCAGAAGACAACTGTAATCGTACCGGCGCCAGGGGATCGGTGATGTCGTAGACATCAAACCCGACGGGCGCACCCGTCCACCGATACGCGCGCTGGTCAGGCGCGCCGCGAAAGACCGCGCCCTTATCGCCGAACTGCAACTGCACCGGTCGCAGCCATTCAATCGTATCCACAGCGACCTGCACATACCCGCTGATCGCAGTCAGAGTCAGGCGCGCATGCGTAGCTGCGGCAGAGCTGCCCGCCACGCCGAGCGTCAGGATCGCATCGCCGTTGCCAGTCCACTCCGCTGGCGCTCCGCTGACTGACTCGACCGACGCAGTCAGACGCCGTGCGCTGCCGGATTGCGCGTGGACGTTGACCGTCAGGGTCACTGTTCCGGTCGCCGCTGGCAGGGTGGTCGTCAACGGAACGGTCATGATCGCCTGATCGTCTGCCGGTTGCCCGGCTTCAGCACGCAGCAATTTCGCAAACCAGTGGTCGCCGTCGCTGCCGGGGCGTCGCGAGTCGTAGTAGGTCGTGCCACGCACGACACCCCGCTCCAGAGCGGTGGATGGCGCTTCGCTCAATGGCGTGCCTGTGACGCGAGTGTTTATGCGCAATCGCGCACCGTCTTCCAGCGTGATCCAGTACGTATCGCTGCGGTTCCAGCGATCACCCGGCGGCGGTGCATAGAAACGCAGCTCATCGCCCGGATCGCCCCAGATGCCATTGCCGCTCGCGTCGCGCAGTTCAATCGGGATCTCTACTCCGGCGCGACTGAGCCTGATGCGCTCCGGGGCGCTGATCATCGCCGGGTGGAGAGCGCTGATGGGGACGATCTGCACTCCCGCGCGATCCACCCGCACCCGCAGCGCCGGAGGCGACGGAAAGGCAGGCGGACGACCGGCGACCGACGCTGCCGCTGCAAGGGACGAAGCAGCGGGGGAAACGGGAGATTCGTGCAGTGGAACGACGCCCTCGACCAGCGCCTCGAGCGTGCGCACCATACGCGCCTGCCCATCACGCAGGTAGACCGGGTTGAGCGCCAGGACAGCCAGTCGCTCGCTGCGCTGACGCGACTCACGCAGCACGAAGACAGGCGCCTGGGAAAGGTCATCAGACTCGCCTGCCCACGGCGTATCGTCGAGCGCCAGCAGACGCGGCTCAATAACCGTGTCGCTAATCACACGCAGCGCGACCAGGACCGGTTCAACCGGCAGGGAAGGATCAGGCGCGGTCGGACTCCAGACGATCCGCGTTCTGCCGTCTGTTGACTGAACAAGCAGCGTTTCACCGCTGCTGCGGTCGATGGCGTCGGCGGATGCCGCTGCACCGCATATACTGCCGATGACCAGAGCAAGCATGAGAACAAAACGCGTCATCATCGCACAATGGGCAGCACAAGCGGCATTTCTTCTGCTGCGTTGAGTCTACTCCGGGTTATGCCTTGCGACTGCGCGCCATCAGGCCCCCAACCGCCACAATCAGCGCCAGTACGAGCAGGACTAGCGGCGCGCCGCCAGTAGCAGGTGCGCCGGTTTCAGGCAATGTGACGGGCATTGGCGCTGTCGGAGTCGGCGTCAATGTCGGCGTCGCGGTCGATACGGACGTCTCGGTTGGCGTCGCTGTTCGCTGCTGCTCCTGCACCGGCGTCTCCGGCGGCGTCTCCGGCGGCGGCGTTTCGGGTGGCGTCTCTGGCGGCGGCGTCCCCGGCGGGGTCGTCGGCGGCGGCGTCCCCGGCGGGGTCGTCGGCGGCGGCGTCCCCGGCGGGGTCGTCGGCGGCGG
>JAUQOW010000310.1 GCA_030550675.1 Chloroflexota bacterium
CGTGAGTATAACCGCGACCCGGAATCGAGTGAAGCGTTTATCTATCTCGGTTCAGCGACAATGTTACTCAATCGTCTCTATCCGAGAAAATAGTTTCCGATCATGCTCTAACGTGTTGCACGCCGTCGAGCGCGAACGTGCAGATTATGTCATCTTTGACATCACTGGCGTACCCCTTGTCGATACACATGTCGCCCGTACCATCCTGCGGGCTGCCGACGCCGCGCGTCTACTGGGCGCGCAGGTCGTCGTGGTCGGCATTCGCCCTGAAGTGGCGCAGACGGTTGTGGGTTTAGGCGTTGCACTCGAGCAAATACGCACTTTTGCGAATTTGCAACAGGCGATCAGTGCACTGCATGCGGCATCGCCTGCTGGCGTCCGTCAGCAGCGTGCGTCTGCCAGCGTGAATGTTTGAGCGCCAGAGGCGGGAGACGCTTGACCTTGCACAATGTATTGGGTATCCTGAGCAGGGGAAAATGCAATGCAGAGAGATAGCGGTGGCGACTCCTGCGGTTTCTATTGAGGAACTGATCCTGCAGACCGACGCCAGCGGCGCGCCGGTGCGTCTGGAGTACGTGCGCGGCAGAACACGCTGGGAAGCCTCGCCATCCAGCCGGCATCAAAAAATGCTGCAGCGGATCGAGCGATCGATCCGTCCTTCACAGGGCGAAGCAACGGGCTGTGCGTGCTTCACGCTCGCCGACGTGCTCATCCGTTTCCCTGATCCTGAAGGTTCGATCAAGCGACCGGATCTTGCCATCTTTTGTGAAGAGCCGCCGGACAGCGATGAGGCGTTGAACGTAGTTCCAGTCGCGGTTGTTGAAATCCTGAGCCCGGGGTACGAAGACAAAGACCTGGGTCCTGACGGCGCGCCATTCTACCTGGAGCACGGCGTACTCGATGTTGTAGTGGTCGATCCGCGCAGCGGCGCGGTCTTCCACTTTCGTCCCGGTCATTCACCGGCAACGCTTCAGGCGCCGGTGACGCTCCCCCTGACCTGCGGCTGCACCCTGGAAGTTCCACAACAGCCTGCCCGGTAAGGAAAAAGGCCAGGGCCGGTTCATTTGACGCGCGCGCTTTTCTGTGGTATCCTCGCCGCGCTTTGCAAAACGTGAAAGAAAAGTAAACAAGTCCACGACGACTGTATGATGTCACGAAGCAGACGTCTGCTGCGTTGGCTGGCGCTTGCGTTCTTTTTTGTCGCGCTGGTCCAGGCGTCGCCGCTTACAGCAGCAGACCACGCTGGCGTCGCTCCCGAACTCTGGTTGCCGACGCCTCCCGGTGAGCAATGGCGCATTATTCAGGGGTACGCCTGCGGCACCCACAATGGCTGGGATCGCTACTCCCTTGATCTGGTTCGGGTCGGCGGTCCGAGCGCTGGCGCTCCGGTGCGCGCCGCCGCTGACGGCGTGATCTTCGTGTGGGCGCGGCGCAGCGGCACCCTTATCCTCCGTCATGAGGGCAACCTCTACACCATGTATACGCATATGCAGCGCGCCGAAAATCCGCAGGTTGGGCGAATCGTGGCGCGCGGCGAGGTGATCGGCGCCGTTGGTGATCGCGGATCGCCAGGAATAGTGCATCTGCATTTCACGGCGTTCACCGCAGAGGGACCCTGGGCGCGCAACCGACGTTCTGTGCCCTTGCGCTTCGCAGAGGGGTATGATCTGCCGGAGATGGGCGGGTGCAATCAGCATGGCGGCAGGGTGCTGATTGCCGGTAGTGCACCGCTGTCGAACGTCGAAGGAATTGGCTTTGCCGGCGCAGAAATCGGGCGCTGGTACAGCGGCGATGTGCGCATCGAGTTCAGCGGCACGGCGATGGCGGCTGGGTATCGGGCGGCGTGGGGCGTCGATCCAGTCGGCGCGGCGCCGGAGATGACGACGCCGAACGGGAGCGTCAGTCTCGCTCAAGCAGGTGAAGGCTTACACACGCTCTTCGTGCGCGGGTGGGACCGCAACGGGCAGCAGACAGTCGCTGCATTCGGTCCAATAGGCTACGACACAACCCCGCCGGAACCGCCGCCAGCGATGGCGCCATTGTCCCTGAAGTCTGGACAGGCGACGCTGATCTCGTGGGAACCGGCTGGCGACGCCGCTTCCGGGGTTGCCGGTTACCGCATCTACATCGGCGACGACCCGGCTGGCGTCTCGGAATGGTTCACACCCCTGCCGGAGATCGAAGCGCCGCCGCTGGCGCCCGGCGAGCATCTGCTGCGTGTGCAGCCAATCGATTACGCCGGGAATGCGGGTGAGTGGGTGACGATAGCCAGAATTATCGTGCGACCGTAGAGGGTTGCCCGGAGATAACGCAAAGGCGCGAAGGCGTCTCGTCGTAACTGCAAGCCTTTGCGCCTTCGCGTCTTCGCGTTAATCGTTTTCGGGCAAAGATGTTGAAGGAAAATGGCATCATCCCTTCTCGTAGGAAGATCAGCCAGATATTGGACAATCTCGTGATCGGCGCTGACTTCGACAGCCTCAGCCAGCGCCGACCGCTTCACAGGCGCTGGCGTGATTGTCTGGGTTTTGGTTGCTCTTCCTCATCAGATATCCAGGTTCCGCACCTCAAGCGCATGGGTTTGAATGAAACGTTTCCGCGGCGGGACCAGATCGCCCATCAGCATGGTAAAGGTTTCGTCCGCCTGTTGCGCATCTTCGAGCGTCACCTGCAAAAGCAGACGATTGAGCGGGTTCATGGTCGTTTCCCAGAGCTGCGCGGCGTTCATCTCGCCCAACCCTTTATAGCGGGTCACGACTGCTTTATTGCGCTCTGAAGGCGACAGCGTCGCCAGGTACTGATCGCGCTCTGCGTCGGTAAAGACATACTTTTCAGTCTTCCCGTGCACGATGCGGTACAGCGGCGGTTGCGCCAGGTAGAGATGCCCATTGGTGATAATCTGGCGCATGTACCGGAAGAAGAACGTGAGCAGCAGCGTGCGAATGTGGCTGCCGTCCACGTCCGCGTCGCACATCAGAATAATGCGGTGATACCGCAGTTTGGACGGGTCGAACTGATCGCCGACGCCTGCGCCGATGGCGGTGATGAGCGCCTTGACCTCATTGTTTGAGAGCATTTTATCCAGGCGGCTCTTCTCAACATTTAGAATCTTGCCGCGCAGCGGCAGGATCGCCTGGTAGCGCCGATCGCGCCCCTGTTTGGCGCTCCCGCCAGCGCTATCACCCTCGACGATGAACAACTCCGTGCGCGCCGGGTTGGTATCCGAGCAATCAGCGAGTTTGCCCGGCAGCGAGAACCCCTCCATGGCGCTCTTGCGCGCAGTTTCCCGCACTTTCTGCACGGCGATGCGGGTGCGCGCCGCTGCGATGCACTTCTCAACGATCCGTCGCGCTTCCTGCGGATTCTCCTCAAGCCAGGCGCTGAAGGCGTCGCCAAACACCGTGTTGACCGCGCTGGTCGCGGAAGGGCTGACCAGTTTCTCCTTAGTTTGCGAACTGAACTGCGGGTCGCGCAGCTTGACGCTGATCACGGCGGTCAACCCCTCGCGCACATCATCGCCGGTCAGGTTCCCTTCATTTTCCTTGAGAAACCCTTTACTGCGCGCATATGAGTTGATCACCCGCGTCAGCGCGCTGCGAAAACCGGCGACGTGCGCGCCGCCATCAGTGTTGTTGATGCCGTTGGCAAACGCATAGACCGAGTCGGTGTCGAAGCTTTCGGTGTACTGCAACGCCACCTCTACCATCACATCATCGACAGTGCGTTCGACGTAGAACGGTTGCTTGTGGAGCACGTTCTTGTCTTTGTTGAGGTGGCGCACATACGAGCGGATGCCGCCCTCGAAATAAAAGTTGACCTCATTCCCGTCGCGCTCATCAACGAACTTGAAGCGCAACCCTTTGTTGAGGTACGCCATTTCGCGGAAGCGTTGCGCCAGGGTCTTGAAGTTGTAGTCCAGCGTCTGAATAATCGTCGTATCCGGCAGGAAGCGCGTGATCGTTCCGCGCCGGTTGGTTGGACCGACCTTCTGCACCTCGCACAGCGGCACGCCGCAGCGATACTCCTGGTAGTAATGCATGCCGTCGCGCGCATTATGGACATCAACGCGCATATACGCGGAAAGCGCATTGACGGCTGACACGCCGACGCCGTGCAGTCCGGATGAAACCTTGTAGCTCTTATTGTCGAACTTCCCGCCAGCGTGGAGCATCGTCATCACCACCTGAAGGGTGCTGACGCCCAACTTGGGGTGCGGACCGGTTGGGATGCCATAGCCGTCGTCGGCGACGGTCACCGATCCGTCTTTATGGATGGTCACCTCGACTGTTGTGGCGCGCCCCGCCATTACTTCGTCGACCGAATTATCAACAACCTCGCGCACCATCGTGTGCAGACCGTTGATGTCGGTCGGACCAATATACATGCCGGGACGGCGGCGAACCGCCTCCATCCCTTCAAGCACCTGGATCTGATTTTCGTCGTAGCCGGTCGCATCGACCGATCGCAGTGGTTCTGTTGTCATAGACGACTCATTATTGACTATGGTTTACATGCCTGGGCGGATCACCTGTTGTTCGCTCAGGCGGCGCAGGCGTTCGCGGTAGAACGCCATTCGCGCCGCAGCCAGACCAGCGCCGATGTAAGCGCTGCCGAGCGCCGCCGCCATTCCGCCGAGCGTCGAGGTCCCCAGCATTTCCCAGATGACCTCGGTGCCGCGCGTGATCAGCAGCGAAAGAAGCAGGAACCCGACGACGCCCCACAGATTGCGGCGCACGAGTTCAAAACTCGCCCTCAGCGCGCGCAATGGTCCCACCCGGCTCATCACAATCGCCTCGTTGGCGAAACCGACGTAAATTTGCACCCAGATAATGACAACCAGGATCAGGCTGAACGCCAGCACGCCCAGCACTTCGTTGACCGCCATCAGAAGCGCCGCCACGAAGGTGAACGGCAGTCCGACAAGCACGAACCCTATCGCCAGAATCGCCATCACCCCCAGCACCGCAGCTCCGATGTGCGCCATCACTCGCCAGAGATCGCGCCGCAGCGCCGGTTCGCCGCGCACCGCCGCGCCGACCAGCGTCAGGAACAGGACTCC
>JAUQOW010000076.1 GCA_030550675.1 Chloroflexota bacterium
TTTGATCTCGTCTGACTGTAATATCTATCTAAACCCGGCCAAACCCGCCGGCACCTGTGGCGGGTTTGGCGTGGGCTTCGGCTGGCACAGCCAACGCTGGCTGAGCCTGCCGAAGCCAACGCCGATTACGAGATTTTCCAATATCTGGTTGATCTCCCTGTTAGAAGAACAGGATTGACAGCAACCGGACAGAAGCCTTGCGGCGTGACCGACGCAAATTATTCGGACAGCACCATTGTCACCATCAGCGCGGTTGATTGGGAACGCCTGGTCATCGAGGCGTGCCGCAATGGGCAGATTCGCCTGACAAAGCCGCGACGCGCGATAATCGCCTGGATTGCCGGGCAGCACACGCTGTTCAGCACGGAAGCGCTGGCTGCGGCTGTGGCAACGTTGCCGGAGCGCATTGGTCGGGCAACCGCGTATCGGATGGTCGAGCAATTGCGGGAAACCGGCTGGCTCTCGCGGATACGCACGGAACGCGGCTCATACGCCTATGCGCGCACGCTTCCCGGACACCACCATCACGCTATCTGCACGCGGTGCGGCGCAACCCTCATCATCGAGGGCTGCGCTGCGCTCGATACCCTGTACGCCCTGCTCGAAACGCACGGATTTGTGGTGCAGAACCATATTCTCGAACTGACCGGTCGCTGCCGGCAGTGCCGATTGGCGGAAGCGGCGCGCCGTTCCGGTGCATAAAGCGACATTCAGACCGGCAGATTTCTCATACCACCGCCACTGGACCATGGTCATCGCAGTGATCGCCATGACGGTGGTGCAGCCTCCCATTGACCAGATAATCGACGTGATCGCCGTGAGGAACCAGCGGATGCCCGCAACCGTCGTGCCCGCACCCGCACGCAACAGGCGCGCACCCATCGGGATTCTCGGCGCTCACGGCGATCACGTGCTCATCGTAGTGTCCTTCGTGCGGGTGGTGCAGATGCCCATCGTGAAGATAGTCGATGTGTCCATCGTGGAGAATGCGCAGATGCCCGCAATGCTCACTGTGCACATGGGAATGCGGTTCGTGGATGGTATGAGTCACGGAAAGCCTCCTTTCATCAGGCAGGCGCTCCAGAAGCGCCTGATGTCCTGATTCTACGAGGCTTTACCGGCAATTCAAGGGACAGGCAGCGAGCACAGCAGAGATATGATCTCAGCGGCGTCGGTCGGTGACGGAACGCTCCACAAACGGTAGCAGCGCCATATGCCGGGCGCGTTTGATCGCAACCGTCAACCGCCGTTGCATTTTCGCCGTCAGACCAGTGCGACGGCGCGGCAGAATTTTCCCCGTCGGTCCCAGAAAACGCTTGAGCCGCTCAGGGTCTTTATAATCCGGCAGAATGCCGAGGCGCGAAAACTCACAGACTTTCTTGCGTCCGCCGCGTCCTCGCCGTCCTCCATTTTTTTGTGATGTCATCGTGCGTGCTCCCTGAGGAATGCGTCAACCGAAAGCCCCTGATCACGCACCGCTGCCAGCAACCCCTTTTTGTTGATGATTCTAAGCGCCTTCGCTGAAAGATTGAGCGTCACGCTGCGCCCGATCTCTGGCACATAGATCGTGTGGCGGTGGACGTTGGGGCGGAAGGTGCGGCTCGTTTTTGGCGCGCGGCGCGCCCATCCCCCCGACGCCTTGTGACGGATATTGCGCCCAAAGGCGACTTTCTTGCCGGTAAGATCACACTTCGCCATAGGGCATTCCCCTTCCATTTAGCGCAGCGGGCAGGGCTGTGATCCGTCCAGTCCTAATTCCCGATCTGCGCCGATCAGACGGTTGAAGCAGTCCCGGCGGTAGTACGTCTTGTTGCGCCGCCGTCCATCCATGATCACGATCATCTCACGATCGTTCATGATTCGCTGCCCGCAATGGTTGCAGTATCGGTTGGTGACCCGACCGGTCTTGTCGCGCGCAGTCACGTCGGTTTTGGATTTCTTTTCAGCCATGTCTGGCATCCTTCACAAATGATAGCATCAATCATTTATGAATAGTACCTGATTTTTGCGGCGCTGTCAAGGCGCCGGGGACGTTACACATCACATGCGGCTGGAAGGAGTGCGGATGCGCAGGTGACAGGTTCCCTTCCCGCAGGGAAGAGCGCCTTAGTTCATAACAGCAGCCCGCAACTCGTGAACGTCAGGTGCGTCCGGTCGACCCGCGCCGCCACGTTGCGCATCCGTTGAGTTACGGGCTGAAGCCCTCGCTCGGAACGTGGAAGCCCTACACGGGCTTTCACGATCTCAGCCAGGACTTCAGCCCGCAGCGTCCTCCGGTTTTCATGGCACACGCGTGCGCCCGCTCACGGCGCGACGCACATTGACCGCCATCGAGCGCGCGGCATCGAGGTAGACCTGGTAGACATCAGCGCGGCGCAATCCGAGCGGCGCCGCAGCAATCAGCAGCAACAGCGCCGGGATGTACCAGATCCAGCCAAAGGCGCTTCCCAGGAAGAAAAAGATCAGCGCTGCGCCGATCATAGTGTTCATTAGCGCGGCGCTGCTGTTGACTCCGCTCAGGAGATCACGCAGGTTCGCCAGCACCAGCAGGATGCCTGCGGCAACGGCGAAATATGCCTGCACCCCTGCGCTCAACAACCCGCCAATGATGGAAACAATGATAATTGCCGCAATCCCGATGCCGATGTAGATGTAGAGCGGCGGAATGCCAAAACCGCCTGAGTTGTTTCGATAACCGTTCCCGTTCATCTCGCTCCTCATTTTCTATGGTGCGATAAGCCTGATTGATCGCTTCCCTGCGAATAGTACGCGCGCTTTATGCCCTTTGTTGCGATCTGTTGATGGGTTAGGGGTTAGATCGCTCGCTCTTGCCTTTCGCTTTCCCTTTTACGTTCTCAGCCTGCCATGACTCACGCTCTGTCGAGACGATCGCACCTCCGCACCCTGGTGTCAACGTTCAACCTGGAATGCGCATAACGCTCGCCTTCCACCTTCGCATCTTGTTACCACAGATGCGCAGAGGGCGCTAACGCGCCTATCTTCTCAGAACTCCTCTTGCGCCTCACGCTACTTTCAACCTTGCCACCTCGCAACCTGCTCTACTCTCGCCTCGCGCCACTTACCTCTCACTTCCGCTTCACCCCCTGCCGCAGATCGCTGCACTGATCGCTCCTGAATGGCGCAGCAGCCAGCCGTTGTCGGCGGTGCGCGCGCCGAGAATTGCCCAGGCGACGCCACTCCCTGGCGCTGCCCACGCCAGACATCCAGACGCACCCATGTGTCCAAACGAATCAGGGCCAGCGCCAGCGGGAATCCAGTGCGGTTCCTTCACGCCGCGCACTTCCGGCCCGAGCCCCCAGGGGCAGGGACTCCAGCGCAACGGCTCGATGAATCCGCCGGGCAGGTCATCCGTCTGACTGGTTATCGCTTCAGTTCGCAGCGGCGGACTCAGGAAACCCGGCGGATGCCCGCAAAACGCACGCACCAGCGCCAGCGCACCCGCTGCCGTTGTCACCAACCCTGCCCAGGGCAACGCCAGCGACCGCCAGAACGACGAGTTGAACGGTTCGAGCGGCGTTGCGCGGTGACGACCGCGCACATCGGCGATGCGCGCCGGCGCGCGCGGCGGTTCTTCTCCCAGATACCCCTCGATGCCGAGCGGCGTCAGCACCAGATCGCGCAACACATCGCTGAAGCGCGCGCCGGTGCGCGCCTCCGCGACCAGCGCCAGCAAGCCATACCCGATATTGCTGTAGAGCACTTCGCTCCCCGGCGGGTGATGCAGTGTCGCCTGCAGACACGCCTGCGCCAGCGTCTCCCACGTCAACCCCGGTTCATACGGCGCTGCGCTGGCGTTCAGGTCAATGGCGAAGCCTGCCGTGTGACAGAGCAATCGGCGGATGGTCACGCCAGGATGCGGTTCAGCCCGTCGAACGTATCGATCAACCGGGTCGTCCAGGTCGATCAGCCTGCGATCAATCAGGCGCAGCACCGCCAGCGCTGTCGCCAGCTTTGTAATCGAAGCCACCGGGAAGAGATCGCCAGGAACGAGCGTGCGTCCGTCAGCGTCCGTGCCGACTGCAAAGACGTCCGGTTTCTGGTCGCCTGTTGCGACAGCGACAACCACACCGGAAATGCGACCGGACGCGACCAGTGTTTCGGCGGCGACGCGCGCAGCAGTGAGGCGAGAGACGTGGTGCATACGTCGCGCGTTCACTCTTCCGTCGCTGCCGATGACACAAGCGCGTCGAGCGCCGCCAGCGCGCGGTCGAGATCGGCTTCGCGCAGCAGCAGATGGTCGCGGCTGAAGCCGGAGATCGCTATAATCGGCACGGCTTCTGCCGCCAGCGCATTGCTGATGACAGCGAGGAAGCCGCTCAGGTCGGGCGGGAGATCAACCTCGAAACTGACGACGCGGTACGGACGTTCGACGCGGGCGCGCGGGAATGCCGGGCTGATATTGCGCCAGTCGTTCTCAGGCACAATGAAGGTGATCGTGTCGGGAGCGACAAACAACTGCCACAGCCGGGCGCGCAGGCCGCCAAGCAGGCGAATCACCACCGCTGCTTCGCGCGGATCGATCCCCGCCAGAACATACCGTTCCGGCAACGCCGACCAGCGCATATGTCGCAGGATGTCGGGCAGGCGCGGATCATGAAATCGGGTCATATCCTCCTCCTCCCTACAGGTCGCCTTCAATATTGCCGCGCCGGTTACATCGAACACCGCTGGAAACGTTTGATGGTGCGGGCAGGGCGGGTCAGGCATGGACGCCGCTGCCGCCTGCCCATCGGTCGAGAAACTCCAGCAACACGCGCTGGAACGCTTCTGGCTGTTCGTCCATCGGATGGTGCAGCGCCCCGCGGATCAGAATGAACTGCGCTCCGGGGATGGCGGATGCCACCCGCCGCGACAGCTTTGCCGGCGCAATGACATCGAGGTTGCCGCTGATCACAAGTGTCGGAACGCGCACCTGATCCAGGCGGTCCTCAAGCGAATTGGCAAACAGCCCGGTGAGCAAACGGCGCAATCCTTCAGGATCGTGACGTTTCGCATATGCAGAGCGACGAAGACCCGGCAGGATGCGTTCCAGTCCGGCAATCGGTCGCCAGTGACGCGATAGTGCGTCGATCCCTCGATAGAAGAACAGCGATGCGCGCAGCGCCGCCCATCCATACCGATTGTGCAGGTAAAACCGCGTATATGGCGGCATCGCCGACACCAGCGCCGCAGGCGCCGCCAGCGCCAGACGTTCCACCAGGTGCGGATGCGTCAGCGTCAACTCCAGCGCCACATTGCCGCCCATCGAGTGCCCGACCAGCCCGATCCTATCGATCCCCTGCGCGTCGCAGAACGCAGCCGCCCGCGCGGCAACGTGCTGCATGCGTTCAGCGCCATCGCGCGGCGAGCCGCCGTGCCCCGGCAGATCGAGCGCAAAAACGCGGGCGCGTGACGCCAGCGCCGCGAGCGTAGAGCGCCAGATCTCTTTCGTGTCTCCCCAGCCGTGCAACAACACAACGGCGCGCTTGCCAGCGCCAGCGACACTGTAGCACAAGCGGCTCGCATCACAGAATGATTCGGTCGGCGAAATGGATGGTGTGTCGATCATCGGGATTGGCGGCGTTGTTCCTGAGATCATGATACCACAGTCTGGGGTTAGGGGTTATCTTTCCCACTCGTAACCTTAACCTCCCTGACTCTTGTCTTGCGCCTTTGCGCGGGCGCCCAAAACATGCATGTCCTGCGTTCAATATGCTGCCGCCAACGAACGACGCGGGGAGAAGCATACGCTCCTCAACCCGCGTCTCGCGCCCCCCGCGCCACGGCGATGGTGAGGGATTAGGGGTTAGGGATTAGGGGTTTACGCAAACACCATGCGATCCACGACCATTGCTATGAAGAGAAGCGCCAGGTAGAGCAACGAGTACTTGTAGAGCGTCCAGGCAGTCGCGGTTGATCCGTCGCGGCGAAGTTTCAGCGCATAGTGCAGGAACAAACCGCCGAAGATCGCCGCCGCCAGCAGGTAGAACCAGCCCAGCATCTCCAGCAGCGTCGGCAGCGCGGTGAGCGCAAGCATATAGATCGTATAGAGCACGATCTGTCGGCGCGTCTCGACATCGCCAGCCACCACCGGCAGCATCGGCACCCCAGCGCGCGCGTAATCCTTCTCGCGGATAAGCGCCAGCGCCCAGAAATGCGGCGGCGTCCAGAAGAATACAATCAGCCACAGAATCAGCGCTTCCGGCGCCAGCGACCCGGTGACCGCCGCCCAGCCGACCAGCGGCGGGAATGCGCCCGCTCCGCCGCCAATAACGATGTTGTGCTTCGAGGTGCGCTTCAGCCAGATGGTGTAGATGAAAACGTAATAGAGGAAGCCTGCCAGCGCCAGCAACGCCGCCAGCATATTGACGAATATCGCCAGGATGGCAAACGCAATGACGCCAAGCGCAATGCCAAGCGCCAGCGCATGCCACGCCGGAATGCGCCCGCTCGGAATCGGACGGCGACTGGTGCGACCCATGTTGATGTCGATGTCTTTATCCAGGTAACAGTTGATGGAATGCGACCCCGACGCCATCAACCAGCCGCCGATTGTCGTCCAGAGCACCAGCGACAACTCAGGAATGCCAGCCGGTGTAATATACATGCTGGTGATCGTCGTCAGAATGAGCAGCGAAATGACCCCCGGCTTGGTCAGGCTGATATAGTCCTTCAGCAGCGAGGTCCTGCCTTCCAGCAGCACCGTATCGGTCATGCCAGGGCGCGCGATGGTTGCCGATGATAGCGACTTTACCGGCATCACCGACGGAAACGGACGGCGCAGCGCCAGTGTCGCCAGCACAACCAGCGCACCCCAGGCAGTGGCGCTCAACCCCAGGTGCATCAGGCGCGCAACCGCTACCGGCGGCGACTCGCCAGCCTGCGCCAGGAGCGCCTGCACCATGCCAACGATGTTCTGCAACAGCATCAATCCCAGCGCCCACGCAACCGCGATGCGCAGCGCGGGTTCGTGCTTGACGCGCCAGGTTTGCACTGCCAGCGCCGCAATCAGCAGCGTGGCGGCGCCAGCCAGCCCGCGGTGCGCCAGCGCCAGCCAGGCGCCGCTGTCAGACGCATCACAACCGGGCCAGGTCCGGCACGTCCACAATGTACCGGCGCTCGTGTTCAGCGCCCCGACGACCACAGCCAGATACAGCACGCCAACTGCGGTGAACGCCAGGGTCAGGTAAGAGCGACGGACGGCTGCTGCACGCCCGCCGAGACGTGCTGGCGCTGCGCCAGCGCGCATACCGGTATACACGGCGAGCGCTGCGCCCAGCGCCGCAGTTGCGACGCCGCTGACCGCAGCGCCAGTCACATCGGGAACGATGCCGCCTGCCAGAATGGCGCCATACGCAACGAGCGCCAGCGCAATGAAGATCCAGGACGATCGAAAAAGGGGGAGAGCGACTGCTTGCGCGTTCTCACGGCGCATGTGGACCTCCTGAAGCCGGGGTGACCGGAAGAATTCAGTGCATGTCTGCGCAGCACCCTTGAGGCATCTGTTGGTCCGAGTGTATCACACTGAATAATTTGTGTCAAACTTCACAAAGAAAAGAATGGTTCACCGAAGGTTGCGGATCATCAACTTTATCCGACGTAGCGCGGTCCTGCCTGAAAGCGGCGGACAGTCTCCTCAATCAGGCGCACCGCTGCATCGCGGCGCGCCGCAGTGCCTGCCGTCACTTCCCAGCGCGCCAGACCTTTCTCGCTCTGCGAGGCGCGTTGCGCCACCTGCGTCCATTCCTCCGTCAGCGGCGTGTCAGCATCGATAATGAAGGGTAAGCCATCGCGCAGCAATGTCGCGTCCATATCGGCGCCATCTTCCGTGCGGCGCATCGCCTGCCAGCCGTGGCGCACGAAGGCTTCTTCAACGGCTGCCAGCGCGGCAGCGCGCAGGTCATCGGTCGGAAAATGATACCCCCACTCACGCTCACGGAAGGTCGAGTGTTGCAGATCGAGCAGCTCGCGGTAGAGCGACGGCTCCTCCCGCCAGGCGCGCGCGGTCAGCAGCGCGAAAAAGAGGGTGTTTTCGATTGGAAAAACCGTGCCGCCTTGCCGGATCGTCAGGTAATAATGCGATGACTCTTCGACGGCGGCGATGAAGCCAGCGGCGGCGTTTTTGCTCAGGGTTTGTTTGATCTGCGAATGACCATTGCGGATGATATGCACTCCGAACCCCTGCTGCGCGATGCGTATAATCGCCAGCGGATTGGCTTTGAGATCGACATACAGATTGGGACGTGGAATATCGGGAAAAATGGCGCGCAGTCGCGGCGCAAGCGCGACCAGATTGAACGCCGGGCTAAGCTGACGTCCATCAGGCGCAACGATATCCATCCGGTCGCCGTCGCCATCGAAGAACATGCCGAAATCGAATCCGCCCGAGCGCAACAGGTTCAGCGATGGCGCAATCGACGAATGCACGACGGGGTTGGGCGCTCCCGCCGGAAAATGACCATCCGGCGCCAGATTGCGCGGCTCGACATCCGAGCCTGCCACAGTGAACGCCAGCAGCATTTCCTGCCCCGCCGCTCCTGAGAGGAAATCCTGCACGATCCGCAACCCCGCGAGCGTCCCCGGACCGACGCCAGCCAGACGCAGAGAGTCGCGCACATAGTCTTCGAGATAATTGACCAGGCGCAGTTGTCCGCCGCGCATCGGTTCAGGGCGCACACCGCGTTCATACAACTGGCGAACAGCCTGCAAGCCTCCGCCAGGACCGCATCCATCGGCGATTGGTTGTACGCCAGGAGCGACGATCTTTTGCCCGGTGTCGCCGCCAGGGTTGTGCGATGCGCCGTACATAATCCCGGCAGCGTCCGGGTGTCGCATACAGGTGTAGTAGAACAGGCAGGCGGAACTGACCTGCGGCATCGCCAGCACCTCGAACCCCAGCTCGCGGAAGATGCGGATGCCCTGTTCAAGATACTGAGCGCCGGAGAGACGCGCATCGCGACAGAGCACTACTTTCCTGGCGCCCAGGTGCTCGCGGAAATAATATGCCTCAGCATACGCCAGCCGTTCGGCGAGATCGAGGGTCAACTGCGACGCTGGCGTGCGAATATCGTAGGCTTTGAACATGCTCAGATTGAGACCGGACACGATCACACTCCTGTTGAACGCACTGAGCACTCACTGGGGCGCAGTCGCCCCTGGCGATTGTAGAAGATGGCGAAACGCGCGTCAATCTCCCTGCCGCTGGCGTCTGTGATACAATTCTCTTGATGGAATGCAAAAATGACGGATTGTCGTAGACTGGTCGGCAATCTCCCTCTGTATGTCTGCGGTTACCCGTTTACCCATGGCGCCGACCGACATTGCTGCGCATCGACGCCTGCCGGACGCCTCCCGCAGGTTCTAAACCTGGGGATGTCTGTGTAAGAATGGCGAGGTCTACGCGATGCACACCTTCACGCGCTGGTTGGCTGCGTTGCCATACACCGATCCGACCGTCTACCGCCAGGCATCGCTGCTTCAGGCAATGCTGCTTGGCGTCGCCGTGCTCGCCTTTTTTGGAGCATTTGTCACGTTGCTGGCGCCTGTGCCGCAAACCGTAGCCTGGATCGTCGTCGGCATTATCTGGACGAGCGTGCCGATCCAGGCGGCAGGCATTGCGCTAGTGCGCCGCGGTCGTCTTGCGACGGGGCTTGTGCTCGGCTGCATTGGGCTTCTTCTGGTTCCCAGCGCCGTATTGCTCACAACCGGCGTGCGCAGCAGCGGCGCATTGCTGCTGTCGTTCGCTCTGCCCATCGCGCTTGCCGGGCTGATGGGAACCAGGCGGTTGGTCATCGTGATGATTGTTCTCAGCAGCATCATCGTCGCAGCAACAAGCGTGCTCGAAAATCTCCGCGTTCCGTTTGTCGGCATCGCCGCCTCGCGCGAAGGGAATATTGGCGGCGATGTGGGCGGATTCATCGTGAACGCCGTCGTTCTGGGTCTCTTTACCGCCCTCTTCGGACAGACGTTGCGCATCGCGTTGCAGGAAGCGAAGGAGCGCAATCAGCGCCTGGAGGAGTTGCAGGCGTCGCTGGAAGTGCGTATTGCCGAACGCACGGCGGAATTGCAGGCGGCGCTGGCAGAAGTGAGAGACCGCGCCGCTGCTCAGGAGCGCCTGCTGGAAGAGAATCGGCAACAACGCGCAGTTATTCAGGGACTGAGCGTGCCGGTGCTGCCGGTAAGCGCCGATACGCTGATCATCCCACTGGTGGGCGCACTCGATAGCGAGCGCCTGAATGTGCTGCAGGATCGGGCGCTGCACGCGCTTGAACGCTCGACGGCGCGGCGTCTCATTCTGGACATCAGCGGCGTTCCGCTGGTGGATCAGCAGGTTGCCCAGGGATTGCTCGACGTTGTGCGGCAGACGCGGCTGCTCGGCGCTGAGACGGTCCTGGTCGGCATTCGCCCCGAAGTCGCGCAGGCGCTCGTCGGAATTGGAGTCGATCTCCGGCAGATGCGCACCTACCGGGATCTGGAGGCGGCATTACGCGATGGACAAGACTCGTGATCTCCATGTGGTCATTGGCGGCAGCGGATTTATCGGGCGTCATCTGGTGACGCTCCTGCTGCGGGAAGGACGCCGGGTGCGCGTGTTCGACCGGGCGCCGTTCGACGATCCGCGCGTTGAGCACGTGCAGGGCGATATTCGTCGCGCTGATGATGTACGGCGCGCCTGCGCCGATGCTGCGGTCGTCTTCCAGTGCGCCGCCGTGGTCGACTGGCATCCGGGCAATGAACGGACGCTGTACGAGGTCAATGTCGTTGGCAATCGAAACGTGATTGCCGCATGTGCGGCGCGCTCCGGCGTTCGTCTGGTCCTTACCAGTTCTATGGATGCCGTGTTCGGCGGACGCCCCATCCGCAATGGTGATGAGACCCTGCCGTACCCCGACCGACATCTCTCCTTCTACGGGCATACCAAGATGATCGCCGAGCAGGAAACGCTTGCCGCCGCCGGACGGAATGGATTGCTAACGTGTGCAATTCGTCCGCCCGGCGTGTATGGTCCCGGCGATCCCTACCGTCTGCCGACTGTGGTTGCCGCAGCGCGCCATGGCAGCCTGGTGCGCCTTGGTGACGGCAGTGCACGCTTCACCCATGCCTATGTCGAGAATGTCGCATATGCACACCTCCTCGCTGCCGACCGTCTCACGCCAGGGTCGCCGGTCAATGGACAGTGCTACTTTGTCACCGACCAGCCGCCGCGCAACTTTTTCGACTTTGTTGAGTCGTTTGTGACGGCGCTGGGGCTGCCCCCTGCCCGCCGAACGATCCCTTACCGTCAAGCGTATGCTCTGGGCGCCACGCTCGAAGGATGGGCGCGCCTGACCCGCGGACGGTTCGGCAAACCGCTGCTCACCCGCTCCGTCGTGGCGTCGACCTGCGTTGATTGCTGGTTCACTTCGGCAAAAGCGGCGCGCGATCTGGGATATGCGCCGCAGGTTTCCGAAGAAGACGCATTCGCCCGCACGCTGGCGTGGCTGAAGGGATTGCATCGCCCGCTTCAGGCATCATGATGCCAAAACGCTCCCCTCTCCCGCAGCGCGGGAGAGGGGCTGAGGGTGAGGGCAAAAACAGGCGTCAGGACGCTGAAAACGCTCCTCGCACTCCAAAAACTCTACACTTGCGAGGGAGGAATACCCCGCCAGCGGAGCAATCCGCCAGGTCGCCCCTACCCGCGGATTGTCGCACCGAGGTCATGCTCCAGCCCGCGCACGATCTTCTGGCGGATTTTTGCAATCTCGGCGTCGTTGAGGGTGCGGTCTGGCGCACGGAACACCAGCCGATAGGTGAGGCTGCGTTTGCCTGCACCGACCTGCTCGCCTTCATACACATCGAAGAGAGTCAGCGATTCGAGCAGCGCGCCAGCGTATTTGCGAATAGTCGCCGCCACCTGGGCTGCCGGGACCGTGATCGCCGCCACGAGTGACAGATCCTGGGTTGTCGCCGGATAACGCGAGATGGCGCGGTACCGCACCGGCTCAACCAGCGCACCGATCAGTTCAAGATCGAGTTCGGCAGCCATCGCGCGCGGCGCGGCGATCTCCAGGCGCTCGCAGACGTCAGGGTGAACTTCGCCGATGACGCCGAGCACGCGCCCGTCACGTTCGAGCCGCGCCGCGCGCCCGGGATGGAACCGCGGGTCATCGGTCAGCGGAACGTACTGCACGCCAGAGATGTTCAATCGCGACAGCAATGTCTCTACAATCCCTTTCAGGTCGAAGAAATCCATCACGGTCTCGTCCGGCGTATGCCACGAGCGCTCGTAGCGCCGACCCGCCAGCGCCAGCGCCAACCGACGAGGTTCTTCAGGGCGCGGGTCGTCGCTGCCAGGAGCGCGTTTCAGATAGACGCGCCCGATTTCGAACAGCAGCACCCGTTCGCGTTCGCGCAGATTCTGCGCCAGCGCCTCCAGCAGCGTTGGCAGCAGCGAGCGGCGCAGGTATTCGCGCTCTGGAGTCAGCGGGTTTGCCAGCCGCAGGTAGAGTGAAGCGTCGGCATCCGCCGGATTGACCGCCGCAACCGCCGCCATGCTGGTCAACGAATAGGTGATCGCCTCGTCCAGCCCGGCGCCCGCCAGCAGGTCGCGCACCCGCAGTTCCAGTTCCAGCGACGGATTGTTGCGTTGTTCGGGCAGCGCATCCGCCATCAACGTCAGCGGAATGCGATCGTACCCGTACATGCGCGCTATCTCTTCGCACAGATCAGCGAGCATCGTGATGTCACGCCGCGAACTCGGTGCGGTCACCCGCACAGCGGCGCCGTCGTCGATCAGGTCGCAGGCGAACCCCAGGGGGCGCAGCAGGTCGGCGATCTCAGCGGCGCTGAGCGAAATGCCGACAATCCGGCGCACCTCGCGCGGCGTCAGATCGAGGGTGACCGGCTGCCATGGGCGCGGGTAGTTGTCCACCATCCCCTGCGCCACTCTGCCGCCAGCGATCCGTTGCAGCAGCGACAGGGCGCGGCGCTGCACCAGCGGCGGCAGTTCGTAATCCACGCCGCGTTCAAAGCGCTTCGACGCTTCTGAACGCGCTCGCAGCGCTGCGCTCATCCGCCGGATGATCGTCGGGTCCCACACCGCAACCTCCAGCAACACGCGCGTCGTCGCAGCGCTGACTTCGCTCGACGCACCTCCCATCACCCCTGCCAGGCTGAGCGGTCCCTGCGGGTCGCACACCAGCAGCGGCAGCATCCCGCCGCCAAGCGAAGCGTCCAGGTTGTGCTCCTTGTTGTCGAGCGTCACCAGACGTTCACCGGGGCGCGCTAGGCGGATGATCAGGTGTTGATCCGCCACCCGGTCGGCGTCGAACATATGGTTGGGTCCGCCAAGTTCGAGCATCACATAGTTGCTGATGTCCACGATGTTGTTGATTGGGCGCATGCCCGCCATCGTCAGGCGGCGCTGCATCCAGAGCGGCGACGGACCAACCGCGACTCCCTCAATCAGGGTCGCAGTGAAGCGCGGGCAGAGGTCGGGTTCCTCAATCGTCACCCGAACGCGCCCTTCGATCGGCGGACCGTCCTCAACGACGGTCATCTCGGGCATGCGCAGCGGCGCGCCGGTGAGCGCTGCAATTTCGCGCGCCACGCCGAGAATCGACAGACAGCGCGCCATATTCGGCAGCACGTCGAACTTCAGCACTATATCGCCCAGGTAGTCGCGCAGCGGCATCCCGACCGGCGCATCGTCCGGCAGAATCAGGACGCCTTCGTGGTCCTCGGACAGCCCAAGTTCCTTTTCCGAGCAGAGCATTGCATCGGACATAATGCCGCGCACCGGTCGTCCCTTCAGCCGCATTTTCACCCAGCCTTCGGCGTGACCATCGTACAGTTCCGCGCCTTCGCGCGCGAAGACCCCCTTAAGCGGCTTAGGCAATCGCCCTTTGTCTTTGTAGGGGAAGAGATTGGGCGCGCCGGTTACGACCGTATGCGGAACGCCTGCGCCGTAGTCCACATCCGCGAGCACCAGGCGGTCGGCATTCGGGTGTTGCCGCACTTCGAGGATGCTGCCGATTATGATCTTCTCCGGGTCCCACGGCAGGTCGGCGCCTTCCACGCCAATCCGCTCGATCCCCTCACACTCCAGCCCTGCGCGGGTCAACCGTTCAGCAAGATCTTCGACCGGCAGGGTGATGTCCACGAACTCTTTCAGCCATGACAAAGGAACGCGCATATGAACTCCTTATGGTTCGGTTATTGTCAGAATGGTCAGCACGACATGATCGCCGTCAGGATCATACACATTATCATCATCAAAGAATGCTGCGCGTCGTCCGGTCGCCGGATCCCACAGTCCCACCCGCAGCGCATAGTCGCCAGGCGGAAGACCGGCGGGAATCGCGAGCGTGTAATGCGCCTCGACCCAATCCCCCGCCACCCACTGCGACATCGGATAGGCGCCGTCGCGCGGCTCACGGTTGTCTTCGGCGACGATCCGCCGTTGAGCATCGACCAGATGCACAAACGTCCACCAGTCGCGGTCCTGGCGCGACAGTGCGTGCCAGAGCAGCGTCAATTCAATCGTTGCGCCAGGGCGCGGCGTCCCCGCGATCCGCCAGCGGCGGATCACCGCGCCGGGTTCAGTCGAACGCGCGAAGCGCGCATATATCTCATTTCCCTCCCAGGCGCGCGCCGCCGATACGGAGAGGGTCTGCGGCGGATATGCCGGCTGAATGACGCCAACCGGCAGCCATGCTGCAATGCCTGCCATCCCGATGATAAGCAGCATCACTGACACGCGCCAGCGGAGCCAGACCTTCAATCCGCATGCGAGCAGCGCCGCAATCGCCGCGATTGCGGGGAAAAGGAGCCGTCCCTGCCAGGCGACCAGCCCGGCGGTGAAGGCGAAACTCACAACCCATGCCAGCGCCAGGATCGGCAGCGCCGCCAGCTGCCAGGTCCACCGGCACGCCATCGCATTCGGGCAAATCAGGTTCCACGCCCAACCGGCGACTGCCGCTGCCAGCAATGCAGTGTACACCGTCATCGTCCACGCTGGCGCCGGCAGATTCATCCAGCCGAAACGCGCCCAAAACGATTCGTGCAGGGTGGTCAACGCACCAACCCAGGCTGCCGGGTTGGTCACCTCGAACACCTGCGTGGTAAACTCTGCGCGAAACGCCTGCAAACCGAGCGGATCGCCGTACAATTGCCAATTTCGCAGGTACCACCAACCGGCGATGATCATCGCCCCGGCAACCATCGCCGCCGCCGCGTCCCCTGCCGCCACGTCGCCCCGCCTTGCGATGACCCCACGATCTGTGGGCGCGCCCTCGTTGGGGCGACCCGCCGGGGCGCCCCGACCCGCCGCGTCCTCGGGGGGGCGACCTGCCGGGGCGCCCCGACCGGTGTTCCCCCCCGTATCCGCCCCCGCGCCCACCGGCGATGCCGCGCTCGCATCTCCCGTGACACACCACGCGAACACGAACGGCGCGAAGATCAGTGCGCTCTGTTTGGTGATCAGCGCCAGCCCCAGCACAATCCCGATTAGCGCGGCGCGCGGCAGCGACCGCGGGCTGCTGACGATCAGCCAGAGCAGCGCTGCGCCGAGCGCCGCCAGCAGCGCATCGTTGCTGATCAGCGACGAGATGAAAATGAACTGCGGGTTAAGCGCCACCAGCGCAGCCGCCAGCAATGCCGTCAGATCGCCGTTTGGTGCGTTGCCTGCGCGACAATGCCAGGCGCGCACCGCCAGGTAGGTCAAGATGACCGTCGCTGCACCCGCCAGGCTCGACGCACCGCGCGCCAGACGCCATGCCCACACCTGCGCGTCCCAGGGCCACTGCTCACGGCTCCCGTGTGCAGCGGCATTCACCTGGTCGCCGCCTGCCCAGGTGAAGCGCGGATTGCCGGGCAGATCGAAGGTGCGCAACGGCTGCGGCAACCAGAGCGCTGCCGGGGTCGCCAGCAGATAGGCGAGCGGCGGATGATGCCCCGACCCTGGCACGTCGCTGACGCACGGCGACGGGCACTGCACCGGCAATCGTCCCTCATGCGCCAGAAAGAACACATACGCTGCATGTCCCGGTTCGTCCGGTCCCTCGCCAAGCGGCGTCGCCAGATTGTACAGAATGCAGAGCGCCAGAAAGAGCGCAACCAGCGCGATGAGCGGCGAAAGCGTCTTCATCAGAACTGTTGCAGGAAGCGCTCATCACCGCTGAAGAACCAGCGAATGTCGTCGATCCCGTAGCGCAGCATCGCCATCCGCTCCGGTCCCATTCCAAATGCAAACCCGCTGACCTTCTCCGGGTCGTACCCGCCATTGCGCAGCACCGTCGGATGGATCATACCCGCGCCAAGGATTTCGAGCCATCCCGAATGCTTGCACACGCGACACCCCGCGCCGCCGCAGAGGAAGCACTCGATGTCGAACTCGACGCTCGGCTCGGTGAATGGGAAGTAACTGGGGCGGAAGCGCGTCTTCACTCCTTTGCCGTACAGTCGTTCGGCGAAGGCTACCAGCGTCCCTTTCAGATCAGTGAAGGAAATCTGCTCACCGATGGCGATTCCCTCGACCTGGAAGAACTGCATCTCATGGCGCGCCGTCACCTGCTCGTAGCGGTAGCACTTGCCGGGCAAAATGGCGCGCACCGGATTGGGCGCATTGGCGCGCATAGCATAGATCTGCCCCGGCGACGTATGCGTGCGCAGCAGAAGCGTCGGCTCGCCAGGACCCGTTTCGACGTAGAACGTATCCCACATATCACGCGCCGGATGGTCTGGGGGCATGTTGAGCAACTGGAAGTTGAACTCATCGGTTTCGACTTCCGGGCTTTCCCAGACCTGGAACCCCATTTCACCCAGCACGTTGTAGATCGTGCGGAGCATTTGCGTGGTGGGATGCAACCGTCCGATGGCGGGCGCGCGTCCCGGCAGAGTGACATCGACCCGATCGGCTTCAAAGGCGTGCTGCCGCGCCGCGCGTTTCAACTGCGCCTCAGCGCGTTCGAGCGCCTGTTCGAGCGTGGCGCGCGCGGCATTGAAGCGGGCGCCAGCAGCAGGACGCTCCTCCGCTGGCAGCGCGCCGAGTCCCCGACTCAGGCGCGAAAGCGCGCCCTGCTTGCCAAGGTATGTGCTCTTCCATTCGGCAAGCGCCGTCAGATCGGCGGCGCGTTCAAGCGCCGCCAGCGCCTCCTGTTCGAGCTGGTTCAACTGATCAATCAGTGCCATGCTGCCTCCATTCAACGACAAAGCCACGCACTCGCCAGGGACGAGGCGTGGCCCGTGGTACCACCCTGTTTCGGCAGAATCGCCCATGGCGACTCCACCCTCATAGCCCCGATAGCGGAGGGCGACCGGCGACGACTACTCGGCGCCTGCGCAGACGCCATCTGCGCTTCCTTTCCCCGTCGCGGCTCAGAAGGGAACTTCAGCGGGGCGTCACGGCGACGGCTCACACCCTGCGACCATCGCTCTCTGTTCGTTGTCTCCCGCCTACTCGCTTCGTCACAGCCTGCGAATAGTCATACTTTAACTGCGTCCCAGCGTGCGCTGCCGCAGCGCCTCGAACAAGATCACGCTCGCCGCCACCGCAACGTTGAGCGACTCGGCTCTGCCGCGCATGGGTATGGTAATCTGTTTGGTGGCGAGTCGACGCGCGGCGTCGCTCAGCCCGTGCGCCTCATTTCCCACCAGCAACGCCGACGGCTGGCGCCAGTCAGCGGCGTAGTACGGCATGCGCGCATCTGGATCGGCGGCATAAATATGGTCAACGCGCGCCAGGCGTTCGCCGATTTCGTCCCAGCGCAAATCCTGTTCAATCGACAGGCGAAAGTGCGCTCCCATCGCGCTGCGCACCACCTTAGGCGCATACACGTCAACCGTTCCGACGCTGCAGAGCGTCTGCGCCACTCCCACCGCCTCAGCGCTGCGCAGGAGCGTTCCCAGATTGCCAGGGTCCTGCACGGCATCGATAACCAGCACCAGACCGGGTTTTCCTGGCGGAACCTGGGGCCAGCGGGCAAGCGCCACGACCCCCTGCGGATGAACGGTATCAGCGGCTGCTGCGATCACCTGCGGCGTCGCCTCATGACTGACCGGCAGGCGGCGGATGTGCTGCAACAGGTCCAATCCGGCAGGCGTCTGCTGCAACTGTTCCGGTGCATACAGGACGAGGGTCAGCGTTGCGCCGCTCTCCAGCGCATCCGCGACCAGGCGAACCCCTTCAAGCACAAGCATCCGCTCGCGGCGGCGTTCCTGACGGTCGGCAGCCAGCGAGCGGATCCGTTTGACATGCTGATTCGCCGGGCTGGTAATCACATTGCCTGTTGCGCCTGTGCGACAACACGACCAAAGGCTGCCGGGTCGCGCACCGCCATATCGGCGAGCACCTTGCGATCCAACTCAATGCCAGCGCGCTTGAGACCGTTCATCAGGCGGCTGTACGACATGCCGTGCATACGGGCGGCGGCATTGATACGGATAATCCAGAGACGGCGAAAATCGCGTTTCCGATTGCGCCGGTCGCGATAAGCGTACCAGAGCGCCTTCATCACCGTTTCGCGCGCCACTTTGACGCGACGGCTGCGGCTGCCGCGATACCCTTTCGCCTGTTCGAGCAACTTTTTGTGGCGCTTACGCACCATCATGCCACGTTTAACGCGGGCCATAACGCTACCTGGTCCTCAATACTACAAACGCACCTTTACCGGCTATGCTTTGCAATATACGGCAACACACGGCGCAGGCGGCGTTGAACACTCTTATGCACTTCAAACTTTCGGTCGAGATGCTGCAAAATGCGCAGCGACATCCGGCGGCGGAAGTGACCGCGACGACCAGCGGCGCGAACCATTTTCCCGGTTCCGGTCAGGGTGAACCGTTTGGCCGCTCCTTTATGCGTCTTCATCTTGGGCATGCGTTTATTCCTCTTCGTCAGCCTGATTGTCGGGCGCTGCATCAGACGCGGGCACACTGACCTTGGGCGCTGGCTGTGTCGGGGTGCGAGACGCCTGCTGCTGTCGTTCACGCTGCGCCTGCGCTCTGGCTTTCTGGTTCGGCGCAAGCAAAAGCGTCAAAACACGCCCTTCCATCGTTGGTCGCTGCTCGACGACCGATATGTCGCGCAGTTCCTCCGCCATGCGTTCCAGCATTTCCAGCCCGATTTCCTGATGGTAGATCTCACGACCGCGGAACCGCATATTGAACTTGACCTTGTCGCCGTCTAGCAAAAAGCGTCGCGCCTGCTTGGCTTTGACCCCCAGGTCGTGTTCGTCAGTTTTCGGTTCCAGACGGATCTGCTTGACCTCCACCTGCTTCTGGTTCTTCCGCGCCTCGCGCTCCTTCTTCGACTGCTCGTAGCGGAATTTGCCGTAATCCAGAATGCGACAGACGGGTGGGACAGCGTTCGGCGCAACTTCGACCAGATCAAGCCCGCGCTCTTCCGCCATCTGCAGGGCATCGCGGATCGGCACGATGCCGACCTGCACGCCATTCTCGTCAATCAAGCGCACTTCGCGGGCGCGAATGCGATTGTTGATGCGAAGCCGGTCTCTAATTGCAGCGCTCCTTTCGACTCTCAACGGCGAGAGAACAACAAACCGCGCCGGAATGACGCGATGTAGCCGTAAGTATAGCATCGCTGCGCAGTTTCGTCAATGAAAGAATGCGAACAGGCGCAGGGCATGCTATCATAATGGCAGAGCAGCGGGAGGTGCATATGGAGCCGCCATTTCCGGGGATGGACCCGTATCTCGAACATTCCAGCCTGTGGCCCGATGTCCACCATCGAATCATCGGCGCCGCCTGCGACTACCTGCAGGCGCGGATTGCGCCGGGGTACATCGCACAGATTGCGCCCTACGTCGCGCTTGAACAGATCGAAATCGCCGCGCCGCGCCGCGCCCTGGTTCCCGACATCGGCGTCTATGAGCGCGAGCCTGCGG
>JAUQOW010000311.1 GCA_030550675.1 Chloroflexota bacterium
GGCGAAGGTCAAAGCGGCGGGCTTCACGCGCCAGGCGCTCATCCTGGTCAGCCCGGCGCTTGACCCGGCGCTGAAGCGGACGGATCGGGCGACGAGTCGCCTGTATGATCGCACGTATACGCACCGTTTTCGCCGTGGAGAACAGAGCGGAGATCAGGCGTGAGCATCACGATCATTGCCATCACCCGCGCTGGCGCACGCCTGGCGGAGCGTCTGGCGCTGGAATTGAACGCCATTGCACGCGTACCGGCGAAGTTTGCCGGTGAAGGAACCGCTGCGACGCCATACGCCGCCTCTTTGGCTGATGAAGTGCGCGCCTGGTGGGATCGCAGCCGCGCGCTGGCGCTGATCATGGCGAGCGGCATCGCCGTGCGCACGATTGCGCCACTCCTCAATCGCAAAACAACCGATCCGGCGGTCGTCTGCCTCGATGAGTCTGGCAGGTTCGTCATCCCGCTGATCGGCGGGCACCAGGCGGGCGCGAACGACCTGGCGCGCCGCATCGCCGCAATCACCGGCGGTCAGGCGGTCATCACCACTGCCAGCGACACGCAGGGGCTGCCCGCACTTGACCTGATCGGGCGCGACGAGGGGTGGCGCATCGCCGGAGACTCGGCGCTCACTCACGCAATGGCGTGTCTGGTCAACGGCGATCTGATCGGATGCTGGGTTGACCCTGATCTGTCCGATGCCCGCCGGTTGATGGACGACCTCCTGGCGCCCTGTCCGAACGTTGCGTTCGTTGACAACGCCGCCGATCTGATGGATGCCCGATTTGCGGCGGCGCTGCTGGCGACCCATCGCCGGATCGATGATCTCTGGGAAACGCTGCGCGCGAAGAGTGTGCGCTACCTGCCGCCGGTCCTGGTCATCGGCGTCGGATGTCGGCGCGGCGTGCCAGTCGAGGAGCTGCACGATGCGCTTCAAACGACGCTCGCTGATGCCGGTCTCGATGAGCGGTGCGTGGGAGCGCTCGCTACGGCGGAGATCAAAGCGGCGGAGCCAGGGCTGATCGCCCTCGCCGATACGCTCGGCGTTCCGCTGCGCGTCGTGCCGACCGCCGAACTCGCCGCGCTCGACGCGGCGCAGTTCAGCCGCAGCGCCGCAACCGCGCATTTCGATCTGCCTGGCGTCGCTGAACCGTGCGCTGTGATCGTCGGCGGCGGTCCGCTCATCGCGCCGAAACGCGCCTTTCCGCGCTGCACCGTTGCCGTCGCCCTGGAGCGCCGTCATGAACTGGCAGAACATCGGAAGTCTCAGGTGACATGGCATGTGGGAGAACACGGATTTACACGGATCGGGACGGATTTTCACGGATCGTTTCCTTCCTATCCCGCGCCGATCTGTGAGAATCCGTCGTATCCGCGTGAATCCTATTCGCACAAGACCGCGCTCGAACCAGATCGGTCATCGGGGGTTCTCATGCTGGTCAGCATCGGTCCTGGCGATCCGCAGCATCTCACCGCTGCTGCACGCGAAGCGTTGCGCCACGCCGAGATTGTTGCCGGGTACCGGGTGTACATCGACCTGATCCGCGACCTGTTGCACCCGCACCAGGAGGTGCTGGTCACCCCGGCGATGGGCGACGAAGCCGGACGCGCGCGGCAGGCGATTGAACTGGCGCGCGCCGGTCGGCGGGTGGCGCTGATCAGCAGCGGCGACATTGGCATCTATGCCATGGCTGCGCCAGTATTCGAGGCGCTGCGCGAAGACGACTGGACGGGGGAGGATCCGGCGATTGAAGTTCTGCCAGGCATCAGTGCATTCCAGGCGCTCGCTGCACGGCTTGGCGCGCCGGTCAGCCACGATTTCTGCGTTATCAGCCTGAGCGACCTGCTGACGCCGTGGGAGGTGATCGAACGGCGGCTGCGGGCAGCGGCGCAGGCGGATTTCGTTGTTGCGCTGTACAACCCGCGGTCACGCGGGCGCGACTGGCAACTCGACGCTGCGCTGCGCATCCTGCGCGAACACCGTCCGCCGGACACGCCGGTCGCGTTTGGGCGCAACGTCTCGCGCACCGATGAGCATGTGACCCTGACGACGCTTGCAGCGGCAGACCCCTCGTGCGCCGACATGTTTACTGTGGTGCTGGTGGGAAATAGCCAGAGTTACACGTTAGGGAAATGGATGGCGACGCCGCGCGGATATGCTGCCAGGGCGCAATCGGAGGCGAACCGTTCCGGGGAGTCGCCAGCGACGGAGCCGGCGCTGCGCGAGTATCCGATCATGTTGACCGATACCAGCAGACTGTCCGCCGTCGTGGTTGGCGGCGGGGCTGTCGGCGAGCGCAAGGTGCGGGGGTTGCTGGAAGCAGGCGCAACGGTGCGTCTCGTCAGCCCGACCGCCACGCCGCAACTGACGGCATGGGCAGAAGAAGGACGGATCATGTGGGCGCGCCGCGCCTATGAGTCGGGCGATCTCATGGGGGCATTGCTCGCATTCGCCGCTACCAGTGAGCGCAGCGTCAACGCACAGATCGCGCGCGACGCCGCAGCCGCGGGCGTCCTCTGCAACGTCGCCGATGCACCGGAGGAAGGGCAGTTCCACGTCCCTGCCGTCCATCGTTCCGGCGGCATCACGATTGCCGTGAGCAGCAGCGGCGCTGCGCCTGCCCGCGCCGTCGCCCTGCGCGACGCGATTGCACGATGGTTGAAGGTTGAAGGTTGAACGTTTTGCCCCGCACCTGCGCGTTTTTGCCATCGTAGGGGCGCCCCTCGTGGGCGCCCGCCGTGGGGCAGGCACGGGGGCCTGCCCCTACAATGACGGGGGCGTTGGTAGCCCGCCAACGCGCGTGGGTCGTAGGGGCGCCCCCCGTGGGCGCCCGCCAACGCGCGCAGGCAAGGTAGGGGCGCCCCCCGTGGGCGCCCGCCAACGCGCGCAGGCAAGGTAGGGGCGCCCCCCCGTGGGCGCCCGATGGAGAGGCGCGATGTAGGGGCGCCCCTCGTGGGCGCCCGATGGAGAGGCGCGATGTAGGGGCGCCCCTCGTGGGCGCCCGCTGCGGGTCCAACACGGGGACCTGCCCCGACAATGATGGGGGTTGTTGAACGTTGAATGCGGGTCAGGCGGAGAGACGTTGCAATGCAACGTCTCTCCGCGCCGGTCGCCGTCATTGCAATATCAGATACAGAAAGACATCCTATGACCGGAAAGGCATACCTGGTCGGCGCCGGTCCCGGTCGCGCCGACCTGATCACGGTGCGGGGCCTGACCGTGCTGCGTCAGGCTGATGCAGTACTCTATGATCGCCTGATCGCGCCTGAATTGCTCGACGAAGCGCCGTCGCACGCCGAGCGCATTTTCGTCGGCAAGCGTCCGGGGCATCATGTGTTGCGTCAGGAAGGGATCAACGAATTGCTGGTGCGTCTGGTGCGCGATGGATTACAGGTCGTTCGGCTGAAAGGCGGCGATCCGTGCGTCTTCGGGCACGCGGCTGAGGAGGCGGCAGCGCTCGCCGCCGCCGGGTTGCCGTATGAAATCGTGCCCGGCGTTTCTTCGGCAATCGGCGTGCCTGCGTATGCCGGCATCCCGCTGACCCGGCGCGGCGTGGCGTCGGCGTTTGCAGTAGTCACCGCGCACGAAGCGTCGGAAACCGCCAGCGGCATCGACTGGCGGGCGCTCGCAGCGATGCCAACGCTCGTCGTGCTCATGGCGCTCACCCGCCTCGACGTCGTCTGCGCGAAACTCATCGCCGCCGGGCGCGACCCGCACGCGCCGGCGGCGCTGGTCAGCCGCGGTACGACGGCGCAGCAGCGCGTGCTGCGCGCAACGCTGGCAACCCTTCCCGATGCGCAACTGCGCGCCGAACTGCCGCCGCCCGCCATCCTGGTCGTCGGCGCGGTCGCGGCGTTGACCGATACCCTTGCCTGGTTCGATCCGGCAGACGCACCAGCGCACCACATGTTCTGGGAGGATGAATAATGCCTGATCTGCCGCGTCTGCTGCTCGCCGCGCCGATGAGCGGCAGCGGCAAAACGACAATCACTGCCGGACTGATCGCCGCGCTGACGGCGCGCGGTCTGACGGTTGCACCGTTCAAATGCGGACCGGATTATATCGATCCAGGGTACCACGCGCTCGCTGCCGGGCGCGCCTGTTTCAACCTCGACGCCTGGCTGACGCCGCCGGATCAGATCGCTGGGATCCTGGCGCGGCGCAGCGCTGGCGCTGACCTGGCGATCATCGAGGGGGTAATGGGACTGTTCGATGGATACTCCGGCGACGACGACACCGGCAGCAGCGCGCATATCGCGCGCCTGACATCCACGCCGGTTGTGGTCGTGCTCGATGCGCGGGCAATGGCGCGCACCGCCGCCGCACTCATCGCCGGGTTGCGCGATTTCGACCGGCGGCTCACAATTGCAGGCGTGATCCTCAACCGGGTCGGCAGCCCGCGTCATGCGCGCATGGTGCAGGATGCCGTCGAAGGGAGCGCTGGCGTGCCGGTGCTTGGCTTTTTGCAGCGCGATGACACGCTCGCACTGCCGGAGCGCCATCTGGGGCTGATCCCGGTGGCGGAACCGGGACGCTGGCAGGCTTGGCTGAATGAGGTGCGCGTGCGCATTGAAGCGACCATTGACCTGGAGCGGATAGTTGCGCTGGCGCGAGCCGCTCCGTCGCTCGATGAAGGCGCGATCACCCTGCCGCCGCTGGAGCGCGTCGCGTCTGGCAGGGCGCCAGTGATTGCCGTTGCGCGCGATGAGGCGTTCAGTTTCCTCTACGAAGACAATCTCGATCTGCTGCGCGCGGCTGGCGCGGACACCGCCTTCTTCAGTCCGCTGCGCGACACAACGCTGCCCGACGAAACGGCGGCGATCTATCTGTGCGGCGGCTTCCCAGAACTCTACGCCGAAGCGCTTAGCGCCAACCGCGCCCTGATGCGCGCCATTCGCGCGGCGATTGACGCCGGAACGCCGGTGTACGCCGAGTGCGGCGGGTTGATGTATCTGACGGAGGCAATCGCAAATGCGGAAGGGCGCGTCTTCCCGATGGTCGGCGCGCTGGGCGGACGCTCAGTGATGACGCCGCGCCTGA
>JAUQOW010000312.1 GCA_030550675.1 Chloroflexota bacterium
GTGAGCCGTTCAAACACTGCCTCGTGCACCACTCGTTCACGCCGGACGGCGATGGTCTGGCGGTCGATGCCCTCTTCACCGCTGGCGGACGCGCCGTTCGTCAGAAGGAATACCGCGTGATACACATGTTCGTCGCTCGAAGCGAGCAATTCGAGCGGTCGACCGTTCAGCCGCGCCTGAAAGCCGCTGAGGTGGCGCGTATCGTAGAAATACAATCCCAATGGCGTATCTTCGACAGGAATATCGCCGTCGGGGTTGCTGATCATGAACGTGTGATTATCGGAAACAACCAGGTAGTCCACAGGCGCCTCCGCTACGCCCAATGCTACGAGGACAGACATCCATCCGCGATGGAGCGGTGCGTATTCAGCAAACAAAAAACGCCTCTTCATCGAGGCGAGAATGGATGTATGAAGATGGGGTGCCTGATGGGTCTCGAACCCACAACCTCCTGAGCCACAGTCAGGCGCTCTGCCGTTGAGCTACAGGCACCGCGACGGCTTTAGTATAGCACAGCGCCTGAGAAGCGTCAAACAGAAGCTGCGTTGCATCAGGCATCCCCGGTTGCGCAATTGCAATCCAGCGTTGTTAAGTATTCCATACCGGAGCCTCCTCATACAACGGTATAAGGAAGGAACACCAACGACATCGCAGCAACGCTCGCTGCTGCCGCTCTCTTTGCATTGCGGAGAAAACGATATGCGCCAGGCTTCCGACTCGCAACCGTTGTCCACATGCCCTTTCTGCGGCGCTCCCCATCGCCCCGGAATACAGATTTGCCCGCAGTGCGGTCGTCCGTTGCACCTGCCGGCGCAGATCTTTGAACTTCTGGTCATTCGGGAGAATGCCATCACGGCGCACATTCCCCTGTCAGCAACCGTGATCACCATCGGTCGAGCGACCGATAACGCGATCCTGCTCAACGATCCAAAGGTCTCGCGGCGCCATCTCCGCCTGTCGTGGAATGGCGCTGCATTTATCGCCGAAGATGTCGGCAGCAGCGGCGGAACGTTGTTGAACGGCGTCCCGCTGCGCGCGCCGACAATCCTCCATCCGGGAGGTACGCTGACATTAGGGGACACGATGCTGCGTCTGGGCATTGTGTCGGAGGTGAAAACCGTTCTTGCTCCGCCAGCGCCGCCTTCCAGTCCGACGCCAGCGCCGCCGACTGCGCCCTCAGCCGGGGCGTCCGGTTCAATGCCAGCGCCGTCATATCCCCCTTCGCCCGCAGTGCCGTATGCGCCAGCGCCCGGGCAGGAGCCTTCCTCGTTGGCGCAGTCGTATCCGCCCTATGCGCCGCCACCCCCTGGTACAGCGCCTTATACACCGCCGCCCTCCGGCGCCTTCCAGCCCCCCGCGCCTTCTCGCCGCTCGCTGTCGCCCGGACTGCTCGCTATCGCCGGGATTGCAGTCGTCTTTGTCGTCATTGGAGGGATTGCCGCAGCGTTGCTCTTTGGTTTAGGGCGCAGCGCCATCACGAACGCGCCGCCAGCCGATGGCGCACCGGTTCCGCCGCCGAGTCCCGGTCACACAACCCCATCTGCGACGCCTGCACCGCTGACCATGATCGCCACGCCTGTTGAGCAGACCACCGTCGCCGCTGATGGACAACCGCACACCGACAGTCACGGCGCCAGTCTCACTGTTTCAGGTGACGCGCTTGAAGAGGGATCAGGCGTTGCATTGATCGCAAGCGCTGCCCAGGGATCGCTTGTAGATGCGCTCAATCATACGTTTGCCATCGAAACGCCGTTCTATTCGGTTGTGGCAGAACATGACGGGCGCGGACGCGCGACGCTGGCGCTCCCGGCAGCCGGACCGGACTCACGTGTAGCAGTGGTGATCGACAACGAGTATCTGGCGATCCTCGACATCCAGCCGACCGATGGAGTGTTGCGCATCGACGCGTTTATTGCGCCCAAAACGCTGCCCGATGCGCCTGCGCCGGGCATAGCGCGCGACGGGTCGATCCACTATGTCGTTCTGCGTCCCAAACCCGGCAGCGCCGCGTCTCCAGCCGAAACGCACAACCTGCTGGGGCTGAACCTTGCGCCGCGTCGCGCCTATGCCGCTGATATCCATCGTGAATGCCTGACATGGACGACAAACACTCGTTGTCGGACAAATGGCAGAGTATACGTCATGTGGCGACTGCCTGTGCCGTTGAAAACAACCGATGCCGATACCATCATCACTCAGGTGGACACGCTGATACAGGCATATGCGAGCAAAGGGTTCACTGCTGCTGCATCAAACGCCTCGCTCTTCGTCATTGTCGATCCATCAATCGCAGAGCCAGTGTACAGTTCAAAGAACGGCATTGTGTATCTCCCCATGGATAGCGCATCCAAAGCCTCCTCCGACGAAGGGCGGCGCGAGCTGGCGCATGAACTTTTTCACTGGATTCAGGACGAAGAGTACGCCATGACGCTGGCGGCGCTCTCCGGCGCCAGGAAATGGTGGCTGGAGACGACGGCGGAAAATGGCGTGTTTCTGATCGACAATGGCGCGCTGGAGTTCAACCTGCAGCGCTATGGTCAGACAACGGTGGATCGCCCGGCATTCCTTGGCTTTCAGGCGGCGCCGTTCATGTGGTCGCGCAACGACGAAGCGCGGTACATTCACGCGCAACTGCTCAAAGTGAATATGTGCGATAGCGATGCCTGCGCTATCAGCGAGCAAGGAATGATCCAGGCGATCAACACTGGAACATATCCTCTCGACGATGCCGCCCTTCAGGCAAAAATCCGCGCCAACCTGGACGATTATGCGCGCTACCTGCTCGGCGCAGCGCCTGAACGGACGAATACGACCATCGCTCTCCCCGAAGTCGTCCGTACCGGTGATACGTTTGGCGACGTCATCTGGGTCAAACAAGATCTCCGACTTGCAAAACAAGAGTTCGTCTTGGAAAACAGTTCAGGCTCGGATTCGCCGCAGATCAGGCAGGAGACCCCCAAAGATCGTCCGCCCGAGTCCATGATCAATGCACCCATCGAGCAGGGCGGCGTCTATCCGTTGCAGGTCATCAGCGGCGGAACAGGCAAACAAAGCTGGCCCGTCATGCTGATCATCGAACCGGGGATCGAACTCTTCTATCGCCTGGATGATGAACCCGTCGTTCACCACAAAGGCGATGCGCAGTTGGTGCTGGGACCAATCCAGGCGACGATGGGTTATCGAAAGGTGCGGGTGGTTGCGCTTGGACGCAACGAGATGAACACGTTCAAAGCCGCTGTGCGTCTCGTCGATCTGCGGGGCGACTGGTTGTTGATACCTGGCGACGTGCGCAGCGATTCGGTTGTGTGCAGCGGCGGCGACGCATCCGTTGATCCTGCGAAACTGATTCAATTATCCACGACGCTTTCGGCAGGAATGGCGCAGCGCGGTTCGTACACCTGGAACGGTCTCAACGAACTGGCGTTTGCCCTCGATCCCGGCATGACCCTGACTGACGACCCGGATGATCACTCGCAGATTGAGGCGATTGGATTGATTGGACCCGACAATATTCAGGGGATGCTGCGCCTGGTTGTTCCGCCGCCGGCAACAGGCGGCATGCAACCGGGAGTGCTTCTGCTGGTTGCGACGCCTTCCGGCATTCTGGCGTGGCGCACACGCCGCCGCGTCTTGATGGCGCTGACGGTTCTGATCCTGGGCGCGTTCCTCGCCGGATGCGTCGGCGTATCGGTTCACGGCAGCGTCGACACGCGCTACATCCTTGGCAAACTGGAATACGTCGGCAAGGGCGAGGCTCTCGGTGAACCGCTCTGGCGCATCAGCAAGGGCGCAGCGACCACTGATGTCGATCTGACCATCACGGTGGCGACAGAGATGATAGGCGATGAGCAGCCGCAAGAGCAAACCACCCTATGCAAGGGACGGATAGAACACGACATTGTTGTCGAAATCTACAAAGATGGTGTTGTCGCTCTGCAAGAAGACAACGAGTGACAATCGCGCTCTCCGGCGGATAAACGTGTGCATGTGTGCAAACACGCGATAGAGCGCCGTTCTTTCTGTTGCAGATCGTGCTACAATCGACTCGCGTCTTTACCAACAGGAGGGTCATTGTGTCACAGCCTGCAACTTGCATTCACTGCGGCGCGCCCTTGAGCCGACCCGACGCGAAGTTCTGTACGCGCTGCGGGAAATCACTGGAACCCCCCATCCCCGCAGCTCGCGCGTCAACTGGCGGTTCCTCGACAACGCACGGAGGCGTTCCTGGAACATCAGCATCATCGGGTCAGGGAGCGTCGGCGGCAGTGTCTGGCGGCGCTCCTGCCACTACTATGATCAGCGCCGGTTCGCCACAGGGCGGATCGTCGGTCGCCGGACCTGTGCTGATTGTCCAGGACGTGGGGCGCACCTTCGAGGTTGCGCTCGGTCCGCACCCGCTTTCCATCGGGCGCGCGCCCGACAACGATATTGTCATCACCTCTCGCTTCGTCTCCGGTCGCCATGCGCGCATCGAGCCGCACGGCGTTGCGCACCAGATCGTCGATATCGGCAGCACCAACGGGCTGCTCTTCGAGGGGAAACGGCTTCCCGCCAATACGCCGCACGTGCTGGCAGACAGCGACGTCCTGCGCATTGGCGACCCGGCGACCGGTAATTTCGTCACGCTGACCTACCGCAACCCGCAGGCGCCGAAGGTTCAGCGCGCAGCCGAGGTGGCGCGCAGTTACCGGCTCGACCCGACCGACCCGCAGATCACGATTGGGCGCGAAGGATGTGAGATTCTCCTTGACAACCCGCAGGTGTCGCGCAAGCACGCTGTCATCGACCGGGTGAACGGGAAGCACGTGCTGCGCGACGTGGGGAGCACCAACGGCACGTTCGTTAATGGGCGACGCATTACCGAACATACCCTGGTCAAAGGCGACATTATCCAGATCGGCGCGTTCAAACTGGTCTACACCGGCGAAAGCCTCGATCAGTACGACCAGCGCGGCGCGCTGCGCATCGATGCGCGCAACCTGTGGCGCGAGGTGTCACGCGGCGGCAAGACCCGCATGATCTTGA
>JAUQOW010000313.1 GCA_030550675.1 Chloroflexota bacterium
TCAGTCGCTCTTGCCAATGACCTCTTTGTACACTGCAATGACCTGATGAACCAGGCGCTCCGGGGCAAAGCGCTCGGTCAGTGCGCGTTTGCCGCCAGCAATCAGGCGTTCGCGCAGGCTCTGATCTTCGAGGAGAGTCAGGATTGTCTGCGCCAGCGCCTTAGTGTCATCGTAGGGGATGAGCAACCCGTTCTCGCCGTGAGTCACAATCTCATTCACAACCGGAATATCGGTCGAGATCACGGGCACCCCGGCAGCCATGCCTTCGAGGAGCGGCAATCCAAATCCCTCGTACCGTGAAGGGAAGGGGAGCACATCGCTGGCGCGCAGCAACGCCAGTTTTTCTTCTTCGCTGATGGCGCCGAGGAAGTGCAGATTGCGTTCGACGCCATGCTCAGCGGCGCGGCGTAGCAGATCGGCGCGTTGCGCCGGATTGTGCGTCACGAAGACGAACGACGCCTGTGGGTAGCGGCGGACAATCACAGGCATTGCGTCAACGATCATGTCATAGCATTTGCGGATAGTTAACTGACCAATGTACGGGATGATCGGTCGGGTCAGCGGCGGAGGCGCCGGGGCGGGACCGTTCATGAACTCCATGTCGATCCAGAGCGGTACAACAGGTCCCATTCGTTTCCCAAAGCCGAGGTTTGTCAGCACATCGGCTTCGTGGCGCGAGCAGGGGATGAAGCGGTTGACTTGTTGCATCGGCGAATGGATCGCGTAGTTTCGCCAGTGGTCGCGTGCGCGCACCGGTTCCCGTACTACGCGACGTATCAGGTCAGGAGCGGTCATGATCAGGCGCTCGGGGTGCGGGGGGTGTTCGTAAGGACGCTCGCGGTCGTCCACCAACCAGCGATCATGAAAGGGACCCAGCCACGTCCAGCAGATCGGGACGCACATCCGGCGCATCCAGCGCACGGCTTCCCACGCCAGAACGTTGCGCGGGTGCATCAGATGCACGACGTCCGGTCGCGGAATACTGCGCAGCACCGAAACGAGATCGGGGTTCGGCGCAATGCGTGGGCGCACCCGGATGACGCGAATGCCGTCGATGGTTTCAGCGCGCTCGACCAGACCGAGGCGGGGCGCTTCGGGCTGCCAGTACGTCAGGGCATACACCTCGTGACCGGCGCGCACCAGCGATTGCCCCAGGGTTCGTTCGGGCCAGTTGCGGAAATGGCGACTGACGCCGCCCAGACCGATAATCAGGATGCGCACGTATACTCCTGAGAACCAAGAACTGAGAACCGAGAACCGGGTTAGGGGTTAAGGGTTAGGGGTTAGATCGCTTGCCTTGATTTTTGCCTTTCCCCTTCTTTCCCTCTTTTTACATATGAAGCCGCTCCCCCAGTTACCTGAATAGGCGTCTGTTATCTGATGATCGGCTCTGCCGTGTGTGGGCGTTTATACGCCAATCGATACGCTGCTTCCACACGATCAGCGACGGCTGACCACGAGAACTGCGCAGCCCATGCCGGCGCTGCGGCAGCCATTGCACGGCGCCGGTCAGGATCATCGAGGAGGGTGCGAACCGCTGCCGCCAGCGCCGCCGGGTCGCGCGGCGGCACGAGCAGACCGGTGCGCCCTTCATCGACCACTTCCGGGAAGCCGCCGAAGCGCGACGCGACCACCGGCAACCCGCATGCCTGCGCTTCAACCAGTCCAATGCCGAAGGTTTCGCTGGCAAAACTCGTAGCAAGCAGCAGGTCGGCGGCAGCATAGATCGCTGGCAGACGCTCGCGCGGCAGCGACCCCAGAAAGCGCACCCGCTCCGCCAGTCCTAACTCTCGCGCCAGGCGCTCCAGATCGGCGCGGGTCTCGCCATCGCCGACGATGATCAGTTGTGACTGCGGGATCTGGCGCAGCGCGCGAATGGCGACATCAACCCCTTTCCACGGTTGCAGACGACCAACCCACAGGAGCAGGGGCGCGCCATTGGATCGGGCGAGCATCGGATCGGGCGCCACCGGGCGAAACAGCGTCGTGTCGATGCCATTGAACACTACCGTCGGTTCGAATCCGTAACGCGCCGCCACGGTGCGCGCGTTGAAACGGCTGCACGACACGGCGGCATCAACGTGCGGCGCCAGCAGAGCATCGCCAGGGTAGAAATCTTCGCCGTGACACCCGAGCACCACCCGCGCTCCGCCGAGACGCCGCGCCAGCAATGTCGGACCCAGGTCATACGGCTTCTGAATGTGAATAATGTCGTATCCGCCGCGGATCAGTTCCGGCAGTGCGGCAACCGCCAGCGAGAGGCGTTCGAGAAGCTTGGCTTCGGCGTAAGCGCGGCGCAGAAGCGGCAGCGCCTGAAACCGGCGCCGGTCAATGAATGGAAACGTCAACACCCGCACCCCCGGCGTATGCTCACGACGCTTGCCTATCCCTCCGATGATCGTCACAGCGTGACCGCGCCGCGCAAGTTCGCGTCCGAGGTCCCATACGAAGCTTTCGACGCCGCCGTATTTGGTGGTGGTGGTCAGGTTGTAGAGCGCGATTCGCATCATTCCGCCCTGGAAAGAGTTCATTACGGCTCCAGAACATAGTCGGCAATACGCACATTCAACGCCACAATGCTCAAATCACGACGGGAATACGAATCATACGTCGTCGGCGCGCGCAGGCGCAGGATGACCTGCCCCGGCGGAATAGTCACTCCCACGTGATAGGTGCGCACCGGGCGCTGCACCTCCCAACGCGCCAGCCGGCGCTTCCCGTGCCATAGTTCAACTGGTCGAGCCGTCTCGTAGGACTCGAGGGTCAATGCCAGTTCGACGTAAATGGGTGCGTCATACGGATTGACCAGCCAGATGGCGTTGTCAGCGCCGCCCCAGCGGTGAAGACCCCCGCCGTTGCGCTCACTGTCGTGTTGCTCATCACGTCCAGTTGCGCTTGCGGACGCCATCCGGTCCAGTTGACGTTCGAGCGGCTTCCATCCATCGCCCAGAAACACAACCGGCGTAACCTCCCAGGTATCCGGCACCGCGTAGACTTCCAGCGTCTCATCGGCGAAAACCGGCGTCGTGACGCCCATCTCGGCGAGCAACGACCGCACGTGAGCAAAATAAACATCTGCGCCGCTTTGCAGGTCCATCGTGATGTATCGGAAACGATACGCTGCGAGCGCCCGCCGGGCGGATTCGGGCCAGCCGGGTGATACCACGTCCTGTCGTTCGACTTCACCATACCGAATCTCGCGGACGCCAGGAGTATACTGCGTAAATGAGTATGCCGGGGGGCGGGCGACATACCCGCCGATGATCGGACGTCCATGCCCCATTTGAGCTATCAGATTCTCGCTACGATTGACATAAAGATACATCGGCAACGGTATCAGCGCTCCGTCGGGAGCAGTAAGCTTCGTATAGAACGGATGGATGCGACGCTCAACGAGGGCGTGGGGTCCGGCATATCCGTCAATACCGGCAACCAGTGCAATCAACGCGAGCGCCATGCCCCACACGCGCACGGTCGAGGCGCGTGGTGCAAAACGCTGTTGCACGACAACGAAGCCGTATGCCGCCAGAACCGACAGGCTCAGACTGACCATCACTGCCATATGGTTTGGCCGCTGCCCGGAGCGAATGACCGGCATATCCTGAATCAGGGCATACGGCAGTGGCAGACCAGTGTGCCAGCCAGCGATCTTCAACTCTGGTCCCAGCGCAAAGATGAGGCATGCCAACGCCAGCAGCGACCAGCGCCAGGAAACGCGACGTGCGGCAAAAGCGCCGAGCAACCCCAGGCTCAACGCCAACCATCCCAGCGCCACATTCCAGATCACCGCATTTGGATAGATCTGATTGCGCCAGGCGCGTATCGCCGGACCCCACCATGGATGGACCGGGCTTGGCAGGAAGATATCGATCAGGTCAGCAGCGCGTTCGCGCTGCACCTGACGCATATCCCAGAGCGTCTCGTCCGCTCCGGCGGTTAAAAGCGCATACAGCGCCGGGGTGAGCGCCAGCGTCCAGATGATCAGCGGTGTGATGCCCCACGCAACCTGCTGAAAGCCGCGGCGCAGCCGTTGATCACTTGCAGAAGTGCGGATAACGCCATACGCCCAGATATTGGCGGCGCATCCCGTGAAGATCGCTGCAAACAGCCCGTAATACCAGCTTCCCAGGCTGACCCAGAGGAGCAGAGCGCCTGTCGCCAGCGCCCGACGCCATGATGGGCTGTCGAGCAGTAAAAAAAGCGCATATGCATAGAATGGAAGCCAGTGAATGGAAGCGACCTCCAGGTTGCCATCGATCACCTTTTCCATATGATAGGGCGAGCAGATAAAGGTAGCGCCCGCTATCAGCGCAGCGGCGGCATTTCCGGTCACGCGTCGCACAAACAGAAAGGTCGCATACCCGCCAATGGTAAAACTGGTGAGAACAATCCAGTTGACTGCGGCGACCGGTCCGAGGGTGAGCGTCACTGGCAGCGCCAGCACGCCCTGGCTGAAACCAAGGGGTTGCCAGAAGAGATCGACGCCATCAGGATAGAAGAGGAGCGGAGAGAAGAAGGGGTTGTGCAACGAGGTAAGCGCCCGTGCCACCCACCACAGATTCCAGGCATTCTGATAGGCGTCGACGCCGCCGACCGCGCCGATTACGCCGTTCGTCAGATTCAGCGCCAGGGGCCAGGTCAAGAGAACACCAAGCAGGGTGTAGATTGCCAGAGCAATCAGATGGGGGGCGATGCCTGCTATCGCAGCGCGGCGCCCAACGGAAGGCATGGCAAACCTATGGGAATCTGGAGTATGCGTGAGTTGCTGAGAAGCATATGATGCACTTTGATGTTTCTGCGTAAGATGTTGCGTCATGATACTGTGAGTCGTTCATTGTGACAATCAATGTCGCTGCCGATTTATATTTCAGGCTCTATAGCGCCCGTAACAGCCACCGTCCTCCCGGCAGGCGCATCTTTGCCAGTTGCTCGCGGTCCTGCGGTTCCAACCCGCCGGTCGCCCGGAGTGCGCCGATGAAGACGCCAGCGCCGATGATGGCGACGAC
>JAUQOW010000077.1 GCA_030550675.1 Chloroflexota bacterium
GTCGCTCGTGGCGTGCGCCGTGATGGAATGGGCGTACCTGAATGACCCCTTCTCCGGCATCAGCCTCGATCCCGCCACTCTGAGCGAAGGGGTGCTGGGGTTCGGCATGTTCCTGATCAACATCGGTATCTTCCTGTCGGGGCTGATCGTCTACTTCATTGCGCAGGCGATCCGGCGGCGCTCAGGGATCGACGTGGCGCTCAACTACAAGGAGATACCGGTTGAGTAAATGAGGGTGTATGGACAAAGCATCGGACAACCGCGGCGCAGAACTTGAGCGGCGCGTCGCAGAACTTGAGGCGGACCTCGAAGCGGCGCGGCGGCGCATCGCCGAGTTAGAGCGCATCGTCGAGCGGGGATATGGCATGGTGGATGCCATCCCCGCCATGGTCTACTTCAAGGACAGGGAGCATCGCTACCTGTATGGCAATCGTGCATTTACCGAGCGTATCAGGGTGCGTGCTGAAGACATGACGGGCAAAACCGACCATGACCTCTTTCCGCCGGAAGTTGCGGCGGCATACCTCGCCGATGATGAGCGCGTTATGGCGACCGGCGAGCCGAGCATTGGGGTCGAACTGCCGGTAAGCCGTCCGGATGGCACGATCGGATGGGTGTCAAACTCCGCCGTGCCCTACCGCGACCGCAGCGGCGCCGTGGTTGGCATGGTCGGGATTGCGATTGACATCACTGAGCGGAAGCGCGTTGAAGAAGAGCTGCGACGCAGCCAGGAAGTGCAACGCGCATTGCTCGACACCATCCCGGCGATGATTTATCTCAAAGATCGCCAGCATCGCTACATCTTGGGCAACCGTGTGTTCGCTGAGGCAGCCGGCATTTCGGTCGACGAGGTGGAAGGCAAGACCGATCACGACCTGTTTCTGCCGGAAGATGCGGAGGCGTACATCACCGATGACGAGCAGGTGATGGCGACCGGTGAGCCGCACCTCGGCATTGAAGAAAAAATCACCGAGGCGAGCGGCAAGGTGACATGGTTGATGGTCTACAAAGCGCCCTTCCGCGATGACCAGGGGTGCGTGACCGGCATGGTCGGCATTTCGTTCGACGTGACGGCGCGGAAGGAGATGGAAGAGGCGTTGCGGCGCAGCCAGGCGGAGCAACAGGCGCTGATCGAACAGCAGGCGCAGTTGCTGGCAACCATTCGGAAACTCTCGACCCCGGTGCTGCCGGTGACGCAGGATGCCCTGGTGCTGCCGCTGATCGGCGACATCGACACCGGGCGCAGTCGCCAGATCACTGCGGCGTTGCTGGAGAGCGTGCAACGTTACCGCGCGCAATGGGCGATCATCGACATCACTGGCGTACCGCTGATCGACACAGCGGTCGCCAATCATCTAATCCAGGCGACGCAGGGAGTCGCGCTCCTCGGCGCGCGCGCGATTCTGGTCGGCGTCTCCCCCGAACTGGCGCAGACGATTGTCGGGCTGGGGGTCAATCTCAGGGGATTGATCACCCGCAGCGACCTGCGCTCGGCGATTGCGTTCGTGTTGATGCGTTCGACGAAACGCATGGAGATGACATAAATGCGCGTGTTTGCCCGGCGGAGATGGGTGTGCTAGACTCGTGGCGCTGGTTACAGAGGTAATCTGAATGGCATCGGTGAGCGACGTTATCAGGCAAGCCAGAGCAGCGCTGGAGCGTCACTATGGCGCACGTCTCAAAAATGTCAAGAAAGAAGGCGTTTTCATATGACGCCAGACCGTAGACTGGAGATCGCTGCTTATCTTGAGCGAGCGGATCAATCCATACAAGCAGCCAGAGATCTCGCTCCTATGGGATATTACGACTTTGCTGCCTCTCGTGCGTATTATGCAGCGTTTTACGGGACTAATTTTGAAAAATTATTCCACTATCCGCCTTCCCGCCCGGCGGCTGAAGCCGCGGTCTCCTGTTGCGAAGCCCGCCTTCGCGGGCTTAACTGGGCGATACCGAATTATTTGCTCAAAAACCATCAGCCTGAACGCTATTCGATTATTACTTCCCCGAATCTCTGAAAGGACATCATAATGACTGCCATCCGCGTCACCGTCTGGAACGAATTTCTCCACGAACAGGACAGCCGACATCCCGCGAGCAGCATCTACGGCGCGCAGGGGATTCACGGCGCAATCGCTGAAGGTCTCCGAGAGCACGGCGGGTTCGAGGTGCGCACCGCCACCCTCAACGAACCAGCGCACGGGCTGACCGACGATGTGTTGGCAACCACCGATGTGCTGATCTGGTGGGGGCATATGGCGCACCATCTGGTGCAGGACGCGATTGTTGAGAAGGTGAATGCTCGCGTGCTCGACGGCATGGGCCTGATTGTGCTGCACTCCGGTCACTTCTCGAAGATCTTCCGCAAACTGATGGGGACGACCTGCGATCTGAAGTGGCGCGAGGCGGACGACATCGAGCGGGTGTGGGTGGTCGAGCCGGGGCACCCGATCGCTGCCGGGCTGGATGAGTGCTTCGAGCTGCCGGAAGAGATGTACGGTGAACGGTTCGACATCCCGGCGCCGGAGCAACTGGTGTTCATCAGTTGGTTTACCGGCGGCGAGGTGTTTCGCAGCGGATGCTGCTACACCCGCGGGCGCGGCAAAATCTTCTACTTCCGCCCTGGTCACGAGTCGTACCCGACCTACCGCGACCCGAATGTGCGCCGGGTGATCGCCAATGCCGCGCGCTGGGCGGCGCCGTCGGGCGGACCGAAACCGGTGTTTGGGAATGCGAAGCCGAGGGTTGTTAAGGGTTAGGGGTTTTTGCAACGATGAGTCAGGAATGCGAAGCGAGAGGTTGATTGCAGCGGGATCGGGCGGGAACGAATGCGACCTTTGAGGTCTGCGCCATATACGGCGCTTTGTCAGTGGTCATGGCGGGCGGGAAGGTTTGCGTCCTCTGCACGCATGGCGCCGCGACCTCAAAGATCTGGAAGCGGAACGTATGAGGGATGTTTCGGTGTCTACGATCCTGGATCTTCTGAATGCGGGCGCGCCTGAGGCGCCTGCGTTGCTGGCGCCGGAGATGCCGGCGCTGCCATTCGCCCGGTTGCGTGAGCATGTGGTGGAACTGGCGGAACGTCTCGCGGCGTTCGGCGTGGCGCGCGGCGAGCGGGTGGCGATCGCGCTCGGCAATGGTCCGGCGATGGCGTTGAGTTTCCTGGCGGCGGCGACGTGCGCGACTGCTGCGCCGCTCAACCCGAAGTATCGCCAGGACGAGTTCGCCTTCTATTTCGAGGATACCCGCGCCACCGCGCTAATCGTGCCGCCGGAAGGGATGGAAGCGGCGCGCGCCGCCGCTTTGCCTGCCATGACCGTGGTGGTTGCATCGCTCCACAGCGATGGCACGCTCGACCTGACGCCTGAACGCGGCGCGCGCCCGCCGCAACCGCTGACGCCGCCGCAACCCGACGATGTGGCGCTGATTCTCCACACCAGCGGCACGACCAGCCGCCCCAAGCGCGTGCCGCTGCGCCAGCGCAATCTGGTCGCCTCGGCGCGCAACATTGTCGGCGCCTACCGGTTGACGCCTGATGATCGGGCGTTGTGTGTCATGCCGCTCTTCCACATCCACGGCATCGTCGCCACGCTGCTCGCGCCGCTTGCCTCCGGCGGGTCGGTCGTCATTCCTCCCGGTTTCGACGCCATGCGTTTCTGGGGCTGGCTGACGGCATTTCGTCCGACGTGGTTCTCGGCGGTGCCGACCATGCACCAGATGTTGCTGGCGCGCGCCGAACGCCAGATAGCGGCGATTCGCGCCGCGCCGCTGCGCTTCATCCGTTCCAGCAGCGCGCCGCTGCCGCCGGTCGTTCTCGAACAGCTCGAAGCGACGTTCCTGGCGCCGGTGATCGAGTCCTACGGCATGACCGAAGCAAGCCATCAGATGACGACCAATCCGCTGCCGCCGCTGCCGCACTACGCCGGTTCCGTCGGGTATGGCTTCGGCGTGGAGGTGACGATTCTCGATGAGCGCGGCGCCGAACTGCCGCGCGGCGAGCGCGGCGAGGTTGCAGTGCGCGGTCCGAATGTGTTCGACGGTTACGAGAACAACCCGGAAGCCACTGCTGCCGCATTCGTGAACGACTGGTTCCGCACCGGCGACCAGGGGCGAATCGATGAGCAAGGGTATCTGTGGCTGACGGGTCGCCTCAAAGAGTTGATCAACCGTGGCGGCGAAAAGATTTCGCCGCTCGAAATCGATGACGTGCTGCTGCGGCATCCGGCGGTGGCGGAAGCCGTGGCGTTCGCCGCACCGCATCGAACGCTCGGCGAGGAAGTGCATGCCGCCGTGGTGCTGCGCGCCGAGGCGACCGAGCGTGAACTGCGCGAGCACTGCGCTGCGTTTCTGGCAGACTTCAAAGTGCCGCGCGTCATCCACATTCTGCCGGAGATTCCGCGCGGCGCGACCGGAAAAGTGCAGCGGATTAACATGGCGAAGCTGCTGGGGTTGACTGATGACTCATCAGAGAGGGCGTCATGAGGATCTGCATTTTTGGCGCAGGTTCAATCGGCGGCTACCTGGGTGCGCGGCTGGTGCACGCGGGTGAGCAGGTGACGCTGATCGCCCGCGGCGCAAACCTGGCTGCCATTCGCGAACGCGGCGTGACGCTGATCGAGACTGATGGCACAACGCTTGTCGCCCGTCCCACGCTGGCAACCGACGATCCAGCGGTCGCTGGCGCGCACGACGTGGTGATCGTCGCCGTCAAGGCGCATCAGTTGCCGGCAGTTGCACCGATGCTCCGTCCGCTGTTTCACGACGAAACAATGGTTGTCCCGGCGCAGAACGGCATTCCCTGGTGGTACTTCCAGCGGCATGGCGGACCGTTCGAGGGACGGCGCATCGCATCAGTCGATCCCGATGGCGTTATTGCTGCGAATATTGAAACGGAACGCATCATCGGGTGTGTAGTGTATCCGGCGACCGAACTGGAGGCGCCGGGGGTTGTGCGCCATATCGAGGGTGATCGATTTACGCTCGGCGAGCTTGACGGATCGCGCAGCGAGCGGGTGCAGCGCCTGTCACAGATCCTGACGCGCGCCGGGCTGAAGGCGCCGGTGCGTCCGCGCATACGCACCGATATCTGGATCAAGCTGTGGGGCAACCTGGCGTTCAACCCGGTCAGTGCGCTGACGCGCGCCACGCTGATCGAGATCTGCCGCCATCCGCAGGCGCGCGCACTGATCGTCGCCATGATGGAAGAAGGGCAGGCGGTCGCTGAGCGATTAGGCGTCACCTTCGGCATTACCATCGATCAGCGCATCGCCGGCGCCGAGCAGGTCGGGGCGCACAAAACCTCGATGCTTCAGGACATCGAGGCTGGCAGAGCAACAGAGGTAGACGCACTGGTAGGAGCGGTCGCCGAACTCGGCAGGCTGGTAGACGTGCCGACGCCGCACATTGACGCGATCTATGCCGCCGTCAAACTGCTGGAGCAGACGGTGACGCGCGCTATACCGCCTCGTTCCGCTTGATCCGCTCACAGAGTTCAGTCGTCTCCGGGAGGGGTTCTATTCCCAGCTCGTCTTGCAACGCCTGAACGCAGCGCGCATAGGCGCGCAGCGCCTGGGAGCGGCTTCCGGCGCGGGCATAGGCGCGCATAAGGGTCTGATAGGCTTCCTCATAGCCGCGGTCACGGCGGATAATATGTTCGCACAGATCGATGGCTTCGTCGAATTCGCCGCGATCCACCAGCAACCTGGCGAGGGTCGCCGTTGACGCCAGGTGACGCGCCAGCAGTCGCTCACGTTCTTCGAGCGTCCAGGGGTCGTACAGCGCCTCGGCGAGATAGTCGCCGCGGTACAACTGGAACGCCGTGCGGCGGCTGCGGATTTCAACTTCCGGGTCGCGTCCCGGCGCGCCAGCCGTGCGCAGTTCAAATTCGTCCACATCGATCCAGCACCCATACGAAGGCGCAAAACTGTACGCCAGCCCCTGTCGCCGAATGAAGAACGGCGCCACGCGCGGCGGTCGGCGCGGCTCCAGCACATTGTTGAGCGCATTAAGCGTCACCTTGAACTGCCGTTCGGCGGCTGCCGGTTCGCTATCGGGCCAGAGCCAGGCGCAGATCTGTTCGCGCTGCAACCACATGCCGCGGTAGGTCAGCAACAGTTGCAGCAACTGCCGCGCCTTCTCGCGCTGCCACTCTCGCGCCTGAATTTCGTGCGCACCGCGGAAGATGCGGAAGCGCCCCAGCATATAGACCCGCAGCGTATAGCCGGGATGGTACGTATCGACGGCATCATCAGCCGCGATCGACGGGAACCCCTGGCGCAACAGGCGGTGCGCCACCGCCGCCTGACGCTGCGCCGCGCCGCGCAACGCCCGACCGCGCAGGAGCAGCGGAACCAGAATCGCCAGATCGTGCGGACCGAACAGTGTGCGCGTGGTCAAGACGCCATCGAAGCCGTGCGTGCCGACCAGTTCAAGGAGGCGCTCCAGTTTTCGATCAGCTTCCGCCTCATTACCGGACTGCAAATGAACATGCGCTTCCCAGAGCAGCGTGACCGTTTGACCATACTGATCATCGCCGCGCACAAACCGCTGATAGGCTTCGCTGAGCCACTCCAGCGCGCGAGGATCCTCAGCAGCGGCGGCGACGCCGCCAAGCGCCAGCCAGATGAGCGCCGCCGTCCACTCATCGCCAGCCTCCAACGCGCGGTCAAGACCGTCGCGCGCATACGCTTCAGCGGCGGCGAGGTTGCCAGCGTGCCCCTCCAGCAGGGTCAGCCCCAGCATCACCTCGGCGCGTGTGCGCGGAACGCCGACCGCCTCGATGATCTCGAGCGCGGCGCGATAGTGGTTGCGCGCCATTTCATCGCTCGATGCCGTCACGAGGCAGGCGTGACCGAGGCGCATATGGGCGATTGCTTCGGTCAACGGCGAGTCGCCGCGTTGCGCTTCGAGCAACCCGCGCTGTGCGAGCGCCAGCGCGCGCGCGCCATTGCCCAGCATGCACTCAATCAACGCCAGCAGCAGGAGCGGATCGCGGTGCAGGGTATGTTCCGCACGCGCCCTGCCTGACTCGAGACCCAGTTCTTCTTCAAGCAGACGGCGCGCCTCAATCAGCCTGCCGCTACGTAGCAACAAGCGAGGCGACAGAATGGCGGAACGGCGATACCCTCCGGCGGCTTTGGTGTGCGACGTTTTGCCATACGCCTCACGATGCGCGGCTGCAATGATCAGGATCGACACATCGGCGCGACCGCGATTAATCCAGTTTTCCGCCTGCAAACTGAGGATCGTTGCGCGCTCGGCGCGGCGATGGCGCGGCAGGAGCTTCATAGCGCGCTTGAGCAGAACCGCAGCCGGCGCCGGTTGCACGGTGTCAATATACACCTCCGCCTGACCGCGCAAGGCGCGCACCTGCCCGTCCGTGTCGTCCTGCGCGCGGTAGCGTTCTTCCGCCTTGCGGTACAACTCTATTGCCTGCGTATAGCGACCGAGGCGGCGCTCAGCGATGGCGCGCGCTTCGAGCAGCATCGCGCTGTTGCGATGCTCCGATGGAATCTGTTCAATCCAGTCCAGGAGCGCCGCCGCCTGCGGACCGGACATGCCAGAGAGCGCCATCCGGCTCAACGCCGCAGCGGCATCGTCCCATCGTTCGGCGGCCAGAAAATGGTGCGCTGCGCCGTGATCGTCGCCGTGCGCGGCATAGTATCGCCCCAGTTGCGCGTGGATTGCGCGCCAGTCGGGTAATTCGCGCTCCGCCAGGCGCGCAAAGCTGGCGGCTTGCAGCGGTTGATAGACGCACCGACCATCAGGGAGGGTTTCAATGAACAACTGCCATCGTTCAAGCAAATCAACGTTGATGTGCAGGTCTGCCAGTTCCGCAACGGCGGCGCATGCCGCTTCGTCGATCCAGCGCATCAGCGCCGTGCCGAGCACCCAGGTGCGCACATCGAACGGCAGATCGCCCAGCACCTCGCGTGACAGATAGGCGTCGAGGTGCGGCGCGATCATCTCCAGCAACTGATCGGGAGACGGCGGATGATCGGGCGGCGTTGCAGCGTCGATGCGCGCTGCAGCAAAGAAGCGCAGCGCCAGGGGCCATCCGCGCGCCAGATCATTGAGGTCGGCATCGATCGGATGCGGCGGCAAGCCGTATGCCGCGAAGAAGTCGCGCGCCTCAGCATCTGTGAATGCCAGTTGCGCCCGGTTCAGACGATACAGCTCGCCACGCGCCGCAATAATCGGCAAGGAAGCGAGCGCTGGCATCTCCCGACTGACCAGCGCCACGTGAAGGCGCGGCGGCAGGCGATCAATCAGATGCTCAATCAGCACGCGCAGTTCAGGGCGCCGATCGGCGCAATGGAGATCATCCAGAATCAGTAACGTTTCGTCCCCCAGCGCTGTCAGCGCATTGATCAACCCATCGAGCACATCAACCGGATGGGCGGCTGCAAAACGTGCGTGGTCAAAGCCGGTGATCGGGCGAAACGCCGTCGCCAGATGCAGCGCCAGTGACATCGGCGTATCCGCAGGATCCAGCCGACACCAGGCAGTGGGCCATCCGCCGCGACGCGCGAAACTGGTAAGCGCAACGGTTTTACCGCTGCCAGCCGGCGCAAGCACGAGGGTCACCGGATAGTCGGCGACGGCGGCGAGCAACCCATCAATGCGCGGGCGCTCAATGATTCGAGCCGGTTGTGGCGGCGGTTCCAGGCGCGGAAGCAGTACCGTCGATGCAAGAGACACAGCAGCGCCGAACTCGCCCGTAACTCGAGAAACTAGCATGATGCACGATATATTGTATTATACTCAACATGAGTGATACTCAATATTACCATTTTTTGACCAGAAGCGCTGTGTCTGGAAAGGAGCAAACCCGTGACCGTCAAGAACGCTGAAGACACCATACGCAGGACCTACAGCAGCGCTCAGGAAATGGTCGGCAAATCGGTCAAAGCCTGGACCGAACTGGTTGCCGTCAGCACCGACATGGCGTACGAAATGGTGCTGAAAAACTGGAACTACAGCCGCAGTATTCGCAGCTCTGCCGAGCAGGCTATCGAAGACGCCCTCAACACTCAGGCGCGCTTTGCGAAAGAAATGATGGGCGTCTGGAAAGACTACGCCGAAAGCGTCTCCGACATTATCAGCCGGACGACCAGGAAGGAATAATGTCGGAGACGCACCGTGCGGAGAGTGCCGGGGAGGCCCTTCGATGCGAAAGGATCGCCTTGCGGCATTCTCTACCGCTTATTTTTCACACAAAGGCGCAGAGGCGCAGAGATACGAAAACGTTATCCTGCTGCAATCAGGCGCTTACCTCTTGCCATCCGCATTGCGTTTACATATATGCCCCGCCGTTGACGTTAATCTGCTGTCCGGTGATGTAATCGCCGTCAGCGGCGAGGAAGACGACCGCCTTCGCCATTTCCTCCGGCAGTCCGAAGCGCCCCAGCGGGATGCGCGCCTTGATCTGATTCTGCACATCCTCCGGCACTTTGGCAAGCATATCGGTGAGCGTGAACCCCGGAGCGACGACATTGACCGTAATGCCGTACTTCGCCAGTTCGAGCGCAGCGGTCTTGGTGAAGGCGATGATCCCGCCCTTGCTCGCGCCGTAGTTTGCCTGACCAAAGGCGGCGGTCTGCCCATTCATCGAGCTGATATTGATGATTCGACCGTAGTGCTGTTCGATCATCGGTTGCATCGCAGCCGTGGTGCAGAAGAAAACGGCATTGAGGTTCGTCTGAATGACCTGCAGCCAGTCCTCGTCGGTCATCTTCCGCAACGACCGGTCACGTGTAATGCCCGCGTTATTAACCATAATATCGAGCCGCCCGTAGGCGTCGAGGAATCGCCGGACCATGGCGCGCGCCTCGGTTGGATCGGCGACATTCGCCTGCAACAACATGCATTCGCGCCCCATCGACTTGATTTCCGCCGCGACCTCCTCTGCCAGCGCCTGGTTATGCTGATAGTTGACGCCGACGGTGCACCCTTCACGCGCCAGCTCCAGGGCAATGGCGCGCCCAATCCCGCGCGAAGCGCCTGTGACGATAGCGTACTTCCCTTCGAGACGACCCATGCTATTACCTCCTTGCTTGCTGTTATGGGTTAGGGGTTAGGGATTATGGGCTATGGGTTAGGGGGTTAGGGGTTAGGAGAACAAAGAACCCGGAACTGAGAACCCCTTTCCCCTGATCCCTCAGACCATTACAGTGCCTTGCCGCCTTGCTCCAATTCTGTGAGCGTCCATAAGGGCGCGCCTCAGGACGTCCACGTCGAAATCTTTGAGGTCGCTTCCGTGCGCGCCGCTCCAGTGCTTCGTTCACGCTGAAACAGCGCTCTGGCGAGCGCTCAAAGGTCGGCTACGCCTTCAATCTTCCGTCCTTCAGCCTCTTTCGCCTCATCTACATCCGCTCAAAGATCGCGGCAATGCCCTGACCGCCGCCGATGCACATAGTGACGCAGGCATAGCGACCGCCGATGCGATGCAGTTCATAGAGCGCTTTCACGGTCAGAATCGCACCGGTCGCGCCAATCGGGTGCCCCAGCGAAATGCCGCTGCCGTTCGGGTTGACCTTCTCCATTGGCAGTTCGAGGTCGCGGATCACCGCCAGCGCCTGGGCGGCAAACGCTTCGTTCAACTCGAACACATCGATGTCATTGATCGTCAGCCCGGTCCGCTCCAGCACTTTGCGCACCGCCGGAACCGGACCGATGCCCATGTACTTGGGATCGACGCCAACCACGCTGTAGCCGACCAGACGACCCATTGGCTTATAGCCGCGCTGCTCGGCGACGCTGCGCTCCATCAGCACCACCGCAGCCGCAGCATCGTTGATGCTCGACGCATTGCCCGCAGTGACGGTGCCGTCCTTCAGGAACACGGGGCGCAGTTTGGCAAGTTTCTCCATGCTCGTGTCGGGGCGAACGCTCTCGTCAGTATCGAACAGTTGCGTGCCGCCCTTGACCTTGATCTCGATCGGGAGGATCTGATCCTTGAAGCGTCCTTCAGCAATGGCTGCTGCTGCGCGTTTGTGGCTTTCAACGGCCAGCGCGTCCTGATCTTCGCGGGAGATTTCCCACTTGCGCGCAATGTTCTCGGCGGTCACGCCCATGTGCACATCGTCGAACGGGTCATTCAGCGCAGCAACCATGACATCGACCATAGTGACGTCGTTCATGCGTGCGCCCCAGCGCATTGCGTGCGCCCAATACGGGCTGCGGCTCATCGACTCGGCGCCGCCCGCAACGGCAGCATCGGCATCGCCAAGCATGATCGTCTGCGCCGCCGAGATGATCGCCTGCAAGCCGCTGCCGCAGAGACGGTTCAGCGTCAGCGCCGGAACGTCAACCGGCAGACCGCCTTTGACGCCTGCGACTCGCGCCAGATAGTGATCGTGCCCGTCGGTGTGGATAATGTTGCCGAACACGACCTGCCCGATCTCTGCCGGGTCAACGCCCGCGCGCTTTACCGCCTCGCGCACCACCTGCGCCGCCAGTTCGCTCGGCGGCTGGTCTTTGAGGCTGCCGCCAAAATTGCCGATCGCGGTGCGCACACCGCTTAGCACCACCACTTCGCGTCCGTTGGCCGTCATTGCTTCCTCCTTGTGTCTGCGATAGCAAGGCTGCGCCATCACATCAGCGATGCGCCAATCAGGATTATCTGGTTTTGGGGTGACTCATGCGAGCGCCTAACTGCCAGCGCCCTGGCTGTTATCGCGGAGCGACAGCCAGCGCGCCGAACAGCCCTCAACGTCTGTCGTTGCAGCAGGTATGCAGGGTGGATTGCATCTCCTATTGTACCATTGTAGTGGCAGGGTTATCAATGTGGTGTTAGGATGTTTTCGTAGCGAGTAACCATTTCTTCACCAGATGTGGCGAAGACGCTCATGCGTAAACATGGATGATATGGTAAAGTAAGCGCACTCCACATTCACGCATGCTGCACCATCCGTTGGCGAGCGACTACGAACTGGATGGCGCCGAAAGGCAATGGCAAACGGTCATGTCATGACAGGAGGTGATTGTTATGATTGAGCGCGTAGAGGCGCCGATTGCTGCAACGTTGCGCAACGGCCAGACTGTGACGATTCGCCCCCTCGCCGAGCACGATCGCGAAGCGCTGCTCCAGTTTGGTCGTTCGCTGCCGGACGAAGACTGGCTCTACATTGAGACCGACCTGCACAACCCGGACATTATCAACCGCCTGGTCAATGCGTATGCTGCGGAGAACTGGCGCCAGCTCGTCGCGGTAACGGAAACCGGGGAGATCGTCGGTTACAGCGCTGTCCGGCGGCTGCCGGGATGGTCGAGCCATGTCGGCGATATTCACCTGATCGTGCGCAAGGATTACCGTCGCCGCGGGCTTGGCACTGCGCTGGCGCAGGCGATCTTCGATGCCGCCCGCGATCTGGGAGTGGCGAAGGTGATCGTGGAGATACTGCAAGAACAGACCAGCGGCATTGCGATCTTTGAGCGCCTGGGGTTCAAGATCGAGGGCTCGTTCAGCGATCACGCGCGCGATCACGCCGGGAAGCGCCATCATCTGTATATCCTCGCCTACCACATCATCTAGATGATTTCTCAGAAAGGTTGACGCCGAGAGGACGCAAAATGCGGGTAGATTGATGATTGCAAGACGTTGCGCCTTTGCGTCTTCGCGTCAATCGTTCTGATGAGCGAAGATCGACTGGATGTTGGACAGTTGATCGGCGCTGGCTGAGCCTGTCGAAGCCAGCGCCAGCCGTTCCATAGGCGCAAGCGTGATTGTCCAGGTTTAGGTTGAGCTTCCTATGAGTTGCGGGCTCATGAAGAATGAGAATTAGGTCCGGTCAACCTATGCTGCCCGGTCGCGCATTCACGGGGCTGCGGGCTAACGCCCTTGCTGAGTACATTGAAGCCCCTTCGGGGCTTGCACGATCTCTGCCAGCGCCTTAACCCGCAGCGTCCCGGTAATGCCAGGCTATTTTCATAAGCCCTCGCTCAGGACATCGACTCTCCGAAGGGGCCTGGGTTGCGAAGACCGTCCGCGCAGCCTTGAGCAGGCGCTGCTGGATTATCATCCCTGGCGTATAGGTTGCAAGGGTTTGCGCCGTTGCGCCTGCGTATTTATCTTTTCGAGAAGCGCCGTTGAGTTCGGTCTCAAGACGTTGCAGCCTATTTTGCGATCTGTGGCGTCTGAATTGCGATGGAGATCGCACTTGCCGATCTGCAAACCTACCGCAGCGCCGCACCTGATGAGGCGGTTGTTGTTATTGATGTGTTGCGCTCATTTACGACCGCTGCCTACCTGTTTCGCGCTGGCGCCCGTGCGCTTTTGCTTGCGGCGACCCCTGACGAAGCCCGCGCGCTGGCGCTGCGTTTTCCTTCCGCTGTGACCGCTGGCGCCGTTCCCGGCGGCTTCCCAATTGATGGGTTTGATCTCGGCAACTCGCCCGCCGCTCTCCACGACGTCTGTCTGGCGGGGCGGGACGTTGTTCTCTGCACGGCTGGCGGCGTGCGCGGCGCCACCGTCGCCCGCCATGCTGCTTTGCTGCTTGGCGGATCGCTGGTGTGCGCCGCCGCCACTGCGCGCCTGCTGCGTCGCCTCAATCCGCCGCGTGTGACGCTGCTGATCACCGGCGTGTACGCCGACCGCGATGGTGATGAGGATATTGCCTGCGCCGAGTATCTCGCAGCGCATCTGCGCGGTCAGACGCCCGATCCGACGCCGTTCGAGCGGCGGGTGCGCGATTCGACCTTCGGCAGGCGCTTCGGCGATCCTGCCTATCCCCATCTCTCGCGCGCCGATATGGATCTGTGCGCACAGGCGGATGCGTTCGACTTCGCGCTGCCGATTGTGCAGCAGGCGGGAATGATGATGGTGGTCCGAGAATGATGGCGCGCTCCAGGAATGGTGACGCAAAGGATGCAAAGGAGCAACGGGTCTGGCGGGAGCGGCGACAGTACGGGCGACCCGCCGGGTCGCCCCGACCGCTGGATCCAGAGCGCAACGGGTCTGGCGGGAGCGGCGACAGTACGGGCGACCCGCCGGGTCGCCCCGACCGGCGCATCCGGCGGTGCGATACGGATGGCGGGAGAGGTGACTATCGGAGTACAATAGAGGCGGGAAAGCTGCGCCTGAAAATCGCATGAAAGGCCCCGGAACAATGACTAACCGGTACGCGGACTGGTTTCGACAGGCTGAGGCGGACCTGCGCCATGCCCGGAATGCCCTGGACGACAGCGATTATGAGTGGAGTTGCTTTGCTGCCCAGCAGGCCGCAGAAAAGGCTTTGAAGTCATTGTTTCAGCGGTTGGGGATGGAGGCATGGGGACACACCCTCACCGTGCTGATCGGCAATCTGCCCCAGGATATCCAGACGCCGCCCGAACTGGTAGACTATTGCCGCGTTCTGGACAAACACTACATCCCTACCCGCTATCCGAACGGATTTGCTTCCGGTGCGCCGACCGATTTTTACACGAAAAGGGAGGCAGAAGAAGCCATCCGATATGCGGAGGCCATCCTTGAGTTCTGTCGTCATCAAATCAATTGATCGAGCGCGCGTCGAGCAGGCTGTCAGAGAATATGCAACGCGCCTGTTTGCTGCGCATCCAGAGATTGAGCGCATCATCTGGTTCGGCTCGTGGGTGAACGGCATCCCCAGACCTGGAAGCGATGTTGACCTGTGCCTGATTCTCTCCTCGACGGATACGCCGATGCGGGAACGCACCGCTGACTTTCTGCCGGTTGGGTTTCCGGTGGGAGTTGATCTGTTTGTCTATACACGCGCCGAATTTGAACGCCTGAAAACGGAGTCTCCCGGATGGTTTCAGGCCATCGCTTCCGGCAGAGATCTTGCCAGGTCTTGATCTGCCTGTTCCCTCGCAGCATTATGATGTTCTGCTGCGCCGAACCTCGATGCCATCGCGCGGAAAGCGCGCATCAAGGGAATAGACGACTTTGTTTGCCGTTTCAATGGCGGCTGCCCAGACGAGCGCATCGGCAAAGGAAATGCGTCCTGACGGACGACAGAGCAATAGCGCCTGGAGCAGCGTCTCTTTGCGCAGCGCAAAAGGGAAAACGTTGCGCTTCTGGAGAAAGAGAACCAGCGCGTCTACAACGGCTTCTCGCGGTATGCTGTAGACCGTCGTGAGAACATACGCGGTTTCTGCGATAACGACATCCGTGATGAGCAGACGTTCTTCGCTGTCGATAATCTGCGCAGCCAGCGTCGCCAGATCCGGCGGCTCTCCGGTGAGATACCGTACTACCAGGCTTGTGTCCAGCAATCCGCTCATCGGGGCGCCTCTTCCGGCAGATCTTCCCTTTGACGGGCTGCTGTTTCCCAGGCGAGCGTGCGCGCTTCCTCCCACGAATCGCCGCTGACGCCGGTCTTGATGTGCGCTGCCAGGCAGCCTTTCAGTGATTGGTCGTGCTCAGGAGGGACGAAAAAAATCTCAACATGGCCGTCTACCAGGCGCTGGAGTGCAATCCAGCCCGGTTTGACCCCCAGACGTTCGCGGATGTCCTTATTGATGACAATCTGTCCTTTTTGTCCTACAATAGATGCCATGGTCATACCTTTCTAACGTGGTACGACTATAGCATGCGCACGCGCTCTATGTCAAAAAGAGAGACTTCATGAAACTATTCCTGGCGCTCTTCATTGCCGTCGCGCTGCTGATCCCCGCCGCGCCGGTCTCAGCCGCCCCCATCCCCGACGGGTTCGCCGATTCCGCCTTTGCCGCGCTGTGGACGCGCACCGACCGCGCGGTTGCTGCCGGTGCAGTCCAGCGCTCGTGGACGTATGGCGCGTCTCCAGGTGAGATGCGGTACGAATACTTCCAGGGTGCGCCAGGGGATGCGCGTCTGGTGCAGTATTTCGATAAGGCGCGGATGGAGGTGAACGATCCGAATGGCGACCGCCGATCGCCCTGGTTTGTCACCGGCGGACGCCTGGTGGTTGAACTGATCACTGGCAGAATCCAGACCGGCTTCGAGACCTTTGAGTCGCGCGCGCCCGCCGCCATCCCGGTCGCTGGCGATCCCGTCGGAAATCCGCAGGCGCCAACGTATGCGCAGATCGCAGCGTATGTCTCGTTTGATGGCGGCGGGCGCGCGCCCCAACGCATCGGCGCACGGGTCAGCGCCCTGCTCACGCCCGACGGTCTCGCCGAACGCTCCGACCTGGCGCTGCCAGCGACGACGATTGTGCGCTACGAACCGGTGACCGGTCATAATGTGCCGCGCGTCTTCCGCGATTTTATGGCAACCGCGCCGATCGACGCGCTCTTCGCCTTCGGGTATCCGATCAGTGAGCCGTACTGGGCGATCGTCCGCGTCGGCGGCAAAGAGATGCCGGTGATGTTTCAGGCGTTTGAGCGCCGCCTGCTGACCTATAACCCCGCCAATCCGCCGCGCTGGCAGGTTGAGATGGGGAATGTCGGGCAGCATTATTTTCTCTGGCGCTATGGGCGCCCGCTTCGTTACGCTGCGCCGCCCTTCTCCGGCGTCCGCGTCCGCGAGACGACGCTGACGATTCCGACCTACGACTATGATCAGGCGCTTGTGCCCACAAATCCTGGCGATCCGATCCATCCCTACCCGCGCCTCGATCCGGCGCGCGTCGGTCCGCCGCAGCCGCGCACCTATCGCGCTGTCGTGGTCGAAAATCGTTTCCTGGAATTGACCTTCCTCCCTGAACCTGGCGGACGGTTGTACCGCGCGGTGATCAAGTCTACCGGTCAGAACGTGTTTTACCAGAACCCGGTCGTCAAACCGGCGCCGTTCGGTCAGCGCGGTTGGTGGCTGGGAGTCGGCGGGTTGGAATGGGCGGCGCCGACTGAAGAACATGGCTACCTGGAAGCCTTCCCGTGGGATATGGCGGTCGAACGTCAGACTGGCGCCGTCGCTGTGCGTATGACAACGGTTGAGCGTCAACGCGGACTGGACATGACCGCCGTCGTCACGCTGCGCGCCGATGAAGGCTTTTTCCGCACGCAACTGGCGGCGCGCAATGCGTCTTCCACTCCTCAACCAGTGCAAATGTGGATGAACGCTGCGCTCGCCCCGGCTGCCAATCGGGTTGGACCCGCGGCGCACTTCGTTGTGCCCATCGATCAGATGATTGTTCATGCCACGGAAGACCGCGATCTGCCGTCGCCGCGCGCGACGGTCGGCTGGCCCCGCCACAATCAGCGCGATCTGTCTCGTCCGTCGACGTGGAACGGGTATGTGGGGCTGTTCGCCGTGCGACCGGTGCGCTTCGCCGGGTTCTACGACACGCAGGCGGACATGGGCATGGTTGCATTGCACGACGCCGGGTTCGCCGGAACGAAGGTGTTCGCGTTCAGCGCCAATTTCGACCGCCGCCTGTTCACCGACGATGGGAGCGATTATGCGGAACTCTGGGTCGGCGCCCAGCCGACCTTCTGGGATGATCCGCCGCTGAACGCGAGTGATCAGCGCGTGATTCTTGCTGACTGGATGCCGTTGCAGGGGTTGGGTGATCTCGCTGTTGCAAGTGAGTCCGGCGCACTCGGAATCCAGCGGCGGGCTGGCGGGGCGCTGACCGTCAGCGTGGTTGCGGCGCGCGTTCAGGCGGCGGCGCCAGTGCGCGTGCTGATCGACGGGCGCGAGGTGTTCCGCAGCGCGCCGATTGCGTTGCGCCCCGATCTGCCGTTGACGATCGAGTTGCCGCCAGGTCGCACGGGTGGTACACTGCGGGTCGAGACCGGCGGATGGGTGCTGGAGACGTCGCCTGGGTCGTGAGGAGGCTGCTATGAGTGCGCCGACTGCGGTTGATCCATCGGCTGCGACGCAGCATCCCGCGCCGCTCAGGATGAGCTACGCTGAGTGGCTGGCGTGGGACCATGAGGGATTGAGTGAGTGGATCAACGGCGAGGTCATTGTTCATATGCCAACCAAAGAGGAGCATCAGCGAGTCGTTGATGTTCTCAACCGGCTGTTGGGGCTATTCGTGCGTGCGCTACGCCTCGGCGTCGTGCGCAGCGCGCCGTTTGCCATGCGCGCGCTGCCGGACGGTCCCGGACGGGAACCGGATCTGTTTTTCCTGGCGGAGGAGCACAAAGAGCGACTGACCCGTCACGAACTCGCTGGACCCGCCGATCTGGTGGTCGAGGTGATTTCTGACGACAGCGTGGCGCGCGATCGCGACGAGAAGTTTTACGAGCACCAGGCGGCTGGCGTGCGCGAGTACTGGATCATCGACCCGCGTCCTGGTCGGTTGCGCGCTGATTTCTACGTCCTCGACGCGCGCGGTCGGTATCGCGCCGTTCCGCCGGATGACGACAATATCTATCGTTCGACGGTGCTGCCCGGCTTCTGGCTCGATGTGGAGTGGTTGTGGCGTTCTGATCCACACCCGCTTGCCGCGCTGGGGCGCATTATGGGAGCGGAGCGGATCATGAGCCTGTTGCAGGACGAGGTGTAAATGCGCATTCGCACGTTGACGACTGGCGCCTGCGAGGGCGATGTGGCGCGGGCTGTGCGGGCTGCGCAAGAGGCGCGGCGGCGGCTCGAGGATGCCGGGTATGTGGTGCAGACGCTGCGCCTGGCGCTTGACACGAGCGGGTCAAAGCGCGCCGCCGATATTGTGACCGTGGCGCGTGAGGCGGAGGCGCTGGCGCGTGATGCCGGGTTTGATTACGTCTCAATCGGGCGGGTGGCGACCGACCGTCTGGAGGCGCTGGCGGATGCGCTGGCGGCGACGGAGATCGTGTTTGCTTCGGCGCGTCTTGCCGGGCGCGATGGCGTGGTGGACGCCGCAGCGACCGCAGCCGCAGCGCGCGCAATTGTCGCGCTGGCGTCGGCGACGCCGAAAGGGTTTGGCAATCTGCGATTTGCGGCGCTGGCGTCGGTTGCGCCAGGATCGCCGTTCTTTCCGGCAAGCTACCATAGCGGCGGCGAACCGTGGCTCGCCGTCGGTCCGGAAGCGGCGGCGCTGGCAGTGGAAGCGGCGTGCGACATCGACGAGCATGGCGCCGCCTCATCATTTCAGGCGGTTGCTGCCAGAACCCGGCGCTTCTTCGAACGCCTGAAAACGCGGATTGCGGATCACGATGCCCGGATTCGGACCGCGCTCAAGGGTATCGATGAGGCGTATGGCGTGTACGTCGCGGGTTGCGACTGGTCGCTTGCGCCGCATCCCGACATCACGTGCAGCATTGGCGCCGCCGTCGAGCGCGTCAGCGGCGCGCCGTTCGGCGCACCTGGAACGCTGGCGGTTATTCGCGCCTGTACCGATGCCATTCGCGCTGCGGGGGTGATCCTGATCGGGTTCAGCGGGGTGATGCTGCCGGTGCTGGAGGATGCCGTTCTTGCGCAGCGCAACGCCGAGGGGCGCTACGGCTGGCGCGACCTGCTGGCGTTCAGCACGGTGTGCGGCACGGGTCTCGACACTATTCCGCTGCCGGGGGACATCGCTACGGAACAGATCGAAGGCATGCTGGCGGAAGTGGCGGCGCTGGCGGGAGCGTTGCGCAAGCCGCTCACTGCGCGCTTGATGCCCATTCCCGGCTTGCGCGCGAGCGATATGACGGCGTTCGATTTTCCGTACTTCGTCAATACGCGGGTGATGGCGATCTGAAGTCATGCCCGTTCCTCCAGTTCAGCGCGTGAGGACCGGTACAGTTCGACTGCGCTCACACCGCTCTCGCGCGGAGTGTGTGAGAGGCGCAGGACGTTGTGATACGCTTCGAACTCGCGCAACCGCGCATATTCCTCGGGCGAAATGAGGACTCCAACCGCCTTTCCTCGCCGCGTCGGAACAATCGGCGATTGCTGGAC
>JAUQOW010000314.1 GCA_030550675.1 Chloroflexota bacterium
GGTATTCCTTCCTGATCGCGCTGCTGTTCCTGGTTCTTGCGCTTCCGATTCTGATGGCCACCGGGCTGCGCGGCACAGAGCATGCCTCCGCTCTTACGCTGCAGGCGACGCAGCCGCCGCAGGCGACGTCCGCCTCCCTGTACCTGCCATTGATCACTCGTGCTTCCTCAAATGTGAATGAGTGGAGCCAGCACGCGCACAATGCGCAGCGCACCGGCTATACGCCGCAGACCGTCCCCTACCCCTGGCGCTGGCGCTGGTCCTGGAACGGTCCCAACGCCTCCGGCGGCATCGCCAAGGTCACCACTGGCGGCTCGCTGCCGCGCAATGTCCAGCCCGTCACCGGCGGCGGTCGGGTCTACATCGCCGCCGGAGTCGACGGAGTCTTCGCCCTCAGCGAGGCGACCGGGCAGCAACTCTGGCAACGCAGCGGCATCGGCAACGTTCGCTCCACCGTCGCCTACGACCACGACACCGGCACGGTCTTCGCCGTCTCCGCCAATGGTCGGCTCTACCGACTGCGCGCCCAGGACGGCGCCATCCTTGCCGAGTTCAACACCGGACAGACCAGCACGTTGCCGCTGCCCCCTGCGGTCCTGAGCGACCGCGTGCTCTTCTCGATGGGCAACGCCGTTTACGCTATAAACAAACGGACGATGCAGCAACTCTGGCGCTACGATGCGGGCGCGACCGTCGCCGTTCCGCCCGCCTACTCCGCCTCGCGCAACGTCGTCATCGTCGCCACCGAGCCGGACCTCTACGTTCACGCCATCAACAACGCCACCGGCGCGCGCCAGTGGCGCGTGCGCCCGGTCCATTCCAGCCGTTCCTTCAACGACCCGACTGAGTTCCGCTACGGCTGGCCCGTCATCGCCGACGGCGCCGGGTATGTTCTGATCAAAGTTCGTCTGCCCTGGAGCACTCTGTGGCGCGACTGGCCCCAGACCAACAGCGGCATGCGCCAGTTGCTGACCCAATATCCCGGCGACCAGGCGCTGTTCGCGCTCGACCTCGACGACGGCAGTACGCCGTTCATCGCCAATGTGGGGCACGGCGGCTACGGCGACAACGACTATATGCCGATGGGTCCGCAGCCGGTCGTCAAGCGCCTCCCCGACGGCAAGGAAGTGGTGTACACCATCATTCGCGCGAAACACGCCTACGACGCGCGCTGGGACTCGCACTTCGGCGAAATGGTGCTCGACAGCACGACGGTGAGCGGGTTGCAGGGCGGGGATGTGCGCTTTATCGCCTATGACTATCCGCCAGGGAGTTCTGATCCCTTCCTGCTCACTGACGAGCAACCGAACGTGACGGTGGCGGGGGACTATCTGTTCGGTGCGCACTGGGAGGCGGGGTTCGCCGCGCGCATCCTGGACCGCTCGGCGGCGCGCGGCAGTTTCGGCGCCAAGATTACGACCCAGCGCTTGGCGACGATCGTCACGTCGCAGGACAATGCGGGCGCGTGCCCGTTCAGCACAGCGCGCTATTGCGCCAGCGGACTGGAGAACACGCGCTTCTACGACTTCGGCTTCTACATTTACTACCGGCAGGGGACGGTGTACGACCGCTACTGGAGCGAGTACGCCGTGTGGACGGTGAGCAACGAGAATATCTACTTCCGCAGCACGGATGGCGCCATTGTGGCGCTGACGAGCGGCAATCCGCAGGCGAGCGCGGCGTCCGCTCCGGCGGTCGAACCTGCTGCTGCGCCGCCGCCGCCGGATGCGCAGCCGGCAGCGGTCATTCCGCATACCGAGGCGCGCGCATGGGAGGGACGGACGGTCGTCGTGACCGGGACGCTGGAGTATGTGTTCAACAATGGGAAACAGGTGCTGCTGGGGTTCAGCAACCCGCACCAGGGGAGCTTCAAGGCGCTGATTCGCAAGGAAGACTGGGAGCGCTTCGGCGGGCGACCGGAGGAGCGGTACCGCATCGGGCAGGCGGTGCGGGTGAGCGGGGCGATCCGGTGGTACCAGGGGGACCCGGCAATCTACGTGACGACGCCGGAGCAGATTGAGGTCGTGGACGATCCGCTGGCGCAAGGAAAAGGGGAACGCTCTCAAAGGTAACGTTTTCAGATGCGCAGGGCGGAAGTTCTGGCGAATATCGGACAATCCTGTATTCGGCGCTGGCTTCGACAGGCTCAGCCAGCGCCAACCGCCAGATAGTCAACGCGGGCAAGATTGTTCAATGCCTGATTGATCTTCCTATAGAGATGCGCGGTTCCGGCAGCCCAGGGCTGCCGGAGATTTTTTATTCCTCACTGCCGCACCGTGATGCCGCAGACAGCTCATACTCGCACCCTGCCTTTACGCCCAACTTGCAAAGAGAGCGATTATGTATAAAATAGTAAAGGGTGACTCCGCCCTCGATCCGCTGGAGTCATGTTTGTGCATCTCCCCGTTCCCCGAACGTCAATCACGATGCCGTGTGCGACGAAAGCGACCCCGTGATCGCTCACCCAGGTTCAAGTTTGTCTCTTCTGACTCCACGCAGTGACGCCCGCACACGCCAGGGTCATGCGATGTTCTGAAATGACGCATCCCCGGACAGCGCCCAAAACCCTGTCCGACGATGTGCTCTAAGGGCGCCTCGTCCTATCTGCACAGGAGGTTCGCATGCTCACCCCAACCCTGCGACGCATCGTCCTCTCTTCGCTCATGCTCACTGTCGCGCTTGCAGCCTGCACTGCACCGACCTCCGCACCAACCCGCAGCGACGCCCCACGTCAGTGGCGCATCGGGATGTCTCAGGCGAACAATGCCGAGCCGTGGCGACAGGCGATGAACGAACAGATCGCCGCCGCTGCCGCCCGCCACCCTAACATCCAGATCGAGTTCACCGATGCACGCCAGAATAATGCGCAGCAGGTCGCTGACGTGGAAGCCTTCCTGAGCAAGGGCATCGATCTTCTGATCATTTCGCCCAACGAAGCCACCCCGCTCACCAGCGTCGTCGCAAAAGCGTACCGGCAGGGCATTCCGGTTATTGTTCTGGATCGCAAAGTGCGGGGCGACCAGTACACCATGTGGATCGGCGCTGACAACCGCCTGATCGGTCGAAAGGCGGGAGAATACACGGCGCGCTGGTGCCGTGAGCAGCGACGATCACCGTGCCGTGTGATCGAACTGCGCGGGCTGGAAGGCTCCACTCCCGCGCAGGAACGTGGCGACGGCTTCCGTGAAGGGATCGCCAGCAACCCGGATGTGCAGATTATCGCCAGTCAGAATGCCGACTGGCTCGCAGAACGGGCGGAAACGCTGTCGCGCGTGATGTTTGATGCCAACCCGACAGTTGATGTGGTCTATGCCCATAATGACCCGATGGCGATCGCCTCCTTCAATGTGGCGCGGGATCAGGGGCGTAACACCGACGCCATACTCTTCATCGGCATTGACGCCCTTCCGACTCCCGATGGCGGCATCCAGGCAGTGCGCCAGGGAAAACTCGATGTCACCTATGTGTACCCGACTGGCGGGGCGGAAGCGATCGACTGGGCGATCCGCATTCTGGAACAGCGCGAAACGCCGCCGCGCGAGGTCATTCTCGACACTGAAGAAGTGACCAGCGCAAATGCTGGCGTCATGTGGCAAAAATATGGAGGACAGTAGCGATGCGCAGCATCCGAACCGTCTGGTTGGGCATTCTGCTCCTCTTTGCGCTGTTGCCTACGCTGATTGTCGGGGGCGTCCTCTCATGGGTCAGTAGAGACCTGCAAACCCGGCAGGCGTTAAGTGTCCAGCACGAAATCGCCGAACGCGCCGAGGCGCTTCTGACAAACTTTGTCGAAGAGGCGCTTCGGGAAGCGACTATTCTGGTGCGTACACCCGCTTTTGTGAACGGCTCGCTGGAACAGCAACGCGCATTGCTGGCGCAGGCGATTTTTGAACGCAACCTGTTCGACAGTCTTGCCATCGTCGATATGACTGGCATGGAGCGAATGAACATCTCGCGGCTCGGCGCCGTCCCTCCGGCGCAACTGGCAAACCGCGCATCCGATCCGCTGTTCATAGCGATAGCCGGGGTGGAACGACCGGTCTTCGGCGAGATTCAATCAAACCCGATCAACCAGGAGTTGTTACTGCCGTTTGCACTGCCGTACCGTTTTCCCGGCGATGCAACGACCACAGGCATCCTGTTCGCCAACGTGCGCATGAGCCGGGTCATTGAGCAGGTCGTCAATATACCGGTTGGGGTCAGCGGCTCAGTTACGCTCTTGAATCAGGAAGGGCGCGTGATCGCTCACCGCAATCCCGATCTGATCGGGCAAACCGTGGCGCTGCCCGCCATCACAGACGAGCCGCAAGTCCTGACCGGCGCCAGCGGCGAAACGGTCTTGATGACCATGCGCAACTTCGCGCCCGGCGACAACACGCTGCGCATCGCCGTCGAGCAGCCGCTCGATGAGGTGTACCAACCATTTGTGCAGAATCTGCAAATCATCGCAGCGCTGATGGCGCTGACCGCACTCGCTGCGGTGGCGGGAAGCATTGGCACTGTTCAGACGATTACCCGCCCGATCCTGAACCTTGCGCGCATAAGTGAAGCAATCAGCGCCGGCGATTTTTCGCAGCGATCGCCGGTGACCAGGAGCGATGAGATCGGTCTGTTGCAGCAAAATTTCAACCGTATGGCTGAAAACGTTCTTGCGCAGCAGACAGCGCTCGCCGCGCGCAACGCCGAACTTGAGCAGAGTATGCAGGCGCAACGCCGGTTATTCGAGACGGTGCAGCAACTGTCAACGCCCCTGCTGCCGGTATGGGAAGGGGTGGTGGTGATGCCGATTGTCGGGCACGTCGATGCCGAGCGCGGTCAGGCGATCCTCGATGCGCTGCTGCATGGGATTGCCGAACAGCGCGCGCGGGTCGCCATTCTGGACATCACCGGCATTGCGATGGTCGATACATCGGTCGTCGCCATCCTGACACGCGCGATGCAGGCAGCCGCGCTGATCGGAGCAACGCCAATGCTGGCGGGCATCTCAGCGACAAC
>JAUQOW010000315.1 GCA_030550675.1 Chloroflexota bacterium
GGAGACGATGCCCGCCTGCCGTTCGCGGATCAGGTCAGCCGCCACGTTATCGGCGGGACCGATCCCCAGGATCGGGCGGCGCGCGCCGAGGTACTCGAAGAGTTTGCCGGTATAGACGCCGCGTTCGCGCGGATCGTTCCACAACAACAGCAAGAGGACATCAGCGGCGCGCTGCTGCGCCAGCGCCTCGCGGTGCGGAATAGCATTGTGGATGTCAAGCAGGCGTTCGACGCCGTACTGCTGCGCTTCGGACCGGATCGCCACGATGCCGTTGATGCTATGGCTATAGAACGTTACCCGCACTCGCTCGGCGCGCGATCCCAGGCGTTGCAGAGCGGCGAAAAGCGGTGCGGCGCTCTGGTGCATACGATAAATCGTTCCAGTGTACACAATAGTCAATTGTGCCTCAGAACGCACCGGTCGCGTCGGCGGATAGTCGGAAGGGTCAAAACCATTCAATACCACTGCTGTTGGCAGGTCGTAGCGCAGGCGCAGCGTATGCGCCAGCGGCTCAGAGACGGTGACCAACCCGGTTGCGGTGCGCAGCGTCCGGCGTTCAAGCCATATTTCCAGCACGCGCCGCCACATTGGATACGGATAGTAATGATTGTCCGTCCAGAGATCGCGCAGTTCGCCCACCCACGGCAAACCATACTGCCGGTGCAGGGCGCTGGCAATCAACAGCGATGTCGGCGGACCGCTGCTGGCAAAAATGACATCCGGACGCCACTGCTTCAGCAGGCGCCGCGCCGCCGACCAACCGAACGGAAACCAGCCAATCGCATCGTCGGGGAACGCAACCAGTGTGCGATAGGCGTCGAGCAGGCGCAGTGCGACGGTATACTGCGCCTGCGTTGCTGGCGCTTTGTCGAGCAGCGCCATCACGCCTGATCGATGACGACGGGCGTGCATAGCGAGCGTGTGGGGCGCGCTGACATCGATCCAGGGAGTGGCGATTGTGTCTTCGGCAGGAACCTCAACCGGCAGATCGGCAGAATACGGCAGGCTGCGCGCCGTCACCACCCGCACATCGTGCCCGAACTGGCGCAGATACTTCGCCGTTTTGCCGACGCGCAGCGAAGCAATGATGTTGTAAGGAGGGAAGTAGTAGGATATGAACAGAATGCGCACAGTTCACCCCAAAAGCATAGCCTCATCCATCTCGATCCGTCAAAATCCGCGTCCTATTCGCCTTGCCACAATCACATACGCCCCGCACGTCAGTTCATCGCGCGTGTAGCCGCGCACTGCGAGTTCCGCCTCGATCTCCGGCGTCAGCAGATGTTCACCCTCGCGCATATGGCAGTAATGGCGAATAATCTCGAAATGCCGCCCAAATGCGTCGAGATAGTCCCGAATGCGCCACTCGTTGAGCGGCGCGCTGAACGGCAGCCGCCGCCGCCGCAGGTGATCCCACGGCTCGACCCCTGGCGGCACGCGGCGCAGCGGCACTTCAGCAAAACTCAGATTGTGCCCGCCGGACGGCGCGGTGAAGATGTGGATCGCAGCCCAGACCACGCCGCCAGGCTTCAGCACTCGCGCCACCTCCGCCACGACCCCCGGCACGTCGAGAAAGTGCTCGAACGCCGCCACCGAGGTCACCAGGTCGAAGATTGCATCGGGGAATGGCAGTCGCCCGACATCGCCGCACACCAGCGCATCGGCGCGCATCGCCGACGCCGGAAGCCGCAGTCGATCCGCGTAGAGCGCACGCGCGACTCCGTAGGCGCGCGACTTCCACGAATGGTCAGGTCGATTGACCAGATCGATGCCGACCACGCGATGCCCCTGCGCGCGCAGAATGGCGTACTGCGGACGCAACCGCCCATTCGCCAGGTCGAGGATCGTCAGCGGACGAGAGAAATCCACACACCCGGCGACATCCGCGCGACGGCGCCGGTCCAGCTCCGCCTCGCCGCGCGACCGCTCGCCGCGCCAGACCTGCCAGGCGTATTTGGGATAGTCGAGGAGTTGGGGCATGGCTATATCAGTGCATCAAAAACCTTCGCCAATTCTCCGGTCAGGTTCCGGCGGTCGAAGCGCTGCACGCGCGGATCGACGCGCGTCGGCAAATCATTGGCGAGCCAGCGGTCATAGAACCATTCGAGCGCCTGGCAGATGCCGTCCACATCATCTGGTGCAACCACGATCCCGGCATTGAACTCCTCGATGAGCGCCGCCGCCGCCGAGCGTCCGGTCAACGCCAGGATCGGTCGACCGCTGGCGAGGTATTCGAAGAGTTTGCTGGTTGTGACGCTGATGGCATTGGGAGCGGTTATGAGCAACAACACATCAGCTTCCACCTGACGCTGCAACGTTTCACGATGCGGAATTGGTCCTTCAACTGTAATGCAGCTTTGACAACCATTGCGGGCAAGCGCCTTGCGCTCCGTTGTTCCCAGGTTTCCAATAAAACAAATCTCGAGATCTGTCAGCATAGACGACTGTGTCTGTTGTAACCGGTCCAGCGCCGCCATCAGCCCGCTGAATCGCGTATGGCTGCGGCTACGGGCAAGAGCGCCAGTATGAACAATCTGCAACCGTTTACCCTTCGTGTGTGGTCGCAGCGTCGCAACTTCAGCGGGGTCATACCCGTTGCTGATCACCACCACGGTCGCAGTTGGATACCTGCACCGAAGATCATCGGCAAGCACCTGATTGACGGTCACAATCCGATCAGCGCCAAGCACAACCGCCCGCTCAAGCGCGCGTTCGATGCGCAGGCGCGCTGGTGAACTGAGTGTCGCAGGATCTGGCGGCTCGAATGTCCAGCCGTCGCGGAAATCAGCGACCCAGGGCAAACCGGACAGCCGCTTCAGCGCCAGAGCGACGAGGTGCGACGACGGCGGCGGCGAGCTGCTGAAGATTGCCCGAAATGTCCCGGTGCGCAGTAACTGCCTGCCGCGCAACACCGCACCGGGAAGCCATCCGATGTGGATGTCAGGGATCAGGATGCGTTCAAGCGCACGCGACAGCATACTATCTGGCGTTACAATCGGCGACAACGGCTCGCTAACTACTGTGGGTTGCACCTTCTTGATGCGGCGGGCAAGCCAGCGCCCGACGTCCATCACATCTGGAGCGCGAAAGACCAGGCGCTCCTCATCATCGGCAAGCGCGCCATAACTGGACGTCGTCAGCGCCACGGCACGATACCCGTACTGCGGCAGGTAACGCACGAATGCCCCGACTCGTCGCGTGCCGGGGTTCTCTATCGGTGCATAGTAGTAACTGATCATCAGAATACGCCGTTCTGAATGGCTGGACGATATCGCTGTCATTGACTCTTCGCCTGGTCAGGTCTGGCGGATGGGTCGTGCAAAATCCATTTCCAGAGATAGAGATAGGCGCGGGCATGCCCTTTGCGTCCGAACAACCCTTCAGCCAGCACAAACGCAAGACCGCGCATCAACCATCCGAAGGATGTCACGACACGCAGCGCACGCGCTGCCTCATCGGTAAGTCCGTGATACCTGCGAAAGTAGCGCAGCGCACTGAAGTATTCGCTCTTCTTCGCCCAGACTTTGACGTTCCTGATCGATTGGTCTCCGAGATGGGCAATGGTTGCTTCCGCAACATACCCTGCCTGCCAGCCATAGCAGGCCATACGGTGACACCATTCGATATCTTCGTAGTAAAAATCGACCGCTTCATCGAACAGTCCCGCCTGCTCGAATGCAGTGCGTCGCACCAGCATACACGCCCCACTGATGCACGGAACAGGACCGCTCCGCCGACGTGTGACGTTCATCTGCTGATACAACAGCCATAATCGTCCGATTGGGAAGCCAGGATCGGCGATTGATTGCGTCAGGAAATACTCAAGCGGCGTCAGCACTGGGCGCGCACAGACTGGCTGCACCCGCCCGTCTCGCCCAACCAGGCGCGGACCGACCATTCCATATGCGGGTGTGTCAATAATTGCGGTCAGCAATGTTGTCAGCGCGCCAGGATGCACGATAGTATCGTTGTTAAGCACCAGCACAAACATGCCGTTCGCGTGCCGAATGCCGAGGTTGTAGTTTTTCGCAAATCCCTGGCGCGCTGGCGACTCGATGATGCGCACAGATGGAAAGCGTTCGCGCACCAGCGCCACGCACCCATCACGCGACCGGTTATCCACCAGAATGATCTCGTGCTCCGGCATGGCGCCAGCGCGCGGCGCCAACGCCGCCAGGTCCGGCGGATGCGCGAAGAGCGACTCCAGGCAGTGCAAGGTGTCGGCGCAACCGTCGCTGTTGACGATCACTGTTGACAGGAGCGGGATCATCCAGCCGCCTCCTCAAACAATGTCAGCAGGCGCGCGGCGGATCGCTGGTAGCTGAATTGTGCGGCGCGATCCAAACCCTGGCGCCTCAATCGTTCACGCAAGGACGGGTCATTCGCCACTGCCCGCATATGGTTTGCCAGTGCAGTTGTATCGCGTGGGTCAAACAATAACGCCGCGTCACCCACGACCTCGGGCAACGATGTCGCATTCGAGCAGATTACCGGGCAACCACACGCCATCGCCTCCAGCGGCGGAAGACCAAACCCCTCATAGAGCGACGGGAACACGAATGCATCAGCAACGCTGTACAATCCCGGCAGATCAGTGCGCGGCACCACTCCCAGATGATGTACCCTGCCCGTCAGACCAGCGCGACGAATCAGGTCATCAACCGGTTCGTTCACATAGCCAGGACCGCCGACCAGCACCAGGTCATGCCTGACGGTATCCTTGATCTGTGCATACGCTTCCACCAGCCTACGTACATTTTTCCGCGGGGATGTGATGCCCACAAACAGAAAGTACGGCCGTTCCAGGTGATATGCCTGTCGCACCCGCATCTGTTCGCTGACCGGTTGTGGACGGAAGAGGCGGCCCGGCGCCAGTGGGACAACCTGTACATCACCACGCTCAATGCGCACTAATCGCCGGATATCAGCGGCAGTCCAGCGGGAGTCGGCGATGACGCGACGGGCGCGACGTAGCGAGCGTGGAATGAA
>JAUQOW010000078.1 GCA_030550675.1 Chloroflexota bacterium
CCCGCGGACCGTGCAATGCAGCCTCAATAACCACGCCTTCGCCCCCGTCGAGAGAGCGCGCAGCGAACAGGCGGCGCAGACCTTCGAGCGCAGCATACCGGTCATCGAAGATTTCTTCCCCGCCCGACGGATGATCGGTCTTGATCATCACTGGCAACGGCAACGTCGCCAGATACCGCTCCGCAGTCGCAAGATCGGTGAACGGTCGCCCTGGAGCTGTGGGAATGCCGTGGCGAATCATAAACTCCTTCGCCAGACAACGGCTGCGTTCCAGTGCAGCGGCGCGGCGCGACGCGCCCCAGACGCCGATGTGCAGCGACAGAACCTCATCGACCAGCCCGGTGTGTAGCGGTGCGCTGGAAGCGGGGATCACCAGATCGATCTGTTCCTCGAAGGTCCAGCGACTCAACCCTGCGGCGTCGGCAGTGTCAAGCGTCACCGAAGGCGCAAACGGCGCCGTTCCGCCATTGCCCGGCGCACAGATCACTTCCGGCGACCGCGGGCTGTTGATCAATTTCCACGCCAGCGCATGGGCGCGACCGTCGTCGCCGAGCAAAAGAATCCGCATCATACGCAATCTCTACGACACCGCGCGCCCGGACCCCGGCGCTCCATTAGCATGTCTGGACGACAACTCCAACCCTTCCTGTAATGTTGCTGCTGTGCGCAATCCCAGGTGAATGCCGAGACCGACGAGCGTTTGCGCCACTTCCGGGCGAATGCCGACCAGAATCGTCTCTGCGCCCATCAATCGGACGGCGCTCGCCGTGCGCACCAGCGCCTGCGCCACTTGCGTATCCACGATCGGCACGCCAGTAATGTCCATGATCACGGTATGAACCTGTCGCTGTTCAACCGTCTTCAGCACGCTTTCGATCAACTTTGACGCCCGCGCGCTGTCGATTGTGCCGGAGAGCGGAACGACCACGACTCCGTCGCGCACCGGGATCACCGGCAATGAAAGATCGAGAATTAACTGGCTCAACTCCTGTTGCGCCGCCAGACTGCGGCGCAACTCCTCCGCCAGCGCCTGTTGCGCCGCCAGGGTCCGGGTCAATTCCGCCGTGCGCTCTGCAATCCGCATTTCCAGCGAGGCATTCGCCTGCGCCAACTCTTCCTGCGCGCGCTCCGCCATCTGGCGCGCCTCTTGCGCTTCGCGAATGGCGCGCCGTGCGATACGCGCTCCGATATACGAGACAAGACCAATCACCACCAGCAAAACGCTGCTGTTGAGCGCCGCCTGGCGCGATTCGGGAACATTCCACAGATCAGGGTGGGTCGTTGTCAATGTCAGCAGAAAACCGCCGGCCACGCCGCCGGTCACCAGCCAGAGGTGCAGCGGAGGGAGCGTCAAACTGGCAATAACGATCAGGACCGTCAGAAAGTAGCCAACATTCGTTCCGCGCCCGGGGTCCAGATTCGCAACGGCGAACAACGCCCCAGTGAGAAACGCGCCGATGACGATCCATGCAGCGACGCTGGCGTGCCCGCGTTGCGCCAGCGCATACGCGCCAATAAAGCACAGACTGCTGGCAATCGGGATCAGAGGGCTGCCGCCCTCAGGGGACAACAGAGCAAGTATCAGAAAGAGCACATTCGCTGCCAGCATCATGGCGATCAACTGCATCACGACCAGTGCGCGGCGTTGCACGTCGGGATCGGTCGCGCGCGTCGCTATGAGCGTGTTGATCCAAGTCCGCATATGCTTCTCCCTTTGAATCCTGCGGCAGCGATCACACATCGCACGGCGCTGCGCCCGGGCAGCCGCCTGACCAGCGTTCTGAACAGTCGAGTTCATCATACCATGCTCTCTTCAGGATACTGATACATCTTAATGATCAGGATGCAAACATTCCTGCAATCTTTGCATCGCCCGATTGCTCTTATAATAGAGAAACGCAGTTGATTGCCAGGCTGCCGGTTCGACCGGCGCAGTCGAGGAACAGGATGAAGCAGCGACGTTTTGGCGCGCATATGTCGATCAGCGGCGGATTGCATACCGCATGTGAACGCGGGCGGCGCGCGGGGTGCGACGTCGTTCAGATTTTCAGCAAGAATCAGCAACAATGGCGCGCAAAACCGCTGACCGACGAGGAAATTGCACGCTTCAAGGAAGCGCAGGTTGCCGAGGGCGTGCCGGTTGTGATGGTGCACGACTCGTACCTGATCAATCTGGCGGCGCCAGGCGATGAGTTATGGCGCAAATCGCTCGATGCGTTCCGGGAAGAACTGGAGCGCTGCGCGTTGCTCGGCGTGCCGTATCTGGTCACGCACCCCGGCGCACATGTCGGTGCTGGCGAGGAGTCCGGGTTGCGCCGCGTCGCCGCTGCGCTCGACCGGGTATTCGAGAGCGGCGCTGGCGCAGATGTTATGGTGTTGCTGGAAACAACCGCCGGGCAGGGGAGCAGCCTGGGGCGTCGCTTCGAGGAACTGGCGCGCATCATTGAGTGCTGCCGCTACCCGGAGCGCCTGGGGGTGTGCGTCGATACCTGTCACATCTTCGCCGCCGGATATGACATTCGCACGCCTGAACGCTACGCAGCCACGATCGAAGAACTTGATCGGGTGATCGGCATTGCGCGCGTGAAAGCCTTCCACTTAAACGACTCGCAGAAGGATCTGGGAAGCCGGGTGGATCGTCATACGCACATTGGCGAGGGATGCATCGGACTGGAAGGGTTTCGCGCGCTGGTGAACGACGAGCGCTTCGCCGAGCTGCCGATGGTGCTGGAAACTCCAAAAGGCGACGACCTCGCCGAGGATATGCGGAATCTGAAGACTCTGCGTGATCTGAGCGCTGCGGCGCCATGAACAGGGCGCAGAAAGGGTGACGTGCTATGCCCGTTCCTCCCGGCTTGCTGATCGATATCGCTATCCTGATCATTCGTGAATACTGGCGCAGCCGCAGGCGGCGGGCAGCGCCCGTCGCCGCCCGTGCGTCTGCGCCATCCCGTGCGCCCGCCCGTCGTCTCTCGTTAGCCGGGAGAGTCCTGCGCCTGGCGGTGATTGCCGGGGTGCTGTGGCTGATCTGGCGAGAAGTCACCCGGCGTCGCGCGGCATTGATTGAAGCGCGCCGCGCCGCCGTTAGCCGGGCAGCGCTGGCGCCTGGCGCTGCCCCGATGCAAGCGCTTCCTCCCGCTCCCGCCGCGCCGCCCGCCGCTCCTCCGCCTGTCGCGCTGTCGCCTGCATCCGAGGATGCGGCGCTGTCCGTATCGCCAGTCGAAGCGGCGGAACAAACCGCATCCGCGATAGGCGCCAGCGACGTTCCGCCCTCGGAACACGCAGCGCCTGCTGAACCATCGCCTGCATCCGAAGATGCCGCGCTCTCTCCGCCGCAAGTCGAGGCGAAGGAACATGCAGCCGCTGGCGACGCTCCAGCCGCAGAACCCGCAGCGCCAGACGATGCGCCTGATGGAGAGGAAACCCGCAACGGCGCGCTGATCGGCTGGTGTGCCCGCTGCCGCGCCCGTCACCCAATGCAGCAGGTGACGTTCGAGACGAACGCTGGCGGACGTTCCATCGCGCGCGGAATCTGTCCCGTCTGCGGCGCGGGGATCACCCGTTTCGTTGCGCGTGAACAGATGGAACGCGGGAACGTGGAGCGTTGAACGCCGCCCGCGCGACGGTTCCGGTAGGGGCGCGACAGCGGCGCGCCTATGAAAACGGGTGCGCGTCGCAGACAAGAGGCGGGGAAGGCGAGAAGGTTGAAGGCGAGAAGGTTGAAAGCGAGAAGGTTGAGGGTGGGAAGGTATTCGACCTTTGAGGTCTCTGCCACTGCAACAGAAACCGCGCTGGCGGAACGGTCCCTGTTCCCTGTCTGCGCGTGTCTGACCTCAAAGGTCTGAGATCTGGCGAGAAGGTTGCAGGCGGGAACGTGCAAAGACTGTGTCGGGAGCGATTTCAATCGCGGGCAGCCGGAGCGTCGTTTCCTGATGCATCACGCCTGCACCCGGGCGCGAGCGCAGAGTCTTTGCGCCTTTGCACCTGTGTCTGCGCTTACTCGAACGGTACGGTCCCTAACCCCTAACCCTTAACCGCTAACCCCTAACCCATACAGGAGGACATCTTGAAACACGATCTCGACCGACTCATGGCGGAACGAAACCTGGACTTCATCGTTGTTGAAGGACCTGACGGGCTGGAAAGCGCCAATCCCGACTACAACTACTTCGTGGGAGGGCGACACATTCCTGGACTGATTATCAAGAAGCGCGGCGAACCCGCAATGTTACTCCACGGACCGTGGGAACAAAACGAAGCCGAACAGACCGGACTCACGCTTGTTTCGCTCAACCGCTGGAATCTGCGCGAGATTCTCCAGGAGTTTCCTGACCGCCTGGAGGCGCGCGCGGAGCATCGTCGTCGCATCTTTACCGACCTCGGCGTGCGCGGGCGCGTTGGAATCTACGGCACGGTCAAAGCCGGACCGTTCTTCGCCCTCATGACGCGCCTGGCGCAGCAGATCGACGGACTTGAGATCGTGGCTGAACTCGACCGCGATGTTATTTCGATGGCGCGCCTGACCAAGGACGCCGACGAGGTCGAGCGTATGCGCGCCGTCGGGCGCAAGACGTGCGCCGTCGTTCAGGCAGCGGTCGATTTCATTCAGGCGGGGCGGATCGATGGCGACTGCATCCGTGGCGCCGACGGCGCGCCGCTCACGATTGGCGACGTGCGGCGGGTGCTGCTGCGCGAGATCGCCGCCCAGGGGCTGGAAGCGCCAGCCGGCATGATTGTCGCTCAGGGGCGCGATGCCGGTTTGCCGCACGCACGCGGCGATGACGCCATGCCGCTGCGTCCGGGGCAGGCGATTGTCATCGACATCTTCCCCCGCGAGGCGGGCGGGGGATATTACCACGATATGACGCGCACCTTCGCCATCGGGTACGCGCCGCCGGAACTGCAACAGGCTTACGACGACGTGCTTGGCGCATTCGAGATGGTGACCGCTGCATTCGAGGCGGGCGCGCCGACCAGGAAGTACCAGGATATGGTGTGCGAGTACTTCGAGGCGCGCGGTCACGACACCATCCGCCGCACCTATCCCATCGAGGAGGGGTACGTCCACTCCCTCGGTCACGGTCTTGGGCTGGAAATTCACGAAGACCTGAGTTTCTCGTCGCTGGTTGATCGCGGCGACACCATCGAACCCGGCGCGGTGTTCACCGTTGAACCGGGATTGTACTATCCGAGCCGCGGCTTTGGCGTGCGGATCGAAGATACGTACTACTGCGCGCCGGACGGAGGCTTCGAGAGCCTGACGCCGTTCCCGAAGGAACTGGTGATCGCCTGCTCCTGAAAGGGATTGAACAAAACGAGAAATTTCGCTATAATGTGAGTAAGCCCATCACTCCGCTCACGATTACTATGCCCGAACGCCGTCTATCTGGTTATTCCTTGCGATTGCTGGCGACGCGCATGCGGAATGCGGCTGCTGCACATGTTTTCGTAATGCCCGCCTGACTGGATCAACGCCCCTGGAGCAGCGTCAGGAGCGATTGAAATGACGAAGAGCAATGGAGCATCGCCGCCACGACCGCAACTGGAAATCGATGGCGTAAGCCTCGATTTCGGCGGAGTGCGCGCTCTTTCTAACGTGCACTTCAACGTCTACCCCGGAACCATTCAGGCGATCATCGGACCAAACGGCGCTGGCAAGACCAGTCTCCTCAACTGCATCAGCGGGCTGTACCGACCGCAACACGGCGCGATCCGCTTTGAAGGGCGCAACATTGTGGGCATGGCGCCCCATCACATTGCCCGCCTCGGCATCGCGCGATCCTTCCAGAACATCGAACTGTTTCGCCACATGACCGTGCTCGACAACCTGATGCTCGGTCGTCATATTCATATGCGCAGCGGCATCTTGAGCGGCGGCATCTACTGGGGGCGCGCACAGCGCGAGGAGATTGCGCACCGTGAGGTCGTGGAGCGGGTGATTGACCTGCTCGAAATTCAGTCCATCCGAAAAAAGGTCGTTGGCGCGCTTCCGTATGGACTGCAAAAGCGAGTTGAACTCGGTCGCGCGCTGGCGATGTCGCCGCGCCTGTTGCTGCTCGATGAGCCAATGGCTGGCATGAACAGCGAAGAAAAGGAGGATATGGCGCGCTTCATTCTCGATGTCAACGAAGAGTGGGGCGCCACCATCGTGCTGATCGAGCACGACATGGGCGTGGTGATGGATATCAGCGACCGTGTCGCCGTGCTGGAGTTCGGTCAACTGATCGCCGATGGCACGCCCGACGAGGTGCGATCCGATCCGAAAGTTATTGACGCCTATCTTGGTCGTGAGCATGCAATTCGTCAGGAACGGTAACGATGCGAATGGACGACATGACGCTTCCACAGTTATTGATGTACAATGCGCAACGTTTTGGCGATCGGGTTGCGCTGCGCGAAAAGGACTTCGGCATCTGGCAAACCGTCACCTGGCGACAGTTTGCCGATCACGTGCGGGCGTTCGCCATGGGGCTGTACGCCCTGGGGGTGCGGCGGGGCGATAAGGTTGCGATTATTGGCGACAATCGCCCTGAATGGCTCTACGCCGAGCTTGCTGCGCAGGCGATTGGCGGCGCGTCGATTGGGGTGTACCAGGACTCGGTGGCTGAAGAGGTGCGCTACCTGGTCGAGGCTGCCGACGCGCGCGTGATTGTGGCTGAAGATCAGGAGCAGGTTGACAAGATCATCGAAATCTGGTCCCAACTTCACGGCATTCTCAAGGTCATCTACTACGAACCGAAAGGATTGCGCAGCTACCAGGAGCCGTACCTTGCCAGCTTTCCTGACATTGAGGAACTGGGGCGCGCTTTCGACCGTGAGAATCCTGGACTGTTCGAGGCGGAACTGAGCCAGGGACGACCGGACGATGTCGCCATTCTTTCCACCACCTCCGGCACAACCGGCAAGCCTAAGCTGGCGATGCTGACCCACCGCAACCTGATCAATCAGGGCGCCGGGCTGCTGGCGGTCGATCCCCTGGGACCGGATGACGAGTTTGTGAGTTTTCTGCCGCTCGCCTGGGTCGGTGAGCAGATGATCACGGTGGCTGCCGGGCTGCAATGCGGATTGACGATCAATTTCCCCGAGTCGACCGACACCGTGCAGGAAAACATCCGCGAAATCGGTCCGCGGGTGATGTTTTCGCCGCCGCGCATCTGGGAGAACATGCTCTCGCAGGTGCAGGTCAGGATTCAGGATAGCACGCGTTTGAAACGAGCAGTCTACGAATGGGCGCTGCGACAGGGATACGCAATGGCGGACGCGCGCTTCAACGGTGTAGCGCCCGATCTGTTTCTGCGCCTGAAATATGCCCTGGCGCGCATTCTCGTGTTTGAGGAATTGAAGGATCATCTGGGGCTGCGGTTTCTCAAGCGCGCCTATACTGGCGGCGCGGCGCTCGGACCCGATGTGTTTCGTTTCTACCACGCGATTGGCGTGAATCTCAAACAGGTGTATGGGCAGACCGAAAGCGCTGGTTTGAGCGTGATCCACCGCGATGGACAGATCAAGTTTCAGACGGTCGGCACGCCGCTGCCCAACACCGAAGTGCGCATCGCCGAGAATGGCGAGATCCTGGTTCGCAGTCCATCAGTGTTCATTGGCTACTACAAAAACCCGGAAGCAACCGCCGAAACCCTGAAAGACGGCTGGCTGCACAGCGGCGACGCCGGATACTTCGACGAAGACGGGCATCTGGTGGTCATCGACCGGGCGAAAGATGTGATGACGCTGCGGGACGGGACGATTTTCTCGCCGCAGTTTATCGAGAACAAACTGAAATTCAGCCCCTACATCAAAGAAGCGGTCGTCTTCGGCGGCAACTGGCCCTTCGTCACTGCCATCATCAACATTGATTTCGCTAACGTGGGCAAATGGGCGGAAAACGCGCAGATTTCCTACACCACGTACACCGATCTTGCCCAGAAGCCGCAGGTTTACGCGCTGATTCGCAGGGACGTTGAACGCGCGAACGCCGATCTGCCAGCAGCCGCACGCATCCGGCGATTCCTGCTGCTCCACAAGGAACTTGACGCCGACGACGGCGAATTGACCCGCACGCGCAAAGTCCGCCGTCGTCTGGTGGCGGAACGTTACCACGAGATCGTTGAGTCGCTGTACAGCGATCAGCGCGAGATCGAGGTCGAAACAACGATCACCTATCAGGACGGGCGCACGGCGCTGATCAAGACGCGGCTGCGCATTGAGGATCTGGAGGAAACGGAGATCGCCGCGTCCGATGGTCGGGTGGAACGCGCGCTGGCGAGGTGATGCTGGTGAAGGACAGGATGTATGGCGTTTGCGCATTCGCTCCGCCCTGGAGAGTTTATCAGCAAGGCTGATGCAAAGGCGTGAAGCCGCAGAGGTATGGGGCGTAGTGATTGCGGATCTTTGCGCCTTTGCGTCTTTGCGTCAACCATCTCAAACAGTCCTGTATGAGCGGAGAAGCCGTCGTGAGCGTGTCTCGGAGCAGCGTATGGAAAAAATCGTGCAACTGACCCTGAGCGGGATCGCCAATGGCGCCATTTTCGCACTGGTGGCGCTCGGCTTTGTGCTGATCTACAAAAGCAGCGACGTGATCAACTTTGCCCAGGGTGAGTTGCTGCTGATCGGCGCCTACCTGACGTACACCACAGTGGAGATGATCGGGTTGTGGTGGCCCCTCGGCGTTATCGTCGCCGTGCTGCTGGCGGCGATAATTGGCGTGCTGATTGAGCAACTCGTCCTGCGCCCGCTCATCGGCGAGCCGGTCATCTCGGTTATCATGGTCACTATTGGGCTCTCATCGCTGCTGCGCGCCATTATCGGCGGGATATGGGGCGTGACGCCACGAACGGCGCCGCAGTTCCTTCCGCGCGATACGATCACGCTGTTTGGCGCAAGCGTCGGCGTGGATCGCCTGTGGGCGATTGCACTGGCGCTGACCCTCTTCGCGCTGTTGACCCTCTTCTTTCGCTATAGCCGCGAGGGCATCGCCATGCGCGCCGTTGCCGACGATCAGCAGGCGGCGCTGAGCATGGGCATTAGCGTCAAGAAGGTATGGGCGGTCGCCTGGGCAATCGCCGCTGTCACTGCGTCGGTCGGCGGCATTCTGTTGATGAGCATCTTTGGCGGCGTCTCCGGGCAGATCGCTCGCGTCGGCTTGCTGGTCTTTCCAGTGGTGATCCTCGGCGGTCTCGATAGCATCCCTGGCGCGATTGTTGGCGGGTTGATCATTGGGTTGCTGCAATCGTTCGCTGGCGGATACCTGCCGCCTGAACTCGGGATGGGCGAGGTCGTCCCCTTTATCATCCTGCTCCTCATTCTCCTGATACGCCCGTATGGTCTCTATGGTCAGCGGATAATCGAGCGCGTATAGCAATGGAGCGCCTCTATGCAGAGCGGAACGTTTCATACGTCGTATGCCAGCGATATGGCATTGCGACCGTACTGGATTCAGCGGTTGCGCATCGTCATAGTGCTCATTGCACTCCTGATATTTCCGTGGTTCGCTGATCGCTACTGGTTGAACCTGGCGAATACCATCGCTATCGCCGCTATTGGCGCGATTGGCTTGAATATTCTGGTCGGTTACACCGGTCAGATCAGCATTGGACACGGCGGATTCCTGGCGGTTGGCGCCTACACTGCCGGTCTGATGGCAGTTCGCCTCGACATGCCAATGTGGATCACCATCCCGGTCGCCAGTTGCTTTACAGCGCTGGTAGGCGCCTTTTTTGGGCTGCCATCGGTGCGGCTCAAGGGGCTCTACCTGGCGATTGCCACGCTGGCGGCGCAGGAAATCATTATCTGGCTGCTGACGCATGGCAAACTGCTCGGCATCGGCGAATCGCTCTCGCTGCCGCGCGCAGCGAATAATCTCTTTGGCATGCCTCTCGCTGATTTGGGTAATAATGATTTCGTCTTCTACTGGATTACGGTTGGATGCCTGATCCTCACGGTCATCTTTGTGAGCAACCTGTTCCGCAGCCGAACTGGACGTGCATTTGTGGCGATTCGTGACCAGGATATTGCCGCGCAGGTCATCGGCGTCGATCTCTTCCGCTACAAGCTTCTGGCATTTGCCGCTTCATCGTTCTTTGCCGGGCTGGCTGGCGCGCTGACGGCGCACTACCGCGGCATTATTTCCTGGGAACGGTTCACAATCGACACCAGCATCCTCTACCTGGCAATGATTATCATCGGCGGGCTGGGGAGCGTTTCGGGGTCGATCTACGGCGCGGCGTTTATGACGCTGCTGCCAGCGTTGCTCTCGAACCTGGCGCGCGCAGTCAGCGGTTTTGTACCGGATATCAATGCCTATCTGCCCTACATCCAGCAAGGTGCATTTGGACTGGCGATCATCCTCTTCCTGATCTTCGAGCCCGAAGGAATTGTCAAGATGTGGCGCAATGTCAAAGACTACTTCCGGTTATGGCCGTTCAGTTATTAGGTTCATGACAAGGAGGAAGGAATGCGCAACGAACGACGACGGTTCAACCTGCCTGCACTGATGCTGGCGCTGGCATTGCTGCTGGCGGCGTGTGGAGGTCAGCAGCAACAGCAACCGCCCGCCACTGGCGGCGGAACAGGCGGACAGGCGCCATCTGGCGGTCCGCCGATCAAGATTGGCGCGATTTTCGATCTCACCGGCGCTACGGCAGATGTCGGGACCCCTTACTCGAAGGGACAGATTGCCTTCATTGACTGGAAGAATGCCAACGGCGGCGTGGCTGGTCGCCAGTTGCAACTGATCAGTCAGGACTACGCCTACGAAGTGCCGCGCGCAGAGGAACTCTACACCCAGTTTGTCACCCAGGATCGCGTGGTGGCGTTCTCCGGCTGGGGCACTGGCGACACGGAAGCGCTCAAGGGTAAGATCACCGAGGACAAGATCCCCTTCATTTCGGCGTCCTACTCGGCATCGCTGGCAAACCCGGCGGAAACCCCTTATAACTTCCTGGTCGCTCCAACCTACTCGGATCAACTGATCATTGCAATGAAATGGGCGCTGGACGACTGGAAGGCGAAGGGGAAGAGCGGTCTGCCGAAATTCGCCTATCTCATCAACGACAGTCCGTTTGGGCGCTCGCCGCTCGCCGACGGGACCGCTTTCGCCCAGGCAAACGGCATCGAGACGCCGCTGGAGGTGCCTTCGCCGCGCGGCGCCACCGATTTGACGCCGCAACTGACGCAGATCCGCGCCTATGGCGCCAACTATGTCTTCCTCCAGAATGTTTCCAGCCCGGCGGCGCTGGCGATCAAGAATGCCAAGAGCCTGGGGCTTGATGTGCAGTTCGTGTGCCTGAACTGGTGCGCCAACGAACTGTTGATCAAACTGGCTGGCGCCGATGCCGAAGGCGTGGTTGGCGCCATCCCGTTCAGCCCTGAAGGCGAAGGCGCGAAGGTGGCGCTCAACTTTGCGAAAGAGAAGGGCATTGACTACGGCGGCGCCGACAGCACCTTCGTTCAGGGATGGACCGCTATGTCAATCCTGGTCGCTGGCATCGAGCGGACGCTGAAGGACGGCAAAGAGTTGACCGGTGAGAATATCAAGAACACCCTTGAGACTATGGGACCGATTGACACTGGCGGCGTGACCCCGCCCGTGGTCTTCAGCCCCACCGACCACGCTGGCGCCAAGGCGCTGCGGATGTTCCGCGTCGAGAACGGCAAGTGGGTGGCGATTACCGACTTTATTAGCGCGAGATAGTTTGCCGGAAAGACATCGAGGCGATGCCGCCGTAGGGGCGCCCCTCTGTGGGCGCCCGCTTCGGAAGGTTTTGCAGAACAACTCACGCAAAGGCGCGAAGGCGCAACGATATCGTATTGATTGCGGGGCTTTGCGCCTTTGCGTCTTTGCGACAACTGCGTTCGAGGCATGTCTTACAGAGCGATCAACCAGATGCTGCACAATCTTGCTAGTAATCGTTTCGCGGCTGGCGTTGGCTGAGCCTGTCGAAGCCAACGCCAGCCATTGTGCGTCCTTGTCTGTCCAGGTTCAAATTGATCGCTCTATCAGGGAGATGGCGCGCACATGCAACCGATGCTTGCCCTCAACAACGTTGAGGTCATCTATAATGACGTTGTCCTCGTCCTCAAAGGACTGTCGCTCGAGGTTCCAAACGGGAGCATCGTCGCCGTACTCGGTTCCAACGGCGCAGGGAAAAGCACGACGCTCAAGGCGATCTCTGGTCTGCTCAAGCCGGAGAACGGCGAAGTGACCGATGGCGAGATTTGCTTCCTCGGTCAGCCCATCCACAAAAAGGATGCCGCCGAGATCGTGCGGATGGGCATCTTTCAGGTGCTGGAAGGTCGGCGTGTCTTTGAGCATCTGACCGTCGAAGAGAACCTGCGCGCCGGGGCGTATACGCGCAGTCCGCGCGGCTTCGATCAGGACCTCGATCTGGTCTACAGCTACTTCCCCCGCCTGAAAGAACGGCGGAAACAGATCGCTGGATTTCTCAGCGGCGGCGAGCAGCAGATGCTCGCCATCGGTCGGGCGCTCATGGCGCATCCCAAACTGATCCTGCTCGATGAACCCTCGCTGGGGCTGGCGCCGCTCCTGGTTGAAGAGATCTTTCGAATCATCAGGCAGATCAACCAGGAGCGTCAGACGACAATCCTGCTGGTGGAACAGAATGCGCGCCTCGCCCTCGATGTCGCCGATTATGCCTACGTTATGGAAAATGGTCGCATTGTGCTCGAAGGATTGCCTGCCGACCTGAAAGACAACCCTGACGTGCGCGAGTTCTACCTGGGTCTCAATGAGGTCGGTCGCCGCAAGAGTTATCGGGAAGTCAAGACGTACAAACGTCGAAAGCGCTGGCTGTCGTAGAGGCTGGCTCAGATACGGTGACGCAAAGGCGCGAAGACGCAGAGCGTGTCGTATTGACCGCGAGGCTCTCATGGATATTCATACGTTTTACGCGGGCTTCGACCAGCGGGTGCGCGACATCGTCGCTTATGGTTATGATCATTCTCCGGCATTTCGGCGACGCATGGAAGCCGCTGGTTTGACGCCGGACGACATCCAGACGACGGCGGATCTTGCCAGGTTGCCCGTTCTGCGGAAAGAGCAACTGGTAGAGATCCATCGCCAGGGTCCGGGGTTGGGCGGCATGCTCACCGTTCCGCTTTCCGCCCTGCGCCGGATCTTTCAGTCGCCGGGACCGATCTACGACCCGGAGCCGGACGAGCCGGATTCGTGGCGGTGGGCGCCTGCCTTTCGCGCTGCGGGGTTCGGTCCTGGCGATATTGTGCTGAACTGTTTCGGGTATCATCTTACTCCCGCCGGAGTGATGTTCGAGGAGGGGGCGCGCGCAGTCGGATGCGCCGTCATTCCTGCTGGCATTGGCGGTCAGGCGCAACAGATCGACGCCATGGCGCACCTCGGCGTAACCGCGTATGCGGGACTGCCCAGTTACCTGAAGGCGCTGCTGGAAAAAGCCGTCGAACAGGGGCACGATCCGCGTTCCTGGCCCCTCAACAAAGCCTTTGTCGCGGCTGAGCCGCTTCCTCCCTCGCTGCGGGCGCTCTTCGAGGAACAGTACGGCATCCTGGTCTACGACGGCTACGGGACCGCCGAAACCGGCAATCTGGGGTACAACGGTCCAGAACGGCACGGATGGCATCTACCGGACGATGCACTGGTCCAGGTCTGCGATCTGAACACCGGCGAGCCGTTGCCGCCTGGACAGACTGGCGAAGTTGTGGTGACGCTGTTTCGCCGGGATTATATCCTGATCCGCTTCGCGGTCGGCGATCTGTCGGCGCTGATGGAACCGGGAGCGCCGACGGTCATCCCGACGCCGCGTCTGGTGGGGTGGCTGGGCCGCAGCGGCGATAGCGTCAAAGTGCGCGGTCTCTTCGTCCATCCCCGGCATGTCGAGGAAGCCATCCGCACGCTTCAGGGCGTGGCCGCCTATCAGGCGGTCGTCGTCCGCGAACATCATCGCGACGACCTGATCTGTCGGATTGTTCCAGCGACTGACGCCGATGAAACGGCTTTGAAACAGTCTGCCGAACAGGCGCTGTATGACGCGCTCAAACTCCACTGCCGCGTCGAGATCGTGCCCGCCCTCCCCGAAGGCGCCAGACCCTTCGTTGATGAGCGCACATGGGAGTGAGGGTGAGGGCGACGTTCGTCCGAGTTCCTGACAGCGCTTCTCATTGACGCAAAGACGCAAAGGCGCAACGACGCCTCATTCGAGAAAGACTACATCCTTGGTCGCTACGGCGCGATCCCTTTCATCGGCAATGTGCGTGAACTCCTGGGAGCGAGCCATGGGGAGACCAGGGCGGATGAAGCGGCTGGCGTTGGCTGAGCCTGTCGAAGCCAACGCCAACCGCACGACCGTCCGTACCACGTTCAGGCGTTGCGAAAATAGCTGCAATCAATCGTTCCGCCCGACTGCCAGCGTCGCCGTCACCGCGCGGTGATCGGAAAAACCATCCCACGGTCCCGCCGATGCGTCGACGCACGTCAGGTTGTCTGAGATGAAAATGTAGTCGATGCGCACCAGCCATGATGGCATGGGGACCTCCAGGAGCCTTCGCCCATCGCCGGGCCAGGTGAACCCCGCGCCACTCCCGCATTTCCGCCAGACATCGATCAGCTCACGTTCGAGAATCCGGTATGCCCGATGGAACGGCGTGGCATTCATATCCCCGGCGACGACCAGCGGCATGCGGCGATCCCGCGCGAAGGCGACGATGGCATCCATCTGCCGTTCACGTTCGCCGATCGCCCACGTCATCCGGTCGCGCGGTCCGACTGGCGGGATGGCGTGGACATTCAGCAGGGTGATCGTTCCGCCTGGAGTATCGATATCAACCGCTTGCGGATCGCCGATCCAGTGATCGCCCGGCAGTTGCGCGGCGGATCGGCGCAGCGGAAACCGGCTGATCACCCCCATGCCGGTGACGCCCCATTGCGGATTGAACGCCTGGTAGGGATAATCGTTCTTCAAATCGCGTTCAAGCGCAGCAGCGATGTCGGGGTTGAGTTCCTGGAGGGCGACGATGTCGGCGCGTGCGTCGCGGATTGTCGCAATCACGCGATCCGGGCGATCATTGCCGCCGTTGATGTTGAAGGTCATCACTCTGAACTCTGATGACTGCGAGGCGACGTCGGTCCTGATGGACGGCATCCAGAGCGCTGCCAGCAGCGGCGCCCCGGGTACGAGCAGGAGAACGCTGAAGCCAATGGCGAGCGGACGACGGGCGGCGAGCGCAAAGAGAAAGACGAAGGGGAGCGGCAGGAGCAGGTAAGGCGTTCCGGCATTCAGCAAGAACAACCACCACCAGCGATCCTCATAGACTGTCCGCACTGCCAGCCATACAGCGATGAAGAGCAAGTAGATGAAAACCGGCGCCAGTAGCAGGTCTACGAGCCAGTGGCGCTGCGGGCGCGGCTGGGATAGTGCAGGTTGCATGCGCGCGTTCCTTTCGAGCAATCGTTTCAGACCGCCATAACCATGAACGCTCGCGGCGCCGGTTTTGTTTCCGGACCAGAAACCTTCTTACAATCCTTTCGTCTCAAATCCTCATATTTCGCGGAGAATAACGCTCCAGCGTAAGCAATTACACTTTTTACGGACATGATCGCTCTCTGTGCCTTGCTAGCGCGTCATGTCTCAAAAAAGGTGTTGACTTTATTCATGCGTGTGGTAGAATAACGCCGATTGAAGGGTAAGGATGCGACCATTTTCGCCTAAACCACAATTTTATTCCTGACAACCGCTGCTTCAGCAGGAAGGAACGCTCATGGCGGAGCCAGAAACTCTTCTGCAGCTAGGGATCGACGCGGCGCGCGAGGGCAACCGCGAAGAAGCGCGTAATCTGTTCAGTCTGCTCACCCGCCAGGAGCCTGACAACGTGCAGGCATGGCTGTGGCTCGCCGGGGTCGCTGAGGGACCGGAACAGCGGCGCGCGGCGCTAGAGCGCGTGCTTGAGCTTGATCCAGACAATGAAATGGCCATCAAGGGGTTGCAGGCAATGGGTGCGCCGTTGCCAAAGCACGAAAGCGAGCGCCCGACCGAAGCGTCTCCGCCGCCTCCGCCGCCTGAGCCTGAGGCAAAAGCGCAACCCGCCGCGACGATGACTGACGAAGAACGGTTTGCTGCGGAACTCGACAGTGCGTTCGAGGACTACGATGCACTGCCACGCGCCACGCCGCCGCCGCGCGCTGAGCCGCAACCGGAAGAAGCTGGCAAACTGCCGCCCATGCCGCCGCGCTCATCGCCGACTCCGTCGCGCACTTCTGCTGCGCGTGCACGCGATGAGGACGAGGACGAAGAACCAGCGCGCCGCGGTCCAAGCCCGCTGCTCTGGGTGTTGCTTGGCATCATTGCGCTGGTGTTGATCGTGTTCCTGATCATCCAGCTCTTCTTCCCGCCAGGCGGCGGACCCGCGCCAGCGCAGCCGACGCAGGTCGTTGAACAGCCGACTGCGCCGGGCGCGGGAGGAGCGCCTGCTACTCCAGAGGGAGGCGCCGTTCCGCCAGTCGCCGAGGCGACGCCGCAACCCGAAGTGACGCCGGAAGCGACGCCAGGCGTCGAACCAACCGCAGCGCCGCCAGCCGAACAACCGACTCCTGAGCCTGCGCCGGTGACGCCGCCGGAACAGGCGCAGCCAGCGCCGGTGGCGATTGGGACGGTGCTCCAGGCGGATGGCTGGAATTACACCTATCCGAATCAGTTGTACGCCCTGCCACTCGGTCCGAGAGTCGGCAACTTCACTGCTGAGAATGGCGCGTTCCTGCACGTGCTCGTGTTCGTTGCCAACAACACCGGTACGAATCAGCCGTTGCCGCGCGACTTCTTTGTGCTCAAGGATGCGCAGGGGCGGGTCTACCAGGCGCGTCCGGAGGTGTCGAGCGTCGCCGTGCGTCCTGGAGTCAACGCCGATGTCGGGCATGAAACGCCCATCCCGGCAAACGGTCTGACAACCAGCGTCTATCTGGTGTTCGATGTGACGCCAGGTGCGACTGATCTGATGCTGTTCGCCCGCAATAAGCCAGATCAGGGGTTCCTGGTGATTGGGCGGGTGCCATAACGAAGCGCGAGGGGACAAAGCGCGCAGCGAGAGGCGCCAGAATTGCCGGATCCGGGGGCGAAGGTTGAAGGCGGGAAGGCGTCGTTGCACGTTGCACACAGAAAGGTAGCGCCGTTGCATCGCAACGGCGCAGCGTTGCGCGTTACACGCATGACGGGATTCGGTAGGGGTGCGCCCGTGCGCCGGTAGCGGGCAGGATTGGGAGGGGCGCGCCAACGCGCTGGGAGCGAGAGGATTGGTAGAGACGCGCCCCTGCCTCCCGACGTTGCAAGTAAGAAGATCCTCTCCCTCAAACCATGAGCAACGCCCCTCGCAATCCGCCCTCCACTGCTGCCGTGCGCGTGCTGCTGAACGCGGCGGCGCGTCTGCGTCAGCAAGGCGATACACCACGCGCACGCGCTCTGCTGCGCATCCTGGCGGCTCAGTGTCCTGACCATCCATGGGTCTGGCGCGCGCTCGCCGATGTCGCCGAGACCGACGAAGAACGGCGTGCCGCATTGCGCCGCGTAGTGGCGCTGGTGCGCGCATCGGCTGCCGCAGCGACTGGAACAGCGCCAATTGCACCCTCGTCCGTCCCAGGCGCGCCAGAAGCTCGCATATCCGGGAAGTCCGGCGTGCAATCGCCGTCTGCTGCATCCGTGCCCGCCGGACAACCAGTTGCGTTGCCAGATGCTCCGGTGTCCTCGCCAGCGCCGCCCGCCTCGTCGCCTGCACCGCCTTCCGCTACACCATCGCCGCCTGAAACGCCGCGAGTTTCTGCGCCTGTGCGATCATCCATGCCTGCCGCGCTGGCTGAGTCATCCTCTGTATCTGCTGATCGAGCGCCGATGCCTCGACCGGTGCGGACTGTGCCGCCGCCCCTCAGCAGATACAACTGGATCGGGGTCGCTGTGATTGGCGCAGCGCTGGCGATCTTCGCCCTTCTCCTCACGAATGCGCGTTTCCCGGAGACCACGACTGGCACGGCGCCGACTCTGATCCTGACGACGCTGGAACCGACTGGCAACCCGACATCCCCTGCGCCCGCGCCGGATCTTCCGGCAGCTTCGCCGATGACTGCGCCTGCAACACTGATCACGCTGCGGGAGTCGCCGGTTGCGACGATGACGCCTACCGCTGCGCCCTTACCTACGGCCACGGTTGCGCCTTCACCGACGTTGACGCCACTGCCGACGCTGCTGGCTGGCACGGTGATCCTGCGCGATACCTGGACGCTGACGCTGTTGCGACCGGATCACGCGGTTGTCCTCAACGGACCGATTGGATCGCAGCAACCGAATGGGCGCTTCGTCCTGGCGCTTGTAGCGGTAGGGAACAGCGGCGGCGCAGCCACTCCCGCACCGCCGGAGTTGTTTGTGCTGATCGATGATCAGGGCGCCCGCTATTTGCCGGAACCTGGTCTCTCGACGCTCTACCTGGAAACGTTCGGTCGCGGCAGATACGGCGATTTCAGCCTCGATGAAGCCATTCCCGCCGGAGTCGGGCAGGTGAGCGTGCCGGTGATCTTCGATGTGCCGGTCGATGCGCGCGGTCTGACGCTGCACCTGGGCGACTCGGTCGCCGGATGGCCTGTGGCAGGGTCTCCATGACGGCGCACTCTTGTTGCCCTGACGCGCCTTCCTGCCACTCTGGACAAGCCAGCTACTTGTCCCTGCTTTGTAGAGTTTTTGGAGAGCGCTCGATGTTTGCTGCGTCCCGACGCCTTTGTTGCCCTCGCCCCCTGCCCCTCTCTCGCACTTCGGGAGAAGGGCGGCTGTCCAGGTGACGGTCACGGGGGGTCAGGCACAGGGGACCTGCCCGTGCATGCGTGGGCACGTTCGCAGTAGGGGCGCCCCCGTGAGCCCGAAGGGGGCAGGCACGGGGTCCTGCCCCTACCCCGACGACGGTCGCCGTAGGGGCGCCCCCCTGTGGGCGCCCTTCCCCATAGCCCCCAAGACCCGTGCGGTCAAACGAGGACCCCGGCGCGCCCGCGCGCCCTGCCGCCGGTCGCGTTTCCCGACGGGGGCGGATGCGCGGCGGAGACCTCACGGCTCGGCGCGGTTGTAGGGCGCCCTCCGGTGGACGCCCGCAGTGGGCAGGCACGGGGGCCTGCCCCTACGGTGACCGGGGCGTGGTAGGGGCGCCCCCCAGTGGGCGCCCGCAGTGGGCAGGCACGGGGGCCTGCCCCTACGATGACCGGGGCGTGGTAGGGGCGCCCCCCAGCGGGCGCCCACGAGGACGCCGGGTTGTCAGGGCGCCACCCGATGGGCGCCACCCTGATCTCCTTCCAAGACCCTTGTCGGGCGGCATCCCTCCAGCAGGCGAAGACCTTTCCGCTGCCGCCGCGCCTGCGCAGCACGAGGTCGTATGGTTAAGACCTCACGGGTCGGGCGCGTCTTCCCCCAAGACCCGTGCGGTCAAACGAGGACCCCGGCGCGCCCGCGCGCCCTGCCGCCAGTCGCATTCCCCCGGCGGGGACGGATGCGCGGCGAAGACCTCACGGGTCGGCGCGGTTGTAGGGCGCCCTCCGGTGGACGCCTGCCTGATCTCCTCCCAAGACCCATGCGGTCGGGCGGCGTCTGCGGCGTGGACGCGCATCCGTCCGCGCAGGCGCCACGGTAGGGGCGCCCCCCAGGGGGCGCCCGCAGTGGGCA
>JAUQOW010000316.1 GCA_030550675.1 Chloroflexota bacterium
GCGGCGGTGAACGTGTGCCAATGCAGCAACCGCTGCCTTTGGCGCACTACTTCGTGCTGCTCAGTCGAGCGGAGAACCGTCCGCTTGTCGATGTCTGGCCCCTGACCCTGCGCGACAAACTGCCGACTGTGCCCATCCCGCTGCTCGCAGGCGACACTGATGTGCCGTTGGCGTTGCAGGCGGCGTTCGATGCCACCTACGATCTGCTGGGATGCGATCTGCTGATCGATTACCGCCAGCCGCCGGAACAACCTTTGAGCGACGAAGACGCTGCGTGGGTTGAGACGATGTTGCGGGCGAAAGGAGTTTTGAGCGATGTCTGAGAAGGTGTGGCGCAGGTAACGGGCAACAGCGCACAGGGTGAAGGGTTCCTGTCTGCTGATACGATGGCGCGCACGATCCCAATCCGTGTGAACCCGTCTCAACCCGTGCGCATCCGTATTCCATCACAAACTATCCTCCCAGGAGAGACCAATCTCTAATGGATCACCCCCACCCCCTGAACGCACCCTCCCGCTCCGCATCCACCCCCGTCGCCTCCGCCACGGTCGTGAACCCGTCGCGGCGCAGCCGGTGCGCCAGGCCGCGCTTGATATCGCGGGCAATCGCCGGTCCGGCGTACACCATGCCGGTGTAGAGCTGGATCAACCGCGCCCCCGCGCGAATGTGCAGATAGGCGTCCTTGGCGTTCATGATGCCGCCAACGCCGATCACCGGCGGCGTGCCGCGGGTCAGGCGGTAGATCGTGCGAATCACCTGGCGCGCGCGCGGCGCCAGCGGACGACCGCTCAATCCGCCGGTTTCGTTCGCCGGCCGGCTGCGCAATCCTTCGCGCGCCAGGGTGGTGTTGGCGGCGATGAAGGCAGCGACGCCTGCCTCACATCCGGCGCGCACCACCTCCTCAATCTGATCCGGGGTCTCGTCGGGCGAGACCTTCAGCGCAATCGGGCGCGGATGCGGCAGGGTGCGGTTGAGGCGCATCAGTTCGCGCAGCAACTCCTCGAGCGCTGCGCGTTCGTGGAGGCGGCGCAGCCCCGGCGTATTCGGCGAGGAGATATTGACTGCCACATAGTCAGCGAGCGGCGCCAGCGCCACGAAGGTCGCCGCGTAGTCTTCGACCGCGCGCTCCAGCGGCGTATCGCGGTTTTTGCCGATGTTGACGCCGACGATGACGTTGTGCGCCCGGCGCGCGCGCAGCGCCTGTGCAACGGCGACCATGCCGGGGCTGTTGAAGCCGAGGCGGTTGATCAGCGCCAGGTCTTCCGGCAGGCGGAAGAGGCGCGGTCGAGGGTTTCCTGATTGGGGACGCGGCGTAACCGTGCCGACTTCGACGTGGCTGAACCCGAGCAGCGCCAGCGCATCAACCAGATCGGCGCGTTTGTCGAACCCTGCCGCGACGCCGAGCGGACTGGCGAAGCGCAACCCCGCCCATTCGACCGCCAGCGCGGGATCGTCCCAGGCGTAAAGTGCGCCGATCAGCCGCGGCAGCAACGGCGCCCGGCTCGCAGCGCGGAGCATCGCCGTCACTGCGTCGTGCGCGCGCTCAGCGTCGAGCCGGAACAGGAGCGGACGGATGAGAGGGTACAGCACTATCGTCTCACAGATGTCCGGCAACTGGCATCAGATGCGTGCGAATAGCGTACAACCAGACCCATTGTAGCATACCGGCATGGCAGACCACTATCGAATGAATGCCGGGGATTTGCGCGAGGTTGGTCATTGGGGGCTGCCAGACAGCCAGCGTCCCGCCTGCTTGGATCGCGGTTGCAGACGTGCCAGTTGCGCGTCATTCTCCTGAGAGGGTTGCAAGTTGCAGGTGCGAAGTAGTACGTTGAGCGTTGAGTGTTAAGCGTGGATCGTCAGTTCCTGGTTCCTGGTTCTCAGTTCTCAGTTCTCGGTTCTCAGTTCTCAGTCCTCAGTTCTCGGTTCTCAGTTCTCAGTCCTCAGTTCTCGGTTCTCAGTTCTCAGTTCTCGGTTCTCAGTTCTCAGTTCTCAGTTCTCCCAACCTGAAACCCGCTCCCTCCCGATACGTAGATTCAATGCTGCAACCAAATCGTCGACGAGTTGATAACCCGACCTTAATCGTAATGGGGTAAACTGGCAACAGCATGTCGCATAGCAGCGGGGTGGAGTATGCAATCAGTCACGCGCGCCATCGGCATCGGCTATCTGCTGATCTGTCTTCTGGCGCTGCTCGCTACCGCGTTCATCGGTCCCATCGGTTATGCCCCCTTTCCGCTTCCCATCGGTCCCGCGCAGACGCCGGTCGTCGTCACCATCTGGTACGGCACCGAAAAGAAACTTTGGCTCGAAGACGCTACACAGCGTTTCATGGCAACCAACCCGCGCGTTGGCAATCGCCCGATCCAGATCGTCCTGCGCGGCATCGGCTCGCGCGAGATCGCGCTGCGCGCCGCACGCCAGGAGTTCGGCAACGACGGGCAGCCGACTGTCATCAGCCCGGCGAGCTCGATGTGGGTTGAAGTCGCCAAAACCGATTGGGCAGCGCTCAACCCTGGCAGCCAGCCGTTTATCATTGATCGTCCCGATCAGGCAGCGCCGCTGGCGCTCACGCCGATGGTCGTGGTTGCCTGGAAGGAGCGCGCTGAAGTGCTCTGGCCCAACGGTCCCGACAATTTCTGGCAATATCTGCACGACGCCCTCAGCGACAGCGAGGGATGGGTCGGCGTTGCGAAGGGACGCGGCTTTGCACCAGAGTCGCCAGAATACGAGAAGGCAAAATTGTGGGGGTTCGTGAAATTCGGGCATACCTCGCCGCTCACCTCGAACAGCGGCGCGCAAGCGCTGATCCTGATGGCATATGGCTACCACGGCAAGAGCAAAGGATTGACCAGCGCCGACATCCTCGATCCCGGCTTCCAGCAATGGCTGCGCGAGGTCGAAACGGCGGTGCTCGAATTTGGCGACAGCACCGGCACCTTTATGACCAGCATGGTGCAGTTTGGTCCCAGCAAGTACGATATTGTGCTCGTCTACGAGAACCTGGCGCTGGAGAACATCGAAGCCGCGCAGCGGCGCTGGGGCGACATCCGCATCTACTACCCGCCAGCTACGATGTTTAGCGACCACCCCTACGCCATCCTGAACGCGCCCTGGGTGACGCCGGAGCAGCGCCAGGCGGCGGAACAGTTCCGCGATTTCCTGCTGTCGCGGCCTATCCAGGAGATTGCATTCCAGCAGTATGGGTTCCGTCCCGCAAATCCCGAGGTTCCCGTGCTGACGAATGATCCGTCCAATCCATTCAACAAGTACCGCGCCTACGGCGCACAGGTGGATACGCCGCCGCTGGTCGAAACCCCGTCAGGTGATGTCGTCACGACTCTGCTCGATCTGTGGCGTCGTCAGATCAATCGTTAGAAGAGGCAAGAGGGGAGGGGTGAGCGGCAAGGGGCGAAGGGTAAGCGGCATGAGGCGAGGAGCGGGGGCGCGAGGCAGGCATGCGTTCATTCGTTGCCATTCGTTTCGTCGCTTCCGCATTCGTTGACCGCAAAGGCGCAAGCAAGCAAGAGACGACAGGCAAGAGGCGAGCGGTAAGCGCCCGATCATTTGCCGAAACCTTCGTCTATTCACTGTCACATTCACTTATTCGCTGACGCATTCGTTTATTCGCCTCCCAATTCCCCAACCTTTGAGACGAGAGGAGATCGTCACCATGCGACATCTATTCCGATGGCTCCTGATCCTGGCTCTGCTGGCGCCGACGCTGGCGGCATGCGGCGACGGCGGCGGAGGTCTTCTGGGAGGAGGCAATCTCGTTGAAGTCAGCATCGTCTACGGCAGCGAGAAGCGCGCCTGGCTGGAAGAGGCGGTGCAAAAGTTCAACACTGTCGGTCAGAAGACGGCAAGCGGTGCGACCATTCGGGTTGCGGCGACGCCCATGGGTTCAGCGGATTCGATGAACCAGATTCTGAGCGGCGCTATCCAGCCGACAGTCTGGAGTCCGGCGAGCAGGATTCTGCTGCCGGTCGCCAACGACGAATGGGGCAAACAGAACAATGGCGCGACGCTCGTCGATGAAAATGCGCCGCTCCTGGTGCTCAGCCCGGTCGTCATCACCATATGGAAGCCAATGGCGGAAGCGCTCGGCTGGCCCGGCAAACCGCTCGGTTGGTCCGACATCGCTGACCTGGCGGCAAGCGGAAAAACCTGGGCGGACTTCGGCAGACCGGAGTGGGGTCCGGTGCAGTTCGGTCACACTCATCCCGACTACTCGAACAGCGGTGTATCGACCATTATTGCGCTCTGTTACGCCGCCACCGGCAAGACGCGCGGATTAACCGTCGCCGATGTTCAGGATCCGAAGGTCGCAAAGTTTGTGCGTGACGTTCAGAGCGGCGTCATTCACTACGGTGAAAGCACCGGCTTTTTCGCCGATCAGATGTTCAACCGCGGACCGGGATACCTCTCAGCGGCAGTGCTGTACGAGAATCTGGTGATCGAGTCGTACAACCGCGACCGCTACCCCAACGTCTCACTGCCGGTTGTCGCCATTTACCCGAAGGAAGGGACCTTCTGGAGCGATCATCCCTATGCAATCCTGAACGCGCCGTGGGTGAGCGCCGAACAGCGCGAGGCGGCGGATATCTTCCTTCGTTTCCTGCTCGACCGTCCGCAGCAGGAGTTGGCGTTGCGCTACGGCTTTCGCCCCGGCAGCACTGATGTACCGCTTGGTGCGCCTATCACGCCGGAGAACGGCGTCGACCCGCAGCAGCCCAAAACTCTGCTCGAAGTGCCGCGCCCCGATGTGCTGAACGCCATCCGTGGCATCTGGGTGCAGAACAAGAAGCGAGTCGATGTGATGGCGGTACTCGACGTTTCAGGGAGCATGGAGGATGAGCAGCGGCTGGAACAGGCAAAAGAGGCGTTGCGCATCTTCGTCGAACAGTTGCAGGACGACGACGGGTTCGGGTTGACGATCTTCAGCGATCAGG
>JAUQOW010000317.1 GCA_030550675.1 Chloroflexota bacterium
GTGCAGCGCTGACGCGCCCACGTCCACGTTGCCCATCGGGCGCACGGGAAGGTTGCAGGTGGAAGGTTCAGGTGGAAGGTGAGTCCCCACTCCCTACTCCCTACTCCCTGACCTGTTCCTGGTTCTCAGTTCTCGGTTCTCGGTTCTCAGTTCTCGGTTCTCAGTTCTCGGTTCTCAGTTCTCGGTTCTCAGTTCTCGGTTCTCAATCATGCTCACCGCCATCATCACATACTGGCTCGCAGCCCTCGCATTCGGCATCGTCGGCATGCCAGCGGCGCGTTTGTTATTCGGCGCGCTTCCCGACCGCGGCTATGCCTTCGCCCGGACGGTGGGGTTGCTGCTGACCGGATACCTCGCCTGGCTGGCAGCGATGTTCGGGCTGGCGCCGTTCGGCGCGCCGCTCATCATCGTCGCGGCGCTGGCAGTGTGTATTGGCGGTGTGCTGGCGCTGCGCCGGATATCGCCAGCGGCAGCGTCGCCTGCGGCTGCCGTGCGCTGGCTGCGCCTCAACCGGGGTGTTGTCGTGTTCTACGAAGCGCTGTTTGTCGCGGCGCTCGCTTTTCTGGCGCTGCTGCGCGCGCAAGAGTACGGCTTCGTCGGTCCGCATCCCTGGGGCACCGAACGACCGATGGACTACGCCTTCTTCAACGCCATCCGCGTCAGCACGGTTTTCCCGCCGCATGACCCGTGGATGTCTGGCTACAGCATCAACTACTACTATTTCGGGTATCTCCTCATGGCGGCGGTGTCGCTCGTCATCGGAGCGCACCCGGCGGTCGGGTACAACATGTCGCTGGCGCTGACCTTTGCGCTGACGGCGCTTGGCATCGCAGGTCTGATCCACAATCTGGTCAGGCTGGCGACGACGGCGACACAGCGCGACGCTCTGCCCTCGCAGTCTCCTGTCGCTTCCGCTGCCGACCGCACAGATTTCGCCGTTCAACGCGCAGACAGCACGGTTTCTCTCAGCAGTCTCCAGGCGGCGGTTGCACCCTTGATCAGCCAGAGGCGCGCCATGTTTTGGAGCGTGCGTCGCATCACTGGCGTTGCGCAGCAATCAATGGTCGCGCCGAAAGAACCAGCGGACCTGTCGGTTCCATCAAGCGCGCCTGCGACCCAGGACGCTTCTGATGGCATGGCTGTCGCGTCCGTGAGCGACGGTGCGCCAGGGAACGAAGCGGCGCCTCCGCCAGAGAACGCAACGCCTGCGCCATCCCCTGCGCATCGTCGAAGGTCGTGGCAGATCTGGATCGCAGCGCTGCTGACGGTCGTCGCAGTGCTGCTGGCGGGTAATCAATCGGCGACATTGCAGGTGATTGTCGGCAATGAACGTGTTGTGGCGCTCGACGGCGTGCAACTGGTTGCGGCGGTCGCGCAGGCGTTGAACGGCGCCGAAGCCATCACGCTGCCATATCCGGCGCGCACCGGTGATTTTCAGGAGTTCGCAACCCTGAGTCGGGAGGAGCGCATTGCGGATTTCAACTGGTGGTGGCCCTCACGAGTCGTGTGGGACGAACGCCCTGGTTGGAACCCGGAAACGCAGCAGATCGAAGTGGCGCGCCACTATGCCATTACGGAGTTTCCCTTCTTCTCGTTCTGGCTCGGCGACATGCACCCCCACGTCATGGCGCTGCCATTCGGCGTCCTGGCGCTGGCGCTGGCGCTGAACCTGCTGGCGCGATCAGCGCCGCCGCGCCTGTGGCGCAATCGCACTGAACTTTTGCTGTCCGGGCTGATCCTCGGCAGCCTGTATATGATCAACAGCTGGGATCTGCCGACCTATCTGCTGCTCTTCCTGGGAACGCTGGCGCTCAAAACCGCAACGCAAGACGCTGTCGCCGTCCCAGGCGAAGCGCCATCCGGCATACCGTTGATTGACCGACTCGCACCGCACTGGCGCGGCTATCTGGCAAACGCCCTGCTGGTCATCGCAGCAAGCCTCATCCTGATTGCGCCATTTTTGCTCACCTTCAAGTCACTGGTCGGCGGACGCGCGCCGCTCATCGATCTGCCGCTGATCGGCGGGCTGACCCGTGTCCTGGGCTTTGTCACCAGCAAAACAGGTCTCCACAGTTTTCTGATCATTTTCGGCGTCTTTCTGGCGCCGCTCATCGGGCTGGCGGCGGCGCTGGCGCGCGGTGCGGCGCGCTCGCTTCTGATTGCATCCGGCGTCGTGGTTGCGGTCGGCATCTTCGTCGGCTTCCCGCTGGCGGCGCTGCTTCCTTTGGGGCTGGCAGCAGCGCTGATTGCCACGCAGCGTATCGATCATCCAGCGGATGCTTTCGCCATGGGAGCGCTGGCGCTTGGCGGCGCGATCTGCCTTGGCGTCGAACTGGTGTACATCCGCGACGTTTTTGAGAACCGGATGAACACCGTGTTCAAGTTCTATTATCAGACCTGGCTGATCTGGGGCGTGGCAGCAGGATACGCCGCGTGGCGACTGACCCAGATCGCTGGCAGCGGCTGGCGCAGGCAACCGCGCAGCGTTTTTGCGAGCCTTGCGAGTCTGGCGATCCTGCTGGTGACTGCCGTTCTTCTGGCAAGCGGCTTGACCTACCCCTGGCTGACGGCGGGCAAAGCGTTTGCTGAGGGTCGGTATGTCGGGCTGGAAGGACGCACGCCGCGCGAACGGACGCCAGAGGGCGCTGAAGCGATTGCCTGGGTGCGCGCCAATACACCTGGCGATGCCATCATTCTCGAAGCGGTGGGACCGTCCTACGACACGGCGGGCATCGGCTACGGCGGCGTCTCTTCCAGCACAGGACGGGCGACCGTGATGGGATGGGAAGGGCACCAGCAGCAATGGCGCGGCGGCGACCCGCAGGTGCTGGCGCAGATCGCCCCGCGCGCCGCTGACGTGGCAACGATCTACAGCACAACGGATATTTCGCAAGCGCGTGCGCTGCTGGCGATCTATGGCGTCGACTACATCTACGTCGGCGAAGCCGAGCGCCTGACCTACCCGGCGGAAGGGTTGGCGAAACTTTCCGCGCTGGGAGATGTCGTCTTCCAGAATAATGAAGTGACGATCTACCGCGTGCGCCCGTAATCAGCGATACCCCTCCGCCTGCATCTCGAACAGGCGGGCATAGGTTCCGCCGCGCTGCAACAGTTCGGCATGCGAGCCGATCTCCGTAATGCGCCCGCCTTCGATCACCGCGATCCGATCCGCCATGCGCACCGTCGAGAACCGGTGCGAGATCAGCACTGCAATTTTCCCCGCTGTCAGATCGCGGAACCGCTGAAAGATTTCATACTCGTGCTCGGCATCGAGAGCAGCGGTTGGCTCATCGAGCACCAGCACCTCGCCATCGCGCATAAACGCGCGACTCAGCGCAATTTTCTGCCACTGCCCGCCGGAGAGTTCAAACCCGTGCTCAAACCAGCGTCCAAGCATTGTCTCCATACCGGCTGGCAGCATAGACACAACCTCATCGGCGCCGCCGCGCTGCGCCGCTTCGCTGATTCGTTGCGCGTCGTCGAGACGGTCGATCTGCCCGAAGCCGATGTTTTCGCGCGCGGTCAACTGATAGCGAACAAAATCCTGAAAGATCACTCCGATCCGCCGCCGCAACTCGTCGAGATCGTAGTTGCGCAAATCCACCCCATCGAGGAGGATTTGTCCCTCCGTCGGATCGTAGAGACGGGTGAGCAGTTTGATCAGCGTTGTCTTGCCTGCGCCATTCGGACCAACGAGCGCCAGCTTTTCGCCCGGAGCGATCGTCAGATTGATCTCGCGCAGCGCCCAATCATCGCGCCCAGGGTAACGAAACGACACATTGCGAAACTCCAGCCCGCGCCGCAACCGCTGCGGAACCGGGAGGGGACGGGATGACTGCGTCATCTGCGGCGACAGGCTCAGAAACGTGAAGAGGTTGTCCATGAACAATCCGTTCTCGTACAGGCGGGTGATACTGCTGAACAGACCCTGAAATGCACCCTGGCTCTGACGAAACAGGGTCAGATAGAAGGTCATGCCGCCCAGCGTAATCGCGCCGCTGATCGTCAAAAACACGATCCAGGCGTATGCTCCATAGTAACTGAGACTGGCAAGCGCCCCCAATCCCACGCTCATCACAGAACGGCGGCGCGCAAGATCGACGTCCTCACGAAACACCGTCTGGAAGGTGTCGCTATACCGTTTCAACAACGGTTCGCCGAGATTAAACAGTTTGACTTCCTTGACGGCGCTATCGACCGTCAACACGTGTTCCAGGTAGTTCATCCGGCGGAACTCCGGCGCGCGCCAGGTCAGCATGCGGAAATAGAGGTTGCTGTACCGTCCCTGAGCGACGAATGCCGGGATCGTGGCGCCGAACAGCACCAGCGTGATCAATGGGTTGAACGCCAGAAGCAGCGCTGCGAACGAGAGGAGCGTCAGCAGGTTTTGCACTGCGTTATATGACCCATTGATAATGCCAAGCGCGCGGAAGTCGGCTTCACGCCGGGCGTTTTGCAATTTGTCATAGAAGCTGGCATCCTCGAAGTAGTGCAGGTCGAGCGTCAGGGCTTTGCGGATAATCTCGGTGTTGATCGTGTGCCCCAGTCGTGCATTGAGCACGTGCTCGTAAAATGTGCGCATCTGGATGGATGCAGCGCCGATCAGCAGCAGCGCCAGTTCAAATCCCAGGTAGGGCAGTGCGCGCTCAAGACCTGTGAGCGGATCGAGGCGCGCTGTGAACGAATCAACGACCGAGTCGACGATCAGCGCGCCTGCCCATGCCTGTGCTGCAGGAAGCGCAGCCGCGATCAACGTCAATGCCGCCATGATGATGGTCGATGTTCGATCCGCCTGCCACACCAGGCGGAATGCGCCGGGAATGTTGCCAAACGCATCGCGTATGTGCGACAGACGTTCTGTCCATGTAGCAGGGGTTTGCGGCTCAAACAGGCGGCGGGGGCGCCTTCTTCCGGGAATGTCCGACATTG
>JAUQOW010000318.1 GCA_030550675.1 Chloroflexota bacterium
GTGCTGAAGGCGCCGCACTCCTTGCAGACCCGCATCCGCGACCGGCGCGACTCCAGTCCGCCTGGCGGCGCCCGGAATGCGATCACTTCCCACTTCGCCCCTTCGTGGTAGATGAAGTTGCCGGGCGCAAATTCGTCAATCGCCAGCGACCGGGGGCGCGCAATGAATTCGCCTTCGTCGCCGCGCGGCACCCACGCGCGCACCGGCAGCGCCGGGAAATTGTACCCCGGCAGGAACCCTTCGCTCGCCAGGTACCGGTAGGGGTAGAAGTCCCCCTCTTCGCGCGCCACGTCCACCTGCAACAGCAGGTTCAACTGACGACGCGCCTCGTCCTGGCGCCGTCGCGCGCGCTGCTGATCGTCGCGCGTGCGCGCCCGATCCTCCTCGATGCGCGCTGTGTCGCGCTGCTGAATCGCCGACCGATACAGGTCGCGCCAGCGGTCGAAGGCGCGGTCGAACGCCTGCGGCGCGCTTTCGATCACCCGATCCAGCCATGCCTCGCTCCACCAGCCAGCGCTTTCCAGCAGCGCGAGATCGGCATCCAGCGCCGCGCGGATCTGATCGCGCAGTTCGGCGCGGCGCTCGTCGCTGAGGCGAATGGACTCCGCCACGTGCAGATGGAGCGGCAACTGCGGATCGTCAATGCTGATCACCTCCTGAATGGACTGCCCCAGCGGCAAACGGATGTGCGCCAGCCACATTGCGTGAATGTGCGCGCGCACCAGCGCCTCGCTCGTGATATCGATCTTTGGCGCCTGCACGCTGCCCGCCACCATTTCATCGCGCCGACGGAAGAAGTACTGGTCGTGATTGTCGCTCGCACGGCAGTAGGTGACGATCATGCCGGGCTGCCCCTGCCGCCCCGCCCGTCCGCTGCGTTGCGCGTAATTCGCTGGCGTCGGCGGGACGTTGCGCAGATGCACGAGTTCCAGGTCAGCGATGTCAACGCCGAGTTCCATGGTTGGCGAGCAGACCAGGTAGGGCAGGCGGCGTCCCAGGTCGATCTCTTTCGTCGGATCGGCGTCGCTCCAGCGGAAGCGCCGCTCGCGCCGCTCGCGTTCGCCGGGCGCCACGACCTGCGCCGTATGCTCACGCGCCTCCAGCGCCGCCAGGGTTCCGGCGGCTTCGCGGTAGAACCGCTGGAAGAACGGGTTCGGGCGCCGATCCGGGCGGAGATACGCTTCGTGCCCGCCCCGGCGGACAGCGGCAGGATCGGGCGGAGGCGGCGACCCGTCGCCGCGCTCCCAGATCAGGCACGCGGCGTTCAGTTGAAAGCGCTGATGATCGTCCACCGGATCGAGCCGGACGACCATGCCGTGACGCACCAGCAGATCGAGCAGGGTAAGGAGAGCAGCGCGGTACGCATCGCCAGCCACTCCCAGGCGCGTGCGCAGGAACCGCCCGATAGCGCTGCGCTCACCCAGCCCGATGGCGCGCTCGTCACGCTCCCATGCCGGGCGCGGCGATTGACCGGGAACCACGGCGCACACCGCCGTGCGCAACCCCGGCGCGTCGGGGTCGATGCCCCAGAAGTCGTTCAGGTTCGCCTGAGCGCGGCGACGCAACTGCTGCTGCCCGCTCTCCTGCAACAGGCGCGCATTGATCGCCAGTTTGCGGCGCAGGTGGTCGAGGACGGCGCGCACAATCTCCGTCCGATCCGCCACGCTCGCCTGCGCCAGCGACGGCGTATCCCGCCAGAAACGATCCTCGCGGCACAGGTCGTCCAGCCCGCGGTACGCAATGCGCAGCAAACCCAGTTGCTCCAGATTCGGCTGCGCAATCTGCCAGCCGTAGCGCAGGTCTTCGTACAGCCAGTACTCAACCAGGTCGGTGAAGACGCGCCACACCTCGCGCGCCGCCTGCGTTTCAGGGTCGAGATGCGGATTCTGCGCAATGTCGCGCAGCGTCAGCCCGCAGTGGCGCACCACGCTGGCAGCGACTGTGTCGGGCGTCAGGGGCGACGTTTCGTTCAGGGCGGCGACCAGCGCCGACCGCAGCACTGCCAGATGCACGAAGTCGTTGAAGTGCCCTGCCTGCAACGAGGCATCCTGCCGGTTGTCGGTAAAGGTGAGCAACTTGTCGCGCACAGCGCCGGTGCGCGCAGCGTGGCGCAGCATCGACACCGCCAGCGCCGTGGTGGCGCTCGATCGCCCCTCGCTCGAAAGGGTCGCCAGTTTGACAAACTCGCGCTCGCGCCGGGTGTAGAACTCGCCGCAGGACAGGCAGAGCGCAAATGGAGCGCGCTGGAACCACATCTTCAACGCGCCCTCGCGCGGCGTCGCGCTGATTCTGCCGTCCGGCGACACCCAGACCTCCTCCGGCGTCCGTCCGCGCCACGTTGGGAGCAGTTTCCCGCGCGCATCGAGCCACTCCTCCGGGATCTGATCTGGACTCCAGTCCACATCAGCGGAGGTGGGCATCAGATACCCGACGACGAGGGCGGACTCATCATCGGCGAGGTCGTCATCGACCGGGAGCGGGATGCAGCGATCTCCGTCCTCGTTCTGGAGACGCAGCACGCGGTAGTAGTCCTGCCCGCAGCGGCGGCAGAACATGAGCGGCGCCCACAGGCGATCTTCGTCTGCCTGCACCTGACCATCGAGCGAAAAGGCGCGCTGATCGACAGGTTCGAGCGTGGCATACAGCGCCCGCCCCTGGGAGATAAACTGGTGAAGTTTGAAGGCAAACGCCCGATTGCCCGCCGCATGCGCCAGGCGGCTTCCGTGCGTCAGCGCCTCCTGAAGCGCCTGCGCGCACGCGCCCTCGTCCGCGCCCGCGTCCTGCGCCAGGCGTTGCGCCGCTTCCGCCAGCGCCAGCGGTCGCTGGCGCGCCAGCCGCCCGTCCGGTTCCTGGACGATCCCCAGCGTGTATTCCATCCAGCGCACGAGCGGATGACGCCGGAACGCTTCCCAGTCATCGGGAAGCCGCGCGGCAATCGCAGCGCGCAGTTCGTCCGGCGCTGGCAACCCGCCTTCGGTGACGGACGCCAGGGTTTCTTCGATGACGCGCGCGGCGTCAAACGGATGACCGAACAGGCGCGTGGCAAAATCGGCGACTGCCTGACGGCGCTCGTCGGCTGTCGCGTGGCGCCCGGCGACCATCGTGGCGGATGTGCCGATGTGGATGATGTCGGGCGCAGCGCAGCGCTCCTTGAGGCGGCGCACAAGCATGGCGACGTCGGCGCCCTGCCGCCCGCGGTACGTGTGGAGTTCGTCGAAGACCAGGAAGCGCAGTGCGCCGGACTGCATGAGGTTGCGGTCTTCCGGGCGCACGAGCATCAGTTCGACCATCACATAGTTCGTGAGCAGAATCTGCGGCGGATTGCGGCGAATTTCATCGCGCTCCGCGTTGGGGGTCTCGCCGGTGTATTTCGCAAATGTTACCGGAAATGTGCGACCGGTACGTCGGGCGTACTGCTGCCTCAGCGTTTCCAGCGCCTGCATTTGCGAGTTGACGAGCGCATTCATGGGGTAGACGATCAACGCCTGCACGCCGGGCGGACGCGCCGATTGCTGCGCTAGCGCATTGATGATCGGGAGGAAGTAGCAGAGGCTCTTGCCCGACCCGGTGCCGCTAGTGACGACGAAGCTGTCGCCGCGCAGCGCCGCGTCGAGCGCCTGGCGCTGATGGCGGTAGAGGCGGAAAGGATCGCCCCGTGCAGTGCGGAAGAGCGCAGCCGCGAGCCGATGGATGGCGCCCGCGCGCGCCAGATCGTCAACCGTGGCATCGAGCGCATACGCCGGGCTAAGCTGCACCAGCGGCGGGGGCCAGAGCGCCTGATCGTCGAACGCCTGATCCACGAACGCGCGCGCCCGGTCATCGGCGATCTGCAAAAACGACTGCACGAAGTCGCGGTAATCGGCAAGGACGCTGGCGTGGAGATCGAAGATAGCAACGCTCATGTCATCACCTCTCGCTGCGCAACCGGCGCAGTTCTTCTTCCAGGGCGCGCAAGCGCTCTTCGGCGGCGGCGCGCGCCGCCGCTTCGCGCTGCGCCCGTTCCTCCGCCTCGCGCCGCGCCGCCGCTTCCGCAGCGCGCATCGCCGCTTCGCGCTGCGCCCGTTCCTCCGCCTCGCGCCGCGCCGCCGCTTCGCGCTGCGCCTGTTCCTCCGCCTCGCGCCGCGCCGCCGCTTCGCGCTGCGCCTGTTCCTCCGCCTCGCGCCGCGCCGCCGCTTCGCGCTGGGCGCGTTCCGCTTCGCGCTGGGCGCGTTCCGCTTCGTGTCGCGCGCGTTCCGCTTCGCGCTGCGCCTGCTCTTCTGCCGCGCGGCGCGCTTCCGCCTCGGCGCGCGCCGCCGCCCAGGCTTCCGCCGCCTGCTGCACCACCGTCGCATAGTCGCCGAACGGGACGCCGTGTTCGTCGTAGCACACCACGTGATCGCCCTCAATCCCCAGCCACAGGTTGGCAATCGCCAGGCGCACCCGCCCGGCCGCGTCCGGCGGGTGCAGGCGGTACGCCCCGCCTTCCAGCCGGTAGTCGAGCAGGCGCAAACGCCGCTCCCAACCGCCGCGGCTCAGGTCGTCCACAATCACGTACTGCGCCACGCCCGCCCGCGCGTAGTGCTCCACCTTGCGCTCCAGGTCGTTCTCGCGCGTTTCCGGCGAGGTGATTTCGATGATCAGCGCCGGACGCGCCCCCTCCATCGCCACGTCGAACGTGCTCCAGTTTCGTCGTTCCCGCACGCCCGGAATGACCGCCACATCCGGTCCGTGCGGGCGCAGGTCGGGAATGTCCCACGCAATGCGCACGTCGCTGAGCACAATCGCCGCGCCCGACGCTTCCAGGCGCAGGCGCAGCACCTCAGTGAGGTACATCCGGTCGGTCTCGTGGCGGTCGTTGTGCACGATGAAATCTCCCACTTCAGGGTGCAGGACGTCTTCGAGGGTGAGCGGGACCTGTTCCACGTGATGGGGGTCGTCAGGGGTCGGG
>JAUQOW010000319.1 GCA_030550675.1 Chloroflexota bacterium
CATATCGATCCCGACGCGCTGATCAATGGCGCGATCTTCAGCGTCGGCTACGACGAAATGGTGCTGGTCAAGAACATCGAGTTCTCCAGTCTGTGCGAGCACCATATGCTTCCCTTCATGGGACGAGTGCATGTCGCCTACATTCCCAACGGCAAAGTCCTGGGATTGAGCAAGATCCCGCGCATTGTCGAAATGTTTGCACGGCGTCTCCAGGTGCAGGAGCGTATGACGGTACAGATCGCCGATTTCATTAATCAGCGGCTCGAACCGCTGGGCGTGGCGGTCGTTGCTGAAGGCGTACACATGTGCGCAGTGATGCGCGGCGTCAAAAAAGCGGGCGCCACGATGGTCACCTCAGCGATGCGCGGCGTCTTCCGCGACGATCCCAAGACGCGCAGCGAGTTCATGGCGCATATCGAACGTGCATAATTGGGTGCAGGATCGTGGAAGCCAAAACCATCCTCATCACCGGCGCCAGCCGGGGCATTGGGCGAGCGACGGCGCTGGCGCTCGCGGCGCCTGGCGTGACGATGACCCTGGCGGCGCGTTCGATTCGTCTGCTGGAAGAAGTTGCGGCAGAGGTGAGCGCCGCTGGCGCCCGGGCGACTATTGCGCCTTGCGACGTGACCGCCGAAGATGACGTCTGTCGCCTGATCGATCAGGCGACGGCGGCGACCGGACGGATCGATCTGCTCGTCCACAGTGTCGGCAGGGCGTATGTCGCGCCGGTCACGCAGATCAGCCAGGCTCACTGGGAGGAGCAGGTGCGCGTTCACCTGACAAGCCTCTTCCTGATCTGCAAGCACGCAACGCCGTTGATGCACAACGGCGGATTGCTGGTGTACGTCGCTTCAGTAGCGGCGCGCCAGGTCTTCCCCAACTGGTCGGCATACTGCGCCGCCAAGCACGGTGCGCTGGGGTTGCTCGGCGCGGTGCGCGAAGAACTGCGTCCGCACGGCGTGCGCGTCACTGCGGTGCTGCCAGCCGCGACCGATACCGGGCTGTGGGACGATCTTCCCGGCGACTGGAACCGCGCGGCGATGCTGCAACCGGCGGACGTCGCCGCCGCAATCGCCGCCCTGGCGTCATATCCGCCGCACGTCGTCGTCGAGGAGTTCGTCGTCGGACACGTCGCTGGCAGGCTGTAGCAATGTTTCCTGGAAAGGCTGACGCAAAGGCGCAAAGACGCAAAGATGTTTGGATCGCAAGCGTCCTCGGCGCAGTCGGGTACGCTTTCTTGAGGCGCAAAGGCGCAAAGGTGCTTTGATTGGAGGCTTTGCGCCCTTTGCGTCTTTGCGTTGATCCTTCTCAATATTCGCGGTTTCTTCTGTTTTTATTGACAATAGCGTAACCGTCTGGTATACTGCGTGATGAGCGTGGAGGGACGATGCGATGACACTGGCGCAGTATACCGAAGATTCGCCAGCAGGGAAGATCCTGATCTACCTGCGGCGTCATGGCGAAGCGACGATCAAAGACCTGGAAGAGTTGTTGGGCATCAGCACGACGGCGGTGCGTGAGCACCTGGCGCATCTGGAGGCGAAAGGATTGCTGGCGACGCGGCAGGCGCGCGGCGGTCCGGGGCGCCCCCGGCTGGTCTACTCGCTGACGCCGCGCGCTGAAGACCTGTTCCCGAAAGAGTACGATACGCTGGTCACGCTGCTGCTGCGCGAGATTGCCAGCCGCGAGGGGAAGGAGCGCCTCGATGCGCTGCTCGAAGCGGTGGGGCGTCGCCTGGCGGAGGAGTATCGCGGGCAGGTCGTCGGCGATGATGTCGAAGAACGCCTGGCGCGTTTGCGCGTTACGCTCGAAGCGCGCGGCATTCCAGCCGAGGTTACGCCTGACGGCGCATTGCAGGTCTTTGCCTGTCCGTACCACGACGTGGCGCAGGAGCATGCTGGCGTGTGCATCATGGAGCGCCGTATGCTCGAACAGGTGCTCGGCGAGCGGGTGGAAATCGAAGGCACCATCCGCGAAGGACGTCGCAGTTGTCATTTCCAGATTGCGCGGTCTTCGGACTAGCGCCGTGCAAGCCGGTTATCTCACCATTTGTATATGAGTACAGGAGTTTCTGCATTGAACAGCGATCTGGTCATCAAGGATTTGCGCGTCAGCGTTGAGGACAAAGAGATCCTCAAGGGCGTCAATCTGACGGTCAAAGCCGGTACAATCCACGCCATTATGGGACCGAACGGCAGCGGCAAGAGCACGCTGGCGTACACCCTGATGGGGCATCCCGGCTACACGGTCACCGGCGGCGAGGTGTGGTACCAGGGGCGGAACATCCTCGAACTTGAGCCGGACGAGCGCTCGAAACTCGGGCTTTTCCTCGCCTTCCAGTACCCGGTCGCCATTCCGGGGGTGACGGTGGCGAACTTCCTGCGCGCGGCGATGAATGCGCACCGCGCCGAGGAGGGGAAGGACCCGAAGGAAACCGCCATTCCGATGGCGCAGTTCCGCAAGCAGTTGCGTGAGCAGATGGCGGCGCTCGGCATTGATGAGAGTTTCGCCCGTCGCTATTTGAATGAGGGGTTCTCCGGCGGCGAGAAGAAGCGCATCGAGATTCTGCAGATGGCGATGCTGGAGCCGAAGATGGCGATTATGGACGAGACCGACTCAGGGCTTGACATCGATGCGCTCAAGATCGTCGCGCAGGGCGTGAACACCCTGTATGCGCGGCATCCAGAGATGGGGGTGCTGGTCATTACCCACTATCAGCGTCTGCTGAACTATATCAAGCCGCACTTCGTGTCGGTGCTCATGGACGGTCGGATTGTGCGCGAGGGAGGACCCGAACTGGCGCTCGAACTCGAAGAGAAGGGGTACGACTTCCTCCGCGAGGAGGTCGCAAGCGCGTGACTATGAAGACGTTTCCTCCGCTCGGTGAAATCAGCGATGCCATGGTGATCGAAACCTCGCGAGCTGCGGGCGAGCCGGAGTGGCTCACCGAGCAGCGCGCCGAGGCGTGGCGGTTCTTCGCTTCGGCTGAACCGCCCTACTGGCGTCGCACCGATCTCTCGAAGTTCAAGCCGGAACAGGTGATCGCCGCCGCTGATACGGCTGCGACCAGTCTCTATCAGGAAGAAGACCTGGCGGATCAGGGTGTGGCGTTTACCACGCTGGCGCAGGCGCTCCGGTCCCATGAGGCGCTTATCCGGCGATATCTTGGCGCTGCCATCGAGCCGACGCGCCATAAGTTCCTGGCGCTCAATGCGGCGCTCTGGCAGGATGGCGTCTTTCTCTACGTGCCGAAGAATGTCAGCGTGGAACTGCCGCTGACTGCGGTGTTCTCGATGCCGATCCCTGGCGGGGCGATTATGCCGCGCAATCTGATCATCCTCGACGATGGCGCCAGCGTCACGTTCGTTGAGGAGTATCACTCTATCGCGGCGTCCGATCAGGCGTTTGCCGCGCCGGTGACTGAGATCTTCCTGGGGAACGACTCGACCCTGCGCTTTGTGGCGGTGCAGACGTGGGGCGAGGATGTGTACCACATCGGCGCGCAGAAGGCGCGTGTCGGGCGCGGGGCGGCGCTGGAGTGGGCAGCCGTGAACCTCGGCGCGCGCGTCCAGCATATCGAGGCGGAAACCGCGCTCGAAGGCGACGGCTCGCGCGTTGAGTGGGTGGCAGCCACGTTCGCCGCCGATCATCAGAATTTGCTGACGGCGCCCTGGCTCCGTCATATCGGTGCGAAAACCGAAGGGCACATGGACTTCAAGACCGTCGTGAAGGATCAGAGTTACACGACCTTCGACGGGATGATTAAGATCGAGCATCAGAGCCGCGCAACGGTGTCGCGCCTCGAAGAGCATGCGCTGCACCTGTCGCCGAAGGCGCGCAGCGACTCCATCCCCGGTCTGATGATCGATACCAATGATGTTGCCAAAGCGGGGCATGCCTCGACTAGCGGCGAGGTGGATGAGGAGCAATTGTTCTACATGCGCTCGCGCGGCATTCCGCGTGATGAAGCCATTCACCTGATCGTCATGGGGTTCTTCGAGCCGGTGCTCGACCGCATTCCTAACGATGCGCTGCGCCAGCGCATCGCCGATATGATTGAGGCGAAGATTTGATGTCCGGCATTGTGGAACGGTGCGTGGCGCCCCAGGCGCCGTTCCCGCTTTCGTCTGTGCAGGTGCGTCAATGACCGCAAGCGCCAGCCTGAGCCTGTTCGATATCGTCGCGCTGCGACGCGAGTTCCCGATCCTCAATCAGTCGGTGAACGGCAAAACGCTGGCGTTTCTCGACAGCGCCGCGTCGTCGCAGAAGCCGCGCCGCGTGATCGATTGCCTGGAGGATTATTACCGGCGCTACAACGCCAATGTGCATCGCGGCATCTATCGCCTGAGCGAAGAGGCGACGTTCGCCTTCGAGCGGGCGCGCGGCAAGGTGGCGCGCTTCATCAATGCCCGCAGTCAGCGTGAGATCGTCTTTGTGCGCAACACCACCGAGGCGATCAACCTGGTGGCGCGCAGTTGGGGCGACGCCAACCTGCGCGAAGGGGACCGCATCCTGCTCAGCATTATGGAGCACCACTCGAACCTGGTGCCCTGGCAGATGCTGGCGCAGCGCACTGGCGCGAAACTGGAGTTTCTGCCAATCGATGGCGAGGGGCGCCTGGCGCTCGACAATCTGGACGCGCAACTCGAAGGAGTGCGCCTGGTGGCGATCACGCAGCAGTCGAATGTGCTGGGAACGATCAATCCGGTGGCGGAGATTGCACGGCGCGCGCACGCCGTCGGCGCGCTCGTGCTGGTGGACGGCGCGCAGAGCGTGCCGCATATGCCGGTGGACGTTCAGGCGCTCGATATTGACTTCCTGGCGTTCAGCGGGCATAAAATGTGCGGTCCGACCGGCATCGGCG
>JAUQOW010000320.1 GCA_030550675.1 Chloroflexota bacterium
CGACGCGAAGCCGCCGCCCGCGCCCAAGCCGAAGAGCAGGCGCGACGCGAAGCCGCCGCCCGCGCCCAAGCCGAAGAGCAGGCGCGACGCGAAGCCGCCGCCCGCGCCCAAGCCGAAGAGCGGCTGCGCGAACTCGAGGAAGAATTGCGCCGATTGCGCGACGAGAAGTGAAGGGCCTGCCTCTGTACGCTGTTCGCTCACCCGGGTGCAGGCATTTGTCAGGTGACAACCCGATGTTCATAAGTCCCGGCTGAGATCGTGCAAGCCCCCTCGGAGCTTTCGCACCCTGAGCGAGGGCTTATGAAGATTAAGCGATTATAGTCCGGTATTCCTTGGCGATGTGGGCTAAAGCCCTGGCTGAGATCGCGCAAGCCCCTTTGGGGCTTCAATATACTAAGCAAGGGCTTTAGCCCGCTGCTCAAAGAATGTGCGACCGGGCCGCACAGGTGTACCGGATGTATGTCTGAATCCTCATCCGCCCGCTGCTCAACGGGCGCGCGACCGGGCGACACAGGTCCGGCAGATTTATGAGCAGCCCGCAGCGATATGGCGGTTCCCGATACATCACGATCACACCCGCTCGACCCGGCAGGTTTGCCCCGCCGTACCGTCTCAGGTATAATGCCCTGGAGACGACAACGCGGAGCACACAGGCATGACAGTCCAGGCGCTCTATCGGCGCTATCGCTCACAGACGTTCGATGAACTGATCGGACAGGAGCACGTCGTTCGCACCTTGCGCAACGCCATTGCGGAAGGGCGGGTCGCGCACGCCTACCTGTTCACCGGTCCGCGCGGCGTCGGCAAAACGACCGTGGCGCGTCTGCTGGCGAAGGCGGTCAACTGCACGGCGCCGTTAGCGGAACGTCCCTGCGGGGTGTGCGAGTTGTGCCGCTCGATTGCTGAAGGTCGGGCTGTTGATGTGATTGAGATGGACGCCGCCTCGCACACCAGCGTCGAGGACGCGCGCGAAATCATCGAACGGGTTCAGTTTCGCCCGGCAGTCGCCCGCACCAAAGTCTACATCATCGACGAAGTGCATATGCTTTCGACGGCGGCGTTCAACGCGCTTTTGAAGACTCTCGAAGAGCCGCCGCCGCACGCGCTCTTCATCCTGGCGACGACCGAAGTTCACAAAGTTCCGGCAACGATCCTGTCGCGCTGTCAGCGTTTCGTCTTCAATCGCCACACCGTCACGTCGATTGCAGCGCACCTGCGCCGGATCGCTAATGAGGAAGGGGTGACGCTCGAACCGGGCGCGGCAGAGGCGATTGCCCGCGCTGCAACCGGCAGCATGCGCGACGCGCTGAGCATCCTCGACCAGTTGATGGCATATGGCGGCGGATCAGTGTCGCTCGAACAGATGCGCAACCTGCTCGGCGCCAGCGAAATGCAGGAAGTGACGGCGCTGGTGGACGCGCTGATCGCTGCTGATCTGCCCGGCGCGCTGCGGGTTGTCGCCGATGTCGCCGCCGCAGGCGCTGACCTGCGTCAGTTCACCCGCGATCTGGTTGAGCGGTTGCGGGCGCTTATGCTGGTCTGCGCTGGCGCTGACCGCTCGCTGCTCGATGTCGCGGAAGAAGAAGCTGTCCAGATCGAACGCCAGGCGCGCACCGCCAGCCTTGGCGCGCTCATGCGCTGGGTTAAGCTGTTCAGCGAACTTGATTATCAGTTACGCATCAGTTCCTACGGGCAACTGCCGCTCGAACTGGCGGTCATTGAGGCGGTAATCGCCCCCGCGCCAGCCGCAACCCAGGGCGCCGTCTCTGCGCCGTCGCCACGCTCCCCGGCGCGCCCGACTGTTGTTCCCGTCCGCGACGAGGCGCCCCCGCCTCCTGCGGCGCATCCGGCTGCCGCATCCGCCCGCGACGCGGCGCCACAACGCGCGCCAGCGCAATCGACGACGGCGCCGCAGCAGACCCAGGCGCCACCGGCTGCAACGCCAGCCCGCCACGATGTCCCGCCTGCGCCAGCGACACACCCTGCTGGCGTCAAAACCGGCAAGGCGCCCGCGCCGCCTGTCGAGGCTGCGCGCGAAACGCCGGGGACTGCTCCATCGCCTGCGGCGCGCCAACCGATCTCAACGGGCGAACGGTCCGTTCAGCGCCAGGAACAAACACGGCAGGCAACCGGCTCTCCCGCGTCCGTAGAGACCAGCGAAGGCGTGGCAGCCGCCAACGCCGACGCTGCGGCGCTCGAACGGATTGAGAGCGTCTGGACCTCCGTCGTGCGCGATGTGCGCGTCCACAACAAAACGCTTCAGGCGCTGCTCAACAGCGGTGCGCGTCCTGTCGATGTCAAGGGCGACACGCTCATCCTGGAAGCGCCCAGCGAATGGTTGATGAACCAGATCGAAAAGCCCAATATGCGCCAGATCATTGAGGACGTGCTGAGCAAGCATATGGGATCGCGGTTCTCTATTCGCTGCGTGGTTGAAACGCAGCGGCGCGAGAATCCGGGCGTGCTGCGCGAGCAGATCCGCGCCACGCGCAAAGACCCGCTCGTTCGCGCTGCGCTCAACATATTTGATGCCGACATCATTGCAGTGGAAGATCCGAATGAATAATAAAGGAGGAATACCGGCATGAACCCGCGACAGCTTGAACAGATGGCTCGCCAGATGCAGAAGGAAATGATGCGCATCCAGGAGGAGCTGGCGAATGCAACCGTTGAAGGAACTGCAGGCAGTTACGTGACGGTGACGATGAATGGACACCGCGAAGTCAAATCAATCAAGATCGCTCCCGAGGTCGTCGATCCTGACGATGTCGAAACCCTGCAGGACCTGATCGTCGCCGCGATTGAAGACGCCAGCAAGAAGGCGCAGGCGCTGGCGGAGCAGCGGCTTGGACCGCTGGCTGGCGGGATGAAATTGCCGGGATTCTGATCTCTGTATGCACCAGACGCCCGACATCCAGATCTTGCCTGCGCCGGTCATCCGTTTGATTGAGGAGTTGAGCCGGCTGCCCGGCGTGGGTCCTAAAACGGCATCGCGCCTGACCTTCTTCCTGCTGCGCGCGCCGGATGAACTGCCGCGCGCGCTGGCGGACGCTTTGATCGCGCTAAAGGATCAGGTGCAGTTCTGCTCACGTTGCTATTTCATTACTCAGAGCGATCTCTGCGCTATCTGCGCCAACCCCGCCCGTGATCAGCGGGTGATCTGCGTTGTCGAAGAGCCGCTCGATGTGGTCGCCATCGAGCGCACCGGCGTCTATCGCGGGCTGTATCACGTGTTGCACGGGCGCATTGCGCCGCTGGAAGGCATGAACCGCGAAGACATCTACTTCGACGAACTGCTGGACCGGGTGCGGGTTGAGCCGGTCGATGAAGTCATTATCGCCACCAATCCGAACCTGGAGGGCGAAGCGACCGCATTCCACCTCCAGCGCGCACTGGCGCCGTTCGGCGTGCGGGTGACCCGCCTGGCGCGCGGGTTGCCGACCGGCGGCGACCTGGAGTGGGCTGACCCTGGCACCCTCGGTTCGGCGCTCGAAGGCCGCCGCGAAATGTAGCCCGCCTATGAAACGGTCAGATTGTCGAGCGATGGGAGCGCCACAATCCAGATCTGACCAGGGTTGAACGCAACCTCATTGCCCGAAGCGTCCAGGAACAGCAGACGACTTTCGGGCGAATCTTTGCGCCACGTCACCTCACGCTCGACCCCATCGAAGAACACGCGCGCCCGCCCGCCGCCAATCACCTTCTGTTCAATCCGTCCCTTGTCATCGCCTGGAATTGGCGCTTCCGGAACTTCCATCACGACCACGTTCTTCACCCGCAGTTGCTGCCCGGTCACCGCATCCACCGCCGGACGACCGCGGCGCAGGCGAAGATAGCTGTTCGTCGTCGGGTCATAGGTCCAGCCGGCAGGATCTTCACGATAGATGAAGAAATATTCAATCCGCCTGGAAGCAGGGCGCGCATCAGGCGGCGCATCGGTCTTGAACAGAAAGCCGATGTTCGGATCGGCAAACGGTTCTGGCGCCAGATCGCGCAGTGCGCGTTCGAGCGTCGCGCTGTCGGTGTACAGGTTGTGCGGGGCGGCGCGTTGACTGATGCGAGTAAAATAGATGCTCCTGTTGCGGAACAGCGCATCAACATCAATCAGGCTCGTCGTTTGCTGCAGCGCTTCGAGCGCCTGCGGCGCGCCGCCAGCGTGGACGTAGAGACCGCGAAACTCCATAGCCCACTGCACGAAATAGAGCCGTGCGCTGCGCACCGGACCGATCGATGTCGCGGCTGGCGTGATCCCCGGTGCGTAGACCGCCATAAAGCGCGTCAAGCCAAACTCCGCCAGCGCCTCAAAGACAACGGCGGCTTTGTCGAGTCCAGACTGCGGGTACGAACTTGGATGATTATCGATCATGACGATAATCGGGCGTTGCTGGAGCGCTCCCCGCGCCAGCGCTGGCGCACCGGTGATCGGGTCGCTCGTCACGACCGGCGGCGCCGTTGGCGCCACGGTTGGGACTGCGGTTGGAACGGGAGTCAGCGGCGTATCGGTTGGCGCGATTGTTGGCGCTGCCGTCGGCGGCGGCGCAGTGGGAGCAGTGGTTGGCGCAACCGTGGGCGCCGTCGTCGGCGGTTCGGACGGAGCGGCGACGGGATTGGAAGCGCCGCAGGCGCTCATAATCAGCGCCGACGCCAACATAAGCAGAATATACGCACGATAAGGGCGAATCCCGGCGAAGTGTTTTCTGGATTTCATCGACTATCCCCGGAACAATGGCGCATACAGCAAGAGCAGGCATTGCGTTCAGCGCGTGCTATTGTACCATAGCCGCGCCTGCGGCAACGCCGGCAAAAGCGGCATCATAGCGCGCTGCCATCTGCGACCAGTCGTACCGGGCTGCT
>JAUQOW010000321.1 GCA_030550675.1 Chloroflexota bacterium
CCAAGGGCCGCAAAGAGATCGCAGAGCGCATCAACGCTGCAAAGGAATTGGGTGACATCTCGGAAAGCGGCGAATATGAGGATGCCAAAAACCAGCAGGCTCATCTCGAAGGTCGCATCCGCGAGATCAAGAGCATTCTCGCCCGTGCTCAGATCATCGACGAAGAGAATGGCGACAACCACGAAGTTCGCATCGGCTCACGCGTGACTGTGCGCATCGATGGCGAGGAGGGGGAAGAAACCTGGACGATTGTCGGCAGCGCGGAAGCGAAGCCGAGCGAGGGCAAAATATCGAATGAGTCGCCGATTGGCGCAGCGCTGCTCGGCAAACGACCGCGCCAGCAGGTTACGGTGGAGACGCCCTCCGGCGCTATGAAACTGACGATCATCGATATCCAGTAACTGCATCGCCAGCGGCGGTTCCAGGAAAGAACGCGCGTGGATGTCACCTGCGCAGGGTGATGTTCACGCGCGTTTTGATGAATGCCAACGGTCTATTTGCGTTTTAACCATAATGGCGTATCATAGGCGGTATGGAACTCAACGAACTGCAGCAACAACGCCTTGCAAAACTGGAACGGCTGCGCGCCGCTGGCATCGACCCTTACCCGCCGCGCACGCAACGCACTCATGCTATCGGGTCGGTTCTTGCCAGCTTCGACCAGTTAATGGAGCGCGGCGAAACGGTGACCGTCGCCGGGCGAATCGTCGGCGCGCGCCGGGTGCTCGGCAAACTGGCGTTCGCCCATATCGAAGACGAATCGGGGCGGATTCAGCTCTGGCTCAGCCGCGGCGACCTCGGCGACGAGTGGTTCGACCGGTTTCGCGATGATCTCGACACGTTCGACATCGTGGAAGCCAGCGGAACGCTGCGTCGCACGCAGCGCGGCGAACCCTCGGTATTCGTCACGCGCCTGGGGGTGCTGGCGAAGTCGCTCAACCCGCCGCCTGAAAAGTGGCACGGTCTCTCCGATATCGAAGCGCGCCACCGTCAACGCTACCTCGACCTGATCGTCAACCGCGAGGTGCGCGATGTGTTTCGCACCCGCGCGAAGATCGTCAGCACGATCCGGCGTTTCCTCGATGAACGCGGTTTTCTTGAGGTTGAAACGCCGACCTTGCAACCGATCTACGGCGGCGCATCGGCGCGCCCCTTCATCACTCATCACAATCAACTGAAGCAGGATCTGTACCTGCGGATTGCGGTTGAACTTTATCTGAAGCGCCTGATCGTCGGCGGTTTCGAGCGCGTCTACGAAATCAGCAAGGTCTTTCGCAACGAAGGGGTTGATCGCACGCACAACCCTGAGTTTACCATGATGGAATGCTACCAGGCGTATGCCGATTACAACGATATGATGCGCCTGGTGGAGGAGTTGTTTCGCACGCTTGCGCTGGAGGTCGCCGGGAGCACAACGATTGAGTTTCAGGGTCGGACGATTGATTTTGGTCCTGCATGGCGGCGCGTGTCGATCCCCGAGTCGATCGCCGCACGCACGGGTATCGATATTCTCAAACTGACCGAACTCGAACCGCTCCAGGAGGCGATCCGCACCGCCGGGCTGAAGGTCGATCTCAAACCCAACTGGGGCAAGCAGGTTGATGAGCTGTTCAGCGTTTATGTGCAACCGGAGCTAATTCAACCGACATTTGTGCTCGACTATCCGGTGGCGCTCTCGCCGCTGGCAAAACGGCGTCCCGATCAGCCGTTGCTGGTCGAACGCTTCGAACCGGTGGTCGCCGGTATGGAGATCGGGAACGCCTTTACTGAGTTGAACGACCCGCTCGATCAGGAGCAACGTTTCCTGGAGCAGGGGCGCGCCTACGCTGCTGGCGACGACGAAGCGCAACAGATGGATGTCGATTTTCTCAATGCGTTGATGTACGGCATGCCGCCAACCGGCGGTTTGGGCATCGGCATTGACCGGACAGTGATGTTGTTCACCGATCAGCCGAATATCCGCGAAGTCATCCTCTTCCCGCATCTACGACCGAGGGATTGAGGGTGTTCGAGCGACGCGAAGGCGGGTGACGAGGGAATGAACGGTCCAATGGGCACAGGGGAGGAAGCATTGCCACGATCGTTTACCATCGAACGGGAGAACCTGCCCGAAACGGTGCAGGGCTGGCTGCGCGCCGTCGGGCTGGGCGACGAGGAACTGGTTGAATTGATCTTCACCGAGAATGAAGTGTTGCTGCGCCGCCCGATGAGTCCGCAGTTGCGCGAATGGGCGCGCGGCGTGAGCGACCGGTATGATAAGATGTTTCGGGAACTGGCGGGAATCTGAGAGAACTGAGAACCGAGAACTGAGAACCGGGAACGGGGCGGCGCGGGAACAGGTTGTGCGTCTGCTTGCCCTGGGTCCTTACAGATGGCTTGGATGACTTCTCACAGGAAGACCAACCTAAACCTGGATAATCACGCTTGCGCCCGTGGAGTGGTTGGCGCTGGCTGAGCCTGTCGAAGCCAGCGCCGATCACAAGATTGTCCAACATCTGATTCCTATCAGAAGGGCTGACGCAAGGGCGCGACGACGCAAAGGTATGTTATATTGACTGCACAACTTTGCGCCTTTGCGTCTTTGCGTTCGTTTGAGACGTGTTGCGGCATGATCCATTATCTGACGACAGACGATGTGCTGGACCTGCACACGTATGCGGTCCTTCGGTACGGCGGGCGCCTGGGGATCGCCAGTCACGACCGGTTGATGTCGGTGGTGACGGCGCCGCGCCAGGTGCTCTTTGAGGCTGAGTTGTACCCTGATGTGCCGAGCAAGGCTGCGGCGCTGATGTTTCTCATGATCAAGAGCCGTCCCTTTGTCAGCGCCAATGAATCAACGGCGCTGCTGTGCATGCTGCGTTTCCTTGCCCTCAATGAAGCATCGCTGCGCAACGACGTGGCGGAAGCGGAACTGCTCTGGCTGGTGCGCTCTGTTTCAAACTCCGATCTGGATCGCAGCGGAGTTGAGCACTGGCTGCGTCAGCGCCTGGCATCATTCGGCGTAGCCCGATAGAGGTGAGCATGGCAACAGTGCTGGTCACCGGAATCGGCGGCGTGCTGGGGAGTTTCGTCGCTGGCATTCTGGCAACGCAGCCGGGTGTGCGCGTGGTTGGCGTGGGACGGGTTGCTCCTGAGCAGACGCCTGCTAATGTCGAGGTGCGCGTATGCGATATGAGCGGCGAAACGCTGCTGACCATGATGCGCTCCTCACGTGTGGATGCGGTTGTCCACCTTGATATTTCCGGCGAAGAGGAAGCGCTTCCGTATGAAATCCCCGGTCGCGGCAATGTGTATCGCGCCATTGAGGCGCTCGGCGCCTGCCGCGCCGCCGGGGTGAAGCGGATTGTGATGCGGAGCAGCACCCTGGTCTACGGCGCGCGTCCCGATGCGCCGGTCTTCCTCCCGGAAATTGCGCCGCTCTCAACCGGCGTCCCTGCCGGATTGCTCCAGGATTATATCGAGATTGAACGTCTGGTTGCTGATTTCAAAGCGCGCCACCCCGACATGCGGATCACGATGGTCCGCTGTGCGCCGGTTGCTGGCAATGGCGTCCGCTCGCCCGTCGTGCAGTTTTTCAGCCGTCGTCCGGCGCCGACGCTGGCAGGTTTCGACCCGCGGGTGCAGGTGCTTCATATTCACGACGCGGCGGTCGCGCTGGCGCTGGCAACCCTGAATGATCAGGTTGATGGCGCGTTCAATATCGCAGCGCATCCTCCCCTGCTGCTGTCGCAGGCGATTCTGCTCTCGGGCGGGCAACCATTGCCGCTGCCCGCGTTTGTGTTTCAGGCGGCGTCGCTCCTGGAGCCGCTTCGTTCGCTGATCGGCGTCTTGCCGTTCCCGCTTGAGTATCTGCAGTATTCATGCGTGGGCGATACCCGTCGTGCGGCGTGTGAGCTGCACTGGGAACCGCAACACAAGCCTGATGAGACGCTGCGTGAACTCGCTGCGGTTCAGACGTGAGCCGCTGGCGACTCACGCCTTGTTGGAGTGAACCTATGGCCAATTCGAACAAAGATGTCGAATCTGAAGCCGCATCGTCCGCGGCGCACGCGCGCAAGCGCATGGCAACGTCGTCCGCCGGTTCGAAGCGCCCCAGAAGCGAGAAACGCCCCGCTTCTCCCAAGAAGCGTGCTGCAACAGGCGAACGACCGCAAATGAACACATCACCTGTCCCAGAGGAGGTGGACATGTCGGACGCTCCAGAAACCAATGCGCACGATCAGCCCACAGCGATAGATGGATCGAACGTTGCGGAACGTCTTCAGGAGACTGCGCCTGCCGTCAAGGCGGAGGACCGCGCTTCGGTCGCCGATGCGACTCCCGCAGCAGCGGAAACTGCCGCCTCTGTTGAAGCCGCTGCGCTGCAGCCGGAAGAAGCGCCGCCAGCGCCGGAGGAGGAGATTGGCGTGGCGTATGCCCGCGACCCTGTCGAAACGTTACGCGCCGAGACCGCAGCCGCTGTGCAGGAACTGGAAGTCGAGATCCGCAATCAGACCGAAGGGTCGGCGGAAACCCGCGATCTGGCGGCAGACCTGCTGCGCCTGATCCGCGAGAATCTGGAACGCCTGCGCCCGCCAGCGCTCGATAGTGTCGTGACGGCGCTGCGCCAGAATGTGTTCAACAGCGACTATCTCGATCCGGATTTCTGGCGCGGCATCGCCATGGTGCTCCAGTATCAGGTCACTGAACTGACGGCGCTCATCCAGCGGCGGCTGCGCGGCGAGTTCACCGTTGACGCCTACGGCATGGACTCCGAACTCATTGAACTGGTGCGCCCGGTTGCCGGGTTCCTCTACCGTTCCTGGTGGCGCGTCACAAGCGAAGGACTCGACGGAATCCCTTCCGAAGGACC
>JAUQOW010000322.1 GCA_030550675.1 Chloroflexota bacterium
AGCGGCTGAACTCCATATGTGCTGAAACTGTTGATATATTCTTCGACCAGCCCGACCCGAAGGCGCCACCTTCCAGGTGCGGGCGGCGGATCGATGCGCAGCGTGCAACGAACACAACCGCCGGGAGGCGCCGACGCGGGAAGGGCGGCTCGCTGACGGCCCGCCAGACCTGCGCCTGACTGGTCAATCCACCAGTATCCCAATCGAATAGGGTGTGCGCCGGTAGCCCGCCAGGAAACGCTCCCGACATTCTGCACTTCGACATCGATTTCCCAGAACTGACTCCAATCCAGGCGCGCTGGCGGCTGACCGACGACTGCGTATCGTGCAGCAAATCGCTCTGTGGCAGCGTCTTTCAACTGGTCAATGTCTTCTGCTCGCGCCGCGAGGCGCTGGTGCACGTACTGGTTCACCGTGCGCTGCAAAGCGAAAAGCAGCGTACGCAGCCTGATCAACGCATCAGAAGGCGGATCAGGATCGATTTCTCGTCGGGCATGGAGAATGCCCGGCAATGCAGAAAGGATTCTGTCGTAAGCCCAACGCAACGCACGTTCTTCAGATACGCGCACCAATCGTTCAATCAGGAGGCGTTCCGCTTCCGCGAAAGGTCCGGTGATCTCATCGATGGTATATGTTTTGAAGACAAAGCGAAGGCGTCCATGGTGAAACAGCGCGCTATGGGTCAACCGATCCTGTTGTGATGTCGCTTCCCGATGAACCAGGGTCGCTCGCGGCTCGTAGCGAATGCGATAACCGGCGCGCCGCAGACGCACGCAGAGGTCGACGTCCTCAAAATAAGCGGGATAGTACCCCTCATCGAACAGCCCGACATGTTCCAGCGCCTGGCGTCGCAGCGCGACAGCGGCGAAGGTGATATATTCGACGTCACGCGGTGCGTCATACTGCCCGCGATCCGGCTCATATCTTCCAACGTGGCGGGAAAGCGCCAGGGGCCAGTCAAGGGCGAGTCCGGCATGTTGGATTGTTCCATCAGGGTAACGGATTTTGCATCCCACGGCGCCGATTTCAGGATCGTCAAATGGGGCGGTGATCGCGCCAAGCCACTCCCGATCAACCAGCGTGTCCTGATTGAGCAACACAATAATGTCGGGCGGCGGATCGTGCGCCAGCAATGCGCGGATCCCGACATTCATTCCGCCAGCGAATCCCAGGTTATGAGCATTTCTGATCAGGGTGAAGGAGGGAAACAGGGCGGCGATCTGATCGGGCGTCCCGTCGCGGGAGTCATTATCCACCGCCAGAACGATGTCCGGCGCCGGGTTGAGCTGGCTCACCCGGTGCAGGCAGGCAATCGCCTCGGCGCCGCCGTTCCAGGTGAGCACGATCACTGCGCTTCTCATTGGGATGCTCCGTCACTGTCGAGGTTTTCAATGACGACTGATGGCGGAATGGTGCGCGGCGGCGGCGGAGAGTCGCCATGGAGCGCAGCGCGCAGGTTCTGGTCTGCTTCATGCAGTTCGACGATTTGCTCGGCGATGTCGCGCGTCTGGCGGGAAAGCAGCCGAATGGCGGCGATGATACGGGCCAGATCATTGGAAAGATGATCCTGATACTCTGCGGCTGCATAGGCGGCGCGGATGACGGCGGCGTTGTGGTCGCGCTGGCGAGCGATCAGTGGCGCGAGCAGGGGCCAGACGATGCGATCCAGGACGAAATTGCGCGCTTTTCCGGGCAGCCCCCGCGCCGGGGGAGTCAACTGATCAAGACGCCAGGTCGCTTCGAGCGCCTGCAGTGCGCTGTTGCGCTGCGCCTGCAACGTCTGGCGCCGATCAGCCTGCGGCGTTTCCGCCGGTTGCGCCGCGTCGGTCTCCTCGCGTCGGATAGCGGAACGCAGTTTCGGCGCTGGCGCAGATGCGAGAAAAGCGACGATCGGCTGCGCTACGGCAGTCCACGTATAGCGAGGCGCGAGCGCGCGCGCATTGGCGGCAAGCTCATGACGCTTCGCCTCGTCGGTCAGCAGGGTGATAAGCGCGCCAGCGACCGCGTCCACGTCCTCTGGCGGGGTTACCAGCGCAAACCCATGCTCGCGCGCCAGCGCAGCGGCTGGATCGCCATCGCTCAGCACGGCTGGCAGACCAGCCCACAGGTAATCGAGCACCCGCGAGCGGATGGCGGCGTATGCCATTTCAAGGTGCTGGCGGTGGAGCGACACGGCGATAGTCGCATCGAGAAGCGGGTTGGCGCGATCAGCATATGGGATCCATGTCTCATAAAAGAAGACGTTCTGGTTGAGCAATTGCAGATCGGACGCCAGGGCGCGTGCTGCATCGGGCGTGCGCATTGGCGCAGCGCCGCCGGGATGTTTGCCTGCCATGAAGACCAGGCGCGCATTGGGAACTCTGGCAATGACCTGCGGCATCGCTCGAATGAGCGTCAGCGGATCCAGCCAGTCCCACAGACCGCTGTTCCAGAGAATGATAGGATCGGCGTCGTCGATGCCGGAGATGACGCCCCGGATGCCGGGACCGGTGCGCACTGGCGGAGAGGCGGGCAACCCGAATGGCACAACAGCGACCAGGTTGCGCAACAGCGGATCGGCGTCGACTCGCTCAGGGGTAATGCGTCCGGCAGCCATCAGCGCGCCGAGATAAAGATCGCGTTGACGCTCAGTGGCGCAGAGGAACAGATCGCCAGCCGCGAGTTGTCGCCTGAGCAGCTCGATGTCGTGTCGGGTGCGATCCTGGCGTTCAGGAAGCGAGGCGTTGCGGAACAGTTCGATGTTCTCCAGCAATATCGGATCGTAGAGATCCAGAATCAGCGGTTGGCGCACATCTGCCAGTTCCGGGTGCGACTCGAGCAGAAAGCCGTTTGCCAGGACGACATCCGCCTGGCGCAGATATTCTGCCAGCGCGTCGCTGTTGCCCATTGCAAAGTGCCCGGTGCGCACGCCGGGGGCGGTCAGGTCGATCGGTTGCGGCGCCAGGAGCGTCACCTCGGCATGGATCGCCAGCACCCGCGCCAGTTCCCAGGCGCGGATGCCCGGACCCGCCATCCGCTGACCCACGACATCATGGCTGATTATCAGCAGGCGCATACGTCATTCAAACCCTTCAGCTGCGGCGTCCGCCGCTCAGCAGACGCAGGAGGCGCATCACGCGTCCGTTTTCCAGACGGTGAATGAGACGTTCGAGCGACAGGATATGATCGTTTTTTCTGGCAATCTCAGCTTCGAGGCGCAAGGCGTAGGCGCGACGTTCTTCAGCGAGATGTTCGGCTTCCTCGCGCATAGCGACCGCCTGCGCCAGATGAGTGCGCTGATCGACGGTTAGTTCTCGAAGTTGCACGTTTGCGTTCCACAGATCCCAGAAGCGACGCTCATAGTCGCGCACGATCCGGTGAAGCGGATCGTTGCGACGCCGGAAGCGCACCGCCCAGGGTGCGATGAACGAGGCGTCGAAATCAACGTCGCGGAAGAAGCCATGGCAGGCGAATCGTTCTGCCCAGTACTCCGGCGGATTGACGTTGAAATGCGTTGGCTCTTTGTGGTCATGCGGCGATGAAGAGAAGAGGATGTCGTCGCTCCAGGCGCACATGTTGGCGATAGCCGCTTCTGCATCAGCGCGCGGCATATGTTCCAGCACTTCGATGCACACAATCAAATCGTAGCGGCGGTTGAACGGTTCCGTGATAGAACCGACCCGCACATACGGACGCACGGACTCGTCCGCCTGGGCAATAGCATAGTCGGAAATATCAATCCCCTCCGCATCCACGCCTCTGGCGCGCAACTGTTCGACAAGCATGCCCAATGCGCAGCCCGCATCCATGACCGAGCGCGGTCCGATCTCGGCGATAATCCGGTCGGCGAGATCGCCGAAGATGCCGAGCCAGTGGTCGTTGCGCTGATACGGCGAACCGCAGCCGGTCTGGTAGTACCAGGCATTGAATAGCTTGCCGGAATTTATGACGTGTGCGTCTTCCATATCCTGGCGCAACGGATCGCACATCGCGGCGCGCGATGCGCAGCGCCCGGTATTGTACCAGAAGTTGCGAGGCATGTCGCCAGAAACCTGCCACGCCCCTGAGCGGTTCCTGATTCTCAGTTCTCGATTCTTGGTTCTTACCGGTTAGGAATTGGTTATAGGCGAGGAGTATACTTGTGTTGTTGCAGAGGTCGTTGCGCCCGGAGCGGAACGACTTCCCGACAAGCGGCATCGGAGTAAGAGGGAGATTATGCGCTATCTTCTCGACCAGCGTTCCTACGACGAAATGCTGAAGCAGCAGTACCATCCGCGCGACTGTTATGTGCGCGGGAATGAGTATTGCCATCATCTGTACATCGACGGCGTCAAATACACGGTGGCGCGCGCCGTCTACGCCTGTATGAAAGAAGCGCAGGCAAAGAACGACACCGACGCCATGCTCCATCTTCAGATGCACATTTCGGATCTGGAACGGTTGATCAGCGCTGCGCGAGCGCGCGGCGAGAACGTTCAGGCGCTGCGGTTGCTCGGCGATCCGCCGCCGAGCGATGAGGAGGCGCGACCGCAACTCGAAAACTCGTTCGTGCCCAGGGCGCCGCAAACGATTGAGGAGACCGGTCTCAACCGCACGTTTCTGACCGAACACTTCTTGCGCATCCTCTACAACAAAGGGCGCGCCACCGGGCGTGAAATCGCAGCAACGATGGGGCTGGTCTATCAGATTATCGAGCCGATCATCACTGACCTGCGCAATGTTGAGCAGATCGACATCATCGGTCAGCGCGGGTATGGCGATATCAACTACGAGTATGTGCTGACAATCCGCGGGCACGAAGCGGCGCGCGCGGCGATGGACAAAACGCAGTACGT
>JAUQOW010000323.1 GCA_030550675.1 Chloroflexota bacterium
AGCGCACTGCCCTAACGCTCGTTTTCTGGAAGCGGCTTCTGGCTCTACGGCGTAAGCGTTGTCGTGATGAAGAAGCATGAGTAGTACTCGTGCCCGCCTTTCAACGTCTACGTGCCTCTCCAGGGCGTTACCTCGTTGCGCGAAGAGTCTGTCGTTTCAATAACTTCCACAACGATGTCATATGTACCTGGCGCCAGTCGATAGCGTCCGACCGGACCCTTCTCCGGGCAGTGCAGAGGACCCGTCACGGAGTATATCTGACAGGAAGCGCATGCCTCCAGCTCCTCAACGCGCGTCTCTGGTCCGCTAAAGACGATGCGTAGCCGTGCGGGCGAGTCATTCTGGACGACGACTTCGACGATGTCTTTATTGGTCCTGCCGCTCGGCTCCGGCGCCGCTATCTCACCTGCGCCCTCCGCTTTTGCCCGCTCCAGGATCGATCGCGCCAGCGCCGCTTCTGCGTCGAGCGCCAGTGCGTGATTCGGGTGGTTGTTCAGCACATGCTCGTACATGCGAATGGCATTCGCCCAGTCCTTCTTTCGCTCATACATCTGACCGCAGCGGTACGAGAGGGTCGGCATAAGATCAGGGCGTCCGGCAAGGGGCGCGTTCCGAAGCAAACCATGCCGCTCGCACGCTACGGGATTGTCCAGCAGCGCGCGTTCGGCGTCGGCGGCAAGCTGGTGATTCGGGTGGTTGTTCAGGATATACTCGTGCATCCGGAAGGCCTTCTCCCAATCCTTCTGCTCTGCGTACATCCGACCGCACCGATGGGAGAGGGCAGGCATAAAATCAAGTCGCTCGGCGATGATTGTTTTCTGGAGCGCATTGTGCCGTTCGCACGCGGCGGGATTGTCCAGCAGCGCGTGTGCGGCGCTGGAGGCAAGCGAGTGATTCGGGTAGTTTTTCAGCGCATACTCGTGCATCCGAAAGGCATTCTCCCAGTCCTTTAGCTCTGCGTACATCCAACCGCACCGATAGGAGAGCGCAGGCATAAAATCAGGACGTGCTGCGATAATCGTATTTTGGAGCGCGCTGTGTTGCATACACGCAGCAGGATTGTCTAGCGGAGCGCGTTCGGCGTCGGGCGCGACGGCGTGCTGGGAATGTCTGGTCAGAATTGTCTGATACAGTTCGTATGAACGTTCCCAGTCATAGAGAATGTCGTACACCTGACCGCAGGCGAAGTAGAACGATGGAGCGTAGACATCAGGCTGCGGGATCAGGTTCTGGGAGCGAAGTATGTCCACTCGCTCACACGACTGCTGGCTGGCAAGCTGAACAGGGGCGACCTGCTCGAAGAGTGATGCGATCCTCTGGCGAGCAGCGTCCGCAAGGATGCTGCTGCTCGGATTCTGAACAAAATCGATGTATTCGACCAGGGCTGCCCTGTAGATGCCAGACTCGTGCTTGTCAACGATTGCCTGGAACGGAACACACTCCGCCCTTCTTTGTCCGGCGAGGTCGGCGTACCCGCCGATATCGATCAGGCGCCAGCCGCTGAGAATGCTATCGAAGCGGTTGATGGCGGCTGCGCATTCTCCGCGCTGACAATGTTCCAGCCCCTGCTCGTAATTGGCGCGGTCCGTGACATACCGGAAGGCGGTGTACCCCGCGATGGCGAGGGCGATGGCAAGGGCGAGCGCCAGCCCGATAATCAGCCCTCGTTGACCAACGATGCGCCAGCGTGGGGATGAAGTGGTCTGTGACATGCGATGCTCCTCTCCTCTCATTTGTGGAGTTCTCTCCTTATGCGCCGTAAGACTCTCATTGCGTCAGGTTGCGTGGACAGCACGCAGCCTGATGGTCTGACGAGCCCTGCCGTTCCTGTCCTGCGGCGCAGGTGAAGCGCCACGCAGCACAGCGGCGTCGGGCGAAAGCGTGTGGTGGACGGCGCGGCGTAGACTCCAGCGGTCGCGTTCACTCGCGGAAATACTCACCGTGCGATGCAAACCAGTAGATGACATAACCTGCCATTGCTAACCCGAAGATGAAGGCGGTGAGCTCTATCGCGGAGATGGAACCGCCGATTACGATCTTCAGAGATATCTGGAGCAGACTGATCAGCACTCCGAGGATTTGGAAAATAATGATGATAATGCGCGCCCAGTTTCTCATATTCCAGAGTCCTCTGGCGAGCAGGAAATAGAGGATGGCCAGCACACTGCTTACTGCCATAAGAACCAATCCTGCGGCTACATCGTCGCCCAACGCGAGAATGCCGCCAATCATGCCTCCTATAGCCATGAGACCAGCGCCAGCGCCAAGAAGGACGGCATAGGCGGTCACACAACCCGGACGCCTGTGCATCGACGTTGAGATGGGACGATAATTCTCTTCTGCCCCGCTTTGGGCGCCTAACCTTGCGAGAATTCCCCTCGCTGCTTCTCTTACTTCGGGATTAGTGCTGTTGAGGGATCGGTTCAGGTAATCCCAGCCGCGTGGATCACGCAACTTTGCGAGCGACTCCGCTGCGTATCATCGGTTTATCCAGTACGTATCGGTTTCCATGATGGAAATCGGTTCGCCTACTTTGCCTGTAGTAAAGAGTCCTTCTATTGTCGCTTTCATGCTCGCTCCTCCTTCGGTATGTTTGAGAGTCGGCAGTGAGGCGGCGCATCGGTCTGAAACGCTGGTTTTGCTTCAATGCCAGCGTACCGTAGAGAGACGCAAATTTGTCGCGCAGCGCCGCAAATTTTTTGGCAAGGCGGTTGAGAGCCGGGGGGTGCAGGCATGAGTTGTCATCAAACGACGCTCCGGCTGCCGGCGATTGAAATCGCTCCTGATAGGCCTGCGGCTGACCGTCCGCCTGCGCGGACGGGAACGGCGGCGTCCACTCGCGGTGAGCGTGCCGAACCGCGCAGGTGGATGCCCGGCGCGACTTCAGTCGCCAGTCAGAGCGCAGCGCAGCAGGGACGCGCTTGCCGCCTGACAATTCATGCCTGCACCCAGAAGCGGGAACTGAGAACTGAGGACTGATTCTCCCTCGTGCGAGAGAGGGGGCAGGGTAATGAGGAGAAAAAAAGGCGTCAGGATGCGGAAAACGCTCCTCACGCCCGGAATAACGCTGCACTTGTAAAGAATTTGTCAGAACAGACGATCAGGGCGCACCAACAGCGCGCCATCCCCCTAATCCCTGACCCACGCTCGCCACTCGTCGGCAAGCTCGTGGAGCGAGGCGCCGTAGACGCGCTGGTAGTCCGCCGAGCCGGGTTCGCGCCCGCGTCCGCTTATGTACAAATCGTGCATCTTGTCCATCCCATGACGCTCGATCAGAAAATCAACAAACGATGCCCACAACTCATAGGCGATGTTGTCGCCATAGCGTCGGGCGTGCAACAGGCGCAGCGGCACGCCGGAGTCGTCGATCTGGCGCGCCCGTTCCTTCCAACTGCTGACGCCGTACTTCGCCAGCCACGGCGGACCGGTGATCCAGGTGGCGAGTCCTTCCAGCAAGATGATATCCGCCCGCTTTTGGGCATCATCACCGTAGCGTTGCGCCTGAAGGTGATGCGCCAGTTCGTGCGACGCCACAACCAGCGCGCGTTCGATGTCTTCTTCGGGTCGATAGTACACCTCAGCGCGCCTTTCTTCGGTGTAGGCAACGCCGCGCGTGTCTTTCGACGGCGCCAGCGACGGGCGGTAGAATGCGATTGACACTCGCCGCTGCAACTGAAATCCGAAGCGTTCCTCGTTGCCGCGCAGAAGTTCTTCCAGGCGCGGGGCAATCGCTGCCACCTGCTCAGGCGTGAAGGTGCGCAGACCAACGTAGACATCCAGGCGTCCGGTCTGCGCAACGCGCGTCCCGCGCATAGGCGGACCGTCGCCAGCGATGAAGGGGAGCGGGGCGACTGCTTCAGTAGCGAGCGGCGCTGGCGCAGCAAGAGCGATCTCAGGAGGTCTGGCTTCCCGGCGTCTCGCCGCCGGAAACCGGATCTGTCGCGGCGGCGACTGCCGCTGCGGGGCTGCTGCGCGTTCAACGTGAAAAATCCGGGGAAGAGTGACGGATGGCTCGATAAAACGCTCGTCTGAAGGCTGGGCTGTCAGGCTGGCGACGAAGACGACAATGAAGACGAGCGCCACGATGCGACTGACAGGACGCGGCATGGCGTTTCCTTGTGTGCGACAACCGTGGTCGCCTGTATGCGCGCAGGCTGCGCGCTCGATTGGATTGCGCTATGACAGGCTCTCTGTTATCACATGGTTATGGTTTTGTCAAATGCCCGGTTGCGTTTGCCATCATCGTCTGCTACGATCACGTCTTGCCTGATGAGCGCGCCGGGATCAACCGCCGCTCATCCGCGACTTTCCGCCAGGTGCAGCGGCATTAGTGTTCGAGGGATTATACGATGCACAACAGCGACCTTACATCTATTCGCCAGCGACCGCGTATCTGGACCGACGTTCGTCTTCTGCCGGAAGCCACAGCATTGCTGGAGGCGCACGCTGCTGTGTCGGCGGGCGGCGATCCGGCGGCGTTGCCTGGCAGCGCAGCGGCAATTATCAGCGCCCTGGTTCGCGCCGATGGCGCATGGATGGATCGGGCGGGCGCGACGCTGCGGGCGATTGCGCGCCCCGGCATCGGAGTGGACAATATCGACATCGCGGCGGCGACGGAACGCGGCATCCTGGTGATCAACACCCCCGACGGTCCAACAGAGAGTACGGCGGAGCACACAGTTGCCCTGATCCTGGCGCTGGCGAAGCAGGTGGTCGCTGCCGACCGTCGTTTTCGGGAGGAAGGATGGAACGCAGCGCGGTTGCGCGGCGTCGAGGTGCGCGGCAAAACGTTGGGGATTGTCGG
>JAUQOW010000324.1 GCA_030550675.1 Chloroflexota bacterium
CAGGCGCGGATTGCGCCGGGGTACATCGCACAGATTGCGCCCTACGTCGCGCTTGAACAGATCGAAATCGCCGCGCCGCGCCGCGCCCTGGTTCCCGACATCGGCGTCTATGAGCGCGAGCCTGCGGTCACCCCCGTCGCCTCCGCCGTGGACGCGCCGACCCTCACCGGCGTCGCGCTGGCGGAAGTCCCCACCCGCTATGCGCGCATCGAAATCCGGACAGTGGTTGATGAGACACTGATCACCGCCATCGAACTCCTCTCCCCGGTCAACAAGCGCCCCGGTCCCGACGGCGCCGACGCCTACGAGAAGAAGCGCCAGGAACTGTTTCAGAGCGGCGTTCACCTGCTCGAAATCGACCTGTTGCGCGGCGGCAGGCGCCCGTCCCTGGCGCGCCCCGACCCGCTGCCCCCCGCGCCGTACTTCGTCTTCCTCAGTCGCGCCGAGCGCTGGCCCGCGATTGACATCTGGGCGTGCCCGCTGCACAAGCCGCTGCCGACCGTCCCCGTGCCGCTGCGCCCTCCCGACCCGGACGCGCCGCTGCCGCTGACGCAGATTGTGCATCAGGTGTACCGCAACGCGCGCTACGATTTGCGCATCGACTACCGTCAACCGCCGCCCCCGCCCGACCTGCCGCCGGAGGACGCGGCGTGGCTCGACGCGCACCTGCGCGCCAAAGGGCTGCGCCCATAGGCGCCTGGCGTGAAGAGGACGCGGATCGACGCAGGTGCGACGGATGCGCGCGGATAGCGTAGAAATCCGTGCCAATCCGTCTCGATCCGCGTCGATCCGTGCGCTTTCACACAACACGTCGCCTTGACAGACGCCATTGCGCAACGTATACTCCAGATTGTTCCGTAGGGGCGCTTCGCACACGCGGCGAGGCTGAGAAGACACCCTTTGCACCTGATCCGGGTAATGCCGGCGTAGGAAATCGGAACGGATGCGACTTCCGCCTGACCCTTTTTCCTCTTCGCGGTGCAAGACCTCTCCACAAGCTGCGTTTGCGTTCTCCTTACGGCAACATTTGCTTGCTACACCCATTGACAGGCAGGATAACGTGAGGAGACATCGCTATGCGCTTCACCGAAACGCTCTGGTCGTCGATCACCGACATTTACCAGGCCATCATTCACCACCCCTTCAATGAGGAACTCGCGCAGGGAACGCTGCCGCGCGAGAAGTTCGCGTTCTACATGCAACAGGATGCCCTATACCTGGCGGATTTTGCGCGCGCGCTGGCGCTCATGGCGGGGCGCGCCCACGACGAAGAGGCGATCATCCAGTTTGTGCGCTTCGCCGAAGGGGTGGCGGTGGTCGAGCGCGCGCTGCACCACACCTACTTCCGTGAGTTCGGCATTGATACGCCGACGCGCCAGCAATCGCCCTCGTGTTTCGCCTACACCAACTTCCTGCTGGCAACCGTCGCCTGTCGCAGTTACGAAGAGGGCATGGCTGCACTGCTCCCTTGCTTCTGGATCTACCGCGAGGTGGGGAACGACATCTACCGTCGCGCGGCGCCGAATAACCCGTACCAGAAGTGGATCGACACCTATGCCGGGCAGGAATTCAGCGCGTGGGTTGATCGCGCCATCGCGCTGACCGATGCGATTGCGGATCGCGCGTCCGAAGCGCACAAGACCTGTATGCGCGATGCTTTTGTGTATTCTTCGCGGCTGGAGTGGATGTTCTGGGACAGCGCCTACCGGCTCGAACGGTGGATGCCGTGATGACGCAGCGACTGCTGGTGCTGGACTTTTCAGGAATGTTGAGCCTTGAGGCGGTACGCTTCGGCATGCCGGACCGCCTGGAGCAGGCATTGCGGCAGAGCAGTCTGTGGGATCTGGGGGTGGATGTCGAACGCTACTGGAACGACATCGTGAAGCCGACATGGGAAATCGGCAGCACGACGCGCACGCCATATGCGCATTTGATCGCGCAGCGTGCGTCGGCGCCTCATCCACCCGCCGATGACGCGCTGCGGCGCGCTGAACGGTTTGTCCAGGCATACCTTCAGGCATCGGTCATCGATCCGGCGTGGCGCCCGCTCTTCGACGCACTGCGCTCCGCAGAACGGGTGACGCCTCTGGTTGCCACGGATCACTATGCTGAAGCCACCCGGCACATTGCGCGCCAGATCGCGGCGATGGGATGGCGCGCGGCGGCGCTGCGCGTCGACAAAGCCGGCACAACGTCACCGCAGGTCATCTCGGCGCTGGAAGGCGACCCTTCATTTGCGCACACAGTCCTGATCGCCAACTCAGCCGATCTTGGCGCGCGCAAAGAAAGCGCACACTTCTGGCGCCGCGTACAGGCAGGGCTTGGCGTGCAGCCGCAGGAGGTTCTGGTTGTCGATGACTTTGGCGCGAATGAGAACCTGCTCGACTTCTACGCTGACCCGGTGAAGGTCCAGCGCCGTCAGGCGCAGACCATCGACGCCATCCGCACCGTCTTTGGCGCGCAGGTGCAGGCGCTCCCGTTCATACTCGACCGACCGCTGCCCGGCGGGGAGGCGCTGTGCGCCGCGTATCGCGCGAAGGTGGAGGCGGCAGTGAGAGAAGTGGCGGCTCTTTGCACCGGGTGAGATCACACAAAGGCGCACGGGCGCAGAGATCTTGCGCCGGACAAGCGCCTTCAACGTTCCCGCCTTCACCCTTCCCGCTCTTCCAACCCTTCAATCGCCACCGCCAGCCCGACCGTGCCCCACAGCAGCACGCTCATATGGCTGAACTCGATGTTGAAGAAATAGTGGTCGAGCAACCCCACCGCCAGCGCCGCCGCCAGCGCCGCCTGAAGCGCCACCAGCCACGCAGCGCGTTCATCGTCGCCGGAGTGGACGGCGGCGCGCAGTGCGCGCCAGCTTCGCACGAAAAACCAGACCATGATGCCCAGGAATGCCGCCAGACCGACCAGACCGGTGCGTTGCGCGATCGCCAGGTAAATGCTCGACACTCCCGCAACCAGGTCGATCTCCGGCGCCTGACCGAAACCGATGCCGAACACCGGGTACGCCTGGATGATTGCAATCGCGTTCTGATATTCTGCCAGGCGCATCTGGTTCGCCCGGTCGCGGAACTGCACCCCTTCGACTACCCGCTCGACGAAGCGTTCGCCGACGCCTAGCCCAATGAAGAGCAGGGCTGCCAGCGCCCCAGCCGCCAGGATAACCCACCACAACCGCCGATAGCGTAGCGTCGCCACATACATCGCAGCGACGATCATGCCCCCAAGCGCTGCGCGCGAGTAGGTCAGAAACAGCGCTACAAGGATTGCGCCGGTGGCAATCAGCAGCAGTCGTCGCGGAAGCGCCGGACGTTCGCTCACCGCCTGCGTCGCCGCCAGCGCCCCGATCAGCGCCAGCATTCCGCCAAAACTGTTAGGATCGACCGACAGCCCGATGGCGCGCATCAATCCGTTGGGGTCATCCTCGACATACCGCAGCACACGCCCCTCAGTCGGGTAACCGATGCGTCCGAACGACACCAGGATCTGAAGCGCCAGTTGATCGGGAATGACGTACAGGACCAGAGCGATCAGCGCTGACAGCGCAGCGCCGATGATCAAAAAGCGGATGACCCAGCGCACCGTCTCGCGGTCGCGCACGCAATTGACGACGCTGAAGAAAAAGAGCGTCGCCATGACAAATTTGACATAGTTGTGGAGCAGCGACGGCTCAGGGCTGGCATTGGAGCCGAGCAGAAAGGCGAACAGCGTGATCCCCAGAAAGCCAATGAGCGCCATGCCAATGGGCGTGACAATCAGGCGCTCATCGCTGCGCACCAGCAACCGCAGCGACCAGACCGCCATTAGCGCCGCCAGCGCCAGCGTCAGCAGCGTCGGGGTCACTACGGCGCGGAAGGGAAGCGTAGCAAACGGCAGGATCGTAGCGATACCGATGACCGTTGCCAGCCCGACGCGGGTATCGAGCAGCAGCGCATAGGCGCCGATCAGCGCCGCCAGCGCCGCGAAACCGAGCCAGAACGGACCGAACGCCACGGCAGCGCCGCCAGCCAGACCGAGCAGCGTCGCCGCCAGCGCCGCCGCCAGCGGATGGCGACTTAGCGTTATTGCGATGGCATCACGAGCAGAATGCGGGAAAGAAGTCATGGTTCGCCCATGTCGAAAATAGCCGTATAAGAGAGTTTCTTAAGCGGAATGACGCAAAGGCGCTGAGCCGTAAAGACGTGAAGCGTTAATTGCGAGGTTTTACGCCCCTGCGTCTTTCCGTCGGTCGCTCGTGAAACTGATGGCAGCAGCCATACATCTCGCTGAAACTGTACCGCATGCTCTTTGGATTGACAAGCGACGATCTCAAGTCTTGCGAGCATTCACTGCGTATTAATCTATGCGTCACGAGCCTGTGATACTATACGCCCGTAAATGTCACCTTTCGCCGGTGCAGGACAGGATCGAGCGCCAGACCCGGACATCAGCGCTTCAACGCACTCTGTAGCATATAGCAGCACGCACCATGACCGCGCAGCGACATCCCTTTCCCTGGCAGGCGTATGCTCTGCTGCTCTTCGCATGTGCACCGATTATCGCAGGGACGATCAGTTTCATTAGCGCATTCAATCTCATGGGGCGACCATCGATCGGTATCCTGCCCCTGTGGCAGGATGCAATCCGGTGCAACGCGGTGTCGCCGATCACGCCGCCGTCCTGGACCGGCATGGCGAGCGGCGCGTTGCAAACCGGCGATTGCATCGAAATGATCAACAGCATTCCCGCCCATACATGGCCCCTGGAGGAACTGGATCGCTATGCCAATGGCGATCATCGGAGCAATCTGGT
>JAUQOW010000325.1 GCA_030550675.1 Chloroflexota bacterium
GCATCGCTCGTTTCAGGCATCAGGATGCGCAAACTCCCCCTTCTCCCCTTGTGGGAGAAGGAGGCAAGGGGGAAAGAGGGGAAAAAAGGCGTCAGGATGTGGAAAACACCCCTCACACCCTAACTTCTTCCCTTGTGGGAGAAGGGAGAATTGGGGCGCGTCCTGATTGAAACGGGCAATGCAACGCGAGGGATTGCCGAAAGGTCCTCCGCACCAGTTACAACAGTCGCTCTCCGACCTCAACCGAGTCAACCCGGTAGTGGCAGCCGCGGCTCTGGCGGTTGTGGCGCGCCGCCTGAGCGATGATCAACGCCGCTTCGACGGCGTTGCGCAATCCGATCAGCCCGTCGCTCAACTTCGTCGTGCGGTAGAAGGTTTCGATCTCATTCTGCAAGTGGCGCAATTCGCGGATGGCGCGCGAGAGACGATCACCAGAGCGGATCAGTCCCACATAGTGCCACATAATGTTCTGGATCGTCTGCATATCGCCCTGAATAAGCGCCGGGTCGGAGTCCTCGGTCAGCCCCGACTCATCCCACGGCGGAATTTCGTCGGCAGGCAGTAGGATCGGCGGCTGTGCGGCGCTCAGCCGCGCCTCGATGTCGCGCGCGGCGCGCACGCCCCACACCAGCCCTTCGAGCAGCGATGTTGATGCCAGGCGGTTGGCGCCATGCACGCCAGTGCAGGCGACCTCGCCGACCGCGTAGAGATTGGCGATGCTCGTTCGCCCCCATTCGTCGGTCAGCACCCCGCCGCAGGAGTAGTGCGCCGCTGGCACCACTGGGATCGGCTCGCGGGTGATATCCACGCCGACGCGCAGGCATTCGGCGTAGATGTTGGGGAAACGGGTGCGGATCACGTCAGGCGAAAGGCGCGAGGCGATGTCGAGCAGAACGTGTGAGTAGCCGTGCTCTTCCATCTCGGCATGGATCGCGCGCGCCACAATGTCGCGCGGCGCCAGGTCTTTCCATTCTGGTGCGTATTTATGCATAAACGGACGACCGTCCGGCGTCAGCAGAATGCCCCCCTCGCCGCGCACCGCCTCGCTGATCAGAAACCCCTCGGCGCCGGGGACGGCAAGCGCCGTAGGGTGGAACTGGATGTATTCGGCGTTGACGATGCGCGCCCCGGCGCGGTGCGCCATCGCCAGACCGTCGCCGCGGGCGCCAGGAGGGTTGGTCGTGTTGCGGTAGAGGCGTCCCAGCCCGCCGGTGGCGAGAATGGTGAAGGTGGCGAGGGTGCGATGGACAGTGCGACGTTCGCGCTCGAACACATACGCGCCATGACAGACGATTGGTTCATAGGCGGCGAGCGGGTCGCGCGAGTGGTGTGGCGAGGTGATCAGGTCAACGGCGGTCAGACCGGTCATGACTTCGATATTTGGGCGTTCATAAATCGCGGCTATCAGTGCGTCAATAATCGCTCTACCAGTGCCGTCGCCGACATGGAGAATGCGGTTGCGCGAATGCGCAGCTTCCCTGCTATACGCCAGATCGCCATTTGGTTTGCGGTCGAACTCGATACGCGCTGTGCGGATCAGCACCTCTTCCAGCAGACGCGGTCCTTCTTCGGCGAGGAGGCGCGCGGCGCGGCGCGACGACGCCCCCGCGCCGGCTTCCAGAATATCGCGCACCAACAGATCGGCGGAGTCATCCGGTCCGCGCCCGATGATGCCCCCCTGGGCATAGCGGGTGTTCGATTCGCGCGGGTCGGTTTCGCGCGTCAGCAGAGTAATGTGACGGCGCGGATTGCGCGCAAGTTCGAGCGCTGCGGCGGCGCCAGCAATCCCAGAGCCGATGATCAACACATCTGTGGTTTTCATAATCATCTCACAATCTAGAGGATGTCTCAGAAGGAGTGACGCAGGGGTGCTAAGGCGCAAAGAATCAGTGATTGACGTTGCGCCTTTGCGTCTCTGCGTCAATGAGCGATGCTGAGACTAACCTATCTGGATCATCCGCTCCACAGCGCGATAGGCGCGCTGGCGGATGTCCTCCGGGATCTCGATAACGTAGCGGTTGTAAAGGAGCGCGTCGCGGGTGTCTTCCAGCGTAATCATATTCATATGCGGGCAGCGCACCATACAGAGCCGCAGCATATCTTTTTCCGGGTTCGCCGCTGCGATATTGTCCCCCATCGCGCATTCAGTGAGCAGCAGATAGTGCGGCGCATTCGTCTGCTGCACGTAGCGGATCATCGCATTCGTGCTGCCGGAGAAATCCGCAGCTTCGACCACCTCCGGGCTGCACTCCGGGTGCGCCAGGATGACGACATCGGGGAACTGCGCGCGCACGCGCCGGATGTCATCGACGGTGAACTTTTCGTGCACCTCGCAGCGCCCATGCCAGCCGACGAGTTGATAGTCGAGGAGCGTGTCGTCGTTGACCGGTTGCAGTGTTGGGAAGATGATATGCTTGCCGGTCTCGCGCGCCACATTGCGCGCCAGATACTCGTCAGGCAGGAAAATGACCGTCTCCGCCTTGAGCGACTCGACGACTGCCACGGCATTCGATGAAGTGCAGCAGATGTCGCTTTCGGCTTTGACGTCGGCGTAGGTGTTGACATACGCAACGACCGGGGCACCGGGGAAGCGGGCTTTCAGCATGCGCACATCTTCAGCCGTGATGCTTGCCGCCAGCGAGCATCCGGCTTTCTCCGACGGCAACAGCACCGTCTTCGTCGGGTTGAGGATTTTGGCGGTTTCCGCCATGAAGCGCACGCCGCAGAACACAATCACATCTTTGTCCGTCGTGGCGGCTTTGCGGCTCAGGTCAAGCGAGTCGCCGGTGAAGTCGGGGATGGAATGGAACAGCGCTGGCTCCATGTAGTTGTGCCCCAGGATCACGGCGTTGCGCTGCTTCTTCAGTTCCAGAATTTCAACTGCCAGTTCAGCTTTGTAATAGAGTTCAAATTCTGGCGCCAGTTTGCCGAGTTTGCGCTGGAGCAAAGCGAACATTTCCTGCGTGTTCATAGGAATCTCTCCGTGGCTTCTTCAGAAGCAAGATAATCAAAACTGACATCAAAAACGCGTGCCGAGTGGGTCAGCGCGCCGACGGAAATATCGTCCACGCCGGTCTCGGCGATCTGCCGGATGGTGTCGAGCGAGACATTGCCCGACGCCTCAAGGCGGGCGCGACCGGCGACCAGACGCACCGCTTCCGCCATCATCGCGGGGGTCATGTTGTCGAGCATAATCCGCCGCACTCCCAGGTCAAGCGCCTCACGCACATCATCGAGGGTGCGCGCCTCAACCTCAATTTCCAGATGCGGCGCGTGTGCGCGGGCGCGTTCGACTGCGGCGCGCAGCGAACCGGCAAAGTCGATGTGGTTGTCCTTGATCAGCACCATGTCGTACAGCCCGATACGATGGTTGCGCCCGCCGCCGCGCTGCACTGCCAACTTATCGACCATGCGCAAGCCAGGGGCGGTTTTGCGCGTATCGAGGATAGTAGCGCCCGTCCCGGCGACGGCGTCCACGAACTGGCGGGTGAGGGTCGCAATCCCCGACATGCGCCCCAGGAAGTTGAGCGCCGTGCGTTCGGCAGTGAGCAACCCGCGCGCCGGACCGCTGACGAGCGCGAGGGTCTGCCGGTTGGTCACGCGCGCGCCTTCGGCGACCAGCGCCGTGAAGGTGATCCGCTCATCGACCATGCGATACACTGCCTGCGCCACATCAAGCCCGGCAACCACGCCGTCCTGCTTGGCGATGATCCGTCCGCGCATTGTCGCATCCGGCGGCACGATGCTGTTGGTGGTGACGTCCCCAGGTCCAATATCCTCCGCAAGCGCGCGGCGGATAGCGTCGAGAACGTCGGGGTGGAGGGAGGGGTTTAGTGTCATTTTTACACTATTCCTGTGTGAAATAAAAATCGGCGTTCCGCCTGTTAGTGTCAATGTTACTCTATTTAGGGATGATTGTCAAGTTGGGGGAAGGTTAAGGGTGGAAGGTGGTCGTGGCGCGTTGCATGTTGCAGGTTGAACGTGGGAAGGTGAGAAGGTCGTGGCACGTTGAACGTTGCAGGTTGAACGTGGGAAGGCTGAAGGTTGTCGCGGTAGAGACGTTGCACCGCAACGTCTCAAAGCATTGCGCGGGAATGCGCCTGACCCTTGAGGTCTTCGCCAGTAATCGCGCGCTGCCGGGGAAAGGCGGGAGCGGCATGACTTCCGTTGCCGGTTTGTACCTTTCCTGATCTCAAGGGTCTTGGGGGAAGGAATGTCTTGTGACGTTCCCTGACACAACGTTGTGGTATGATGCGCGGAGAACCTCGCTGTTTCTTCCGTTCGCCGTTGTCGAACTCTGGGTTGAAATGCCGGCGTCGCTGTTGTCTTATCTTCAGTCAGACGGTGCGTGTCTGCACCTCGTGAACAACAACGTTCAGTCAGTTCTGATCGTTGCACGAGCTGCAACACCCGCACGATAAAGCAGCATTGATGGGAGCACGGGGGGCTGATGGCGCCTTTGCGCTGCACGGTGTGGGTCGGGGGAGACGAATCAGTTTTGACTGAGGATTGAAAGGTTAGAAAAATTGTTCTATAATCACGACGAATGCACCCGACGACTGGCATGCGCAGGCGAAGCGCCAATATGAGATGTGATGTCAACAAGTTGAAGCAGCCTGTCGGCATCGCCTTCCCCCCGAAAAGCGCGGATCGAAACGGAGCGCACCGGGGCCGCAGGCAGGTTGGAAACTGATCTGGCGCGTGCACATCGCCGAACCGAAGGAGGTGCTGCTGCGGATCTGCGGATGGGGTGCATTTCGCGCGCCC
>JAUQOW010000326.1 GCA_030550675.1 Chloroflexota bacterium
ATCAACCGACGGGTCGGTTCCTATCGAACGATAGAGGATATTGCGTTGCGGATGGGTGCGCGCCTGCTCTGGCGTCAACTGCCCAATATCAACCAGACGCGCCACCAGGCTATGATCTGAAGTCAGTTGCGCTGATGGCGCCCCATCGTCAGTGACGCCGTTCAGGTTCAGCAGGTATGCGCGTGAGTCGCCGACTGACGCGATATGTAATCGGTCGCCGACCAGCAGAGCGATTGTCAGGGTTGTTCCCATGCCACGGCGTGCAGCATCAGCGTGCGCCACATCATAAATGCGGCGGTTGGCGGCGCGTACCGCATCGCGCAGCAATGCCTGCCACGCCTCATCGGTCAGCGGCATGCGGCTGGATGACTCCTGTTCAAGATAGGCGCGGCTCACGTCAGCAGCGAGACGGCTGGCATACTCTCCCGCCGCCGCTCCGCCCATACCGTCAGCGACCAGGCAGAGGTACGCTTTCTGCTGACCGGGCAGATCGATCTCGCCGGTGTACACTGCATCCTGATTCTGCTGGCGCACCCGTCCGGTATCGGTGCGCGCAGCGATGTGGAACTTCAGAGCGCGTGATTGCACAGACTCGACTCCGTAGCGCGGCGCGGCGTTCAGCAATGCACCGCATCGCTGGCAAAAACGTGCGCCAGCCCGATTGCCGCTGCCGCACGATGGACAGGCGACATCAAACGTGCGCAGCGCGGGCAATCTCCTGGTGATGCGGATAGTTGTGCGTCCCTGCGCCAGTTGCTGCGAGAGGCTGCGCATGATCTGCGACAACTCATCAATCGCACGCGCCGCCTGCTGGCGAGTGACTGCGTCGCTGCTGCTCAGTCCGCGCTGCCACCACCGCACGCTCGATTCTACCACGTTTATCAGTTCACGCAGATCGAGCGCGTCGCCACTGATCTGTAAACGTTTACTGTTTGTCAGCGCTCCTTCGATGGGCGAATCGACCGGCGCCACCGGCGGTGACGCAGAGAGACGCGGCTGCGGCTGCGGCAATGCCCGCCCACACGTCGGGCAAAACCGGGAACGCGGCATGACCGTTGCACCGCAGGATGGACAGCGCGCATTCAATATCCCCTCCAATCCGCCAGAAGCGCACCCGCTCAAGTATAGCATGTCGGCGTTGTTTTGACATCTCCTCGTGACCGACTACAATGGTGCAACCTGTTTGTTCAGCGATCCACAGGAAAGCCAGGTTCACCATGAGTGCGCAACGATACGTCTACATTGGCGCCGACGGCGGCGCCACAACCTCCAAGATCGGCGGCGTTTGGGACGATGGCACGATCATTTCCACGCAATTGTTGCAGCGACCAACCGGAGCGGCGCATGGTCCGGCGGCGGTGGTGCGCGGTTGGGTTGAAGCAATCAGCGACTATCTGACACACCACGGGCTGACGTGGGATCAGGTGCGCGGCGTCGGTCTCGCCATCCCCGGTCCATATGAGCGTTTCGGCGTCCTTGGCCGTTCACCGAACCTGCCGGAGAGTTTCGCCGGGTTCGACCTCTACGCCGCTTTCAGTCACGCCCTGGCGGAACGCGCCGGTCGCCCGATCCCGCTGGCGTTCGGCAACGATGGCAACATGGGCGGAGTCGCCGAAGCGCAACACGTGCGCGGGAACAGCAATGCAACAGTGGTGATGGTTGCACCAGGCACCGGTTTGGGATGCGCTTACGTGGGGCGTGATGGGCTGCCGCTCGACGGCGACTCGCTGAACGGTATGGAGGGCGGGCATATGCCGGCGCCGCTGCAGTTGCTCGATGCCCGACCCTACCCCTGCGGCTGCGGTCGGACGTGGGGATGCTTCGAGGTCTATACTACGCTCTCTGGTCTGCCCTATCTGCTGGAGGAGCGACTGCCGCGCTACCCGGATCATGACCTGGCGACGTCGACGCTCAGTATGCGCGAGCGCGCGTTTCGTCTGCGCGGGCTGGCACAGCACGGCGACCCGCTGGCGCTGGAGATCTTCGATTTTCAGGCGCGCGCGCTGGGATTGCTTGTGGCAACGCTGGCAATGGCGCTCGATATGCAGTATGTTGTCGTTGGCGGCGGTCTGATGGATCCCGAAGCGACAACGGCGGAATTCCGCGAACGCTACCTGCGTATCGTGCGTGAAACTGCCGAAGCTTACCTCTGGGCGCCGCAGCGCGGCTTTTTGACGATCGTTCCGGCAGCGTTGGGCGATCTGTCGCAGGCTATCGGCGCGGCGCTGACGAGCATGTATCAGCAACGCGCCGCTCATTCCTGAGCATGATCGCTTCCATTGGTTGTGAAACCTTTCCGTAGGGTTTCTTGACAATGATCATCGATACTGCTATGCTATTAGCACGATCTTCGGGGCAGGGTGAAATTCCCGATCGGCGGTGATGTGCAGGAAGCTGCACCAGCCCGCGAGCCGCAAGGCAGGAGACCGGTGAGAAGCCGGCGCCGACGGTTACAGTCCGGATGGGAGAAGATCGGCGAGCATGGCAGCCTTCGGGTAGTGACTCCGGTTATGCGCGCGTGACCGGCGGATCTGTCTGAAGCGAACCATCAGGCGTTGCGCATGGCGCACACGTCCTGTTCGCTGTAACAATGCCCCGAAGCCGTTCGGCTTCGGGATTTTTGTTTCACGGCATAGCCCGCCTGCCGCCGGCGCAGGCGCTGGTCTGTGCGCGTCAGCCTGCTCCTTCCTTCTTCTCCCGCCCCCCTGTCTCGCATCATGTGCGAGGTGTCTTATGGTCAACGAACAACATCTTCCGCTTCGATCTGATCGAGCGCTGCGCATAGACGGGAAGGGTTCACGCCGCACAGCGTTCCGCCTGCCGGTCTGGTTGAGCCTGACTCTGGCGCTGATTGCGCTGCTGATCGGCTGGCAAACGGTGGTGACGGTGCAAAACTATCCGCCGTTCATTCTTCCGGCGCCGACGCTGGTGTTCCAGCGCCTGGCGACGGAACTTGCCGGTGAAACGTTGCCGCGCCATATCGCCGTCACCCTGTCTGCGGCGCTGAGCGGCTTCGGCATCGCTCTGGCGATCAGCCTGTCGCTTGGGTATGTGCTGGCGCATGTGCGCGCCTTCGACCGGGTGCTGACCCCGCTGCTCGCCGCCAGTCAGGCGGTGCCGATCGTAGCGGTGGCGCCGCTGATTGTGCTGTGGGTCGGCGTCGGACTTGAGTCGCGCGTGCTGGTGGCGACGCTCGTGACCTTCTTTCCGATCCTGAGCGCTACCATCGTCGCCTTCCGCAGCGTCCCGCGCGAGTTGATCGACATGGCGCGGATCAGCGGCGCGAACCGCTGGCACCTGCTGCGCTATGTGGAACTGCCGCTGGCGCTGCCGGGCATCTTTGGCGGCGTCAAAGCCGGGCTGGCGCTGGCGACGACCGGCGCGGTCGTCGGCGAGTTTGTCGGCGGGCGCGACGGACTCGGCGCGCTGATCAACATCGCGCGCGGGTTGTTCGATACGCCGCTCATGTTCGTGGCGTTGACCGTACTGGCAGGCATCACGCTGATCCTGTTCCTGATCGCTCTGTTGATTGAACGTCTGCTGATTAACTGGGAGGCATAACCATGCATCGCCTGGTTGTCATACTGATGCTCGCGTTTGCGCTGGCAGCGGCTGGCTGCGGCGCTGCGCCAGCGGCGTCGCCAGCCACGCCAGCCGCTGCAACGACGCCGACCGAGTCCACAGCGCTGCGCTCTGTGGTCATGGGATTTCCGTACATCCCGAATGTTCAGTTCGCTCATTTCTATCTGGCGGATGCGAAAGGCTACTACAACGCCGAAGGTCTTGAGGTGACTTTCGACTACAACTTCGAGACCGATGTGGTGCAGCGCGTGGCGCAGGGGACGCTGCAATTCGCGCTGGCGTCGGGCGACTCGGTGCTGCTGGCGCGCTCGCAAGGGTTGCCGATCGTGACGGTGATGACCAACAGTCAGCGCTTCCCGTCCGTCCTCTTCAGCAAAGCCGAGGCGAATATCACTACGCCGAAAGACCTGACGCGCGAGGGGGTGACGGTCGGGATTCCGGGACGCTTCGGCGCCAGCTGGATCGGATTGCTGGCGCTGCTCTACGCCGAGAATATCCCGCGTGAAGCGGTCAACATCCAGGAGATCGGCTTCACCCAGGTGGCGGCAGTCAGCGAAGGGAAGGTGACGGTTGCTATGGGGTATGGCAACAACGAACCGATCCAGCTCGAACGGCAAGGCATCCCGGTGAATGTCATCCGTGTCGCCGATTATTTCCCGCTGGCGTCTGACGGTCTGATCACAAATGAGCAACTTATTGCCAGCGATCCCGATGTGGTGCGCAAATTCGTGCGCGCCACGCTGCGCGGCATGGCGGAGGTGATTGCCGACCCCGACGCTGCTTTCACTATCGCGCTCGACTACATCCCCGAACTCAAGAGCGCCGATCAATCAACGAAAGACTTGCAGCGCGCCGTACTCCAGGCGACGCTGGATTACTGGCAGAGCGACAAGACCGAGACCGAGGGGCTGGGGTTCTGTGACGAGACGAACTGGCGCGAAACCTACGTCTTCCTCCGCGAGAGCGGCCTGCTGGCGACTGACGTGGACGTGACGAAGGCGTTCACCAATCAGTTTATCAAGTAGGCGACGCTCAGACCCTGCCTCGTTGACACCGCGCCTGCCTCAGTGTAGGATAGTGCAGCGGCGGCGCATGCCGCCGCTGCACGACTCCGCTCGATGTGGTTATAGCGATAGACAGGCAGAGCATGCTATGGCAGCGCGACGAACCGAGGCATTTTCC
>JAUQOW010000079.1 GCA_030550675.1 Chloroflexota bacterium
TGCCCGTGGCGGGCGACAAAAAACCAGGCGGTCGCGCCTTGCGGTCTGACCGGCCTGGCGACAGCGGGTGCTCTTCCCCTGTCGCGTCCTTTCTTGTCGCTAGCCACTCACGTTTTGCGTCTCTCCAGAGACGGACGATTACAACAGGCGATACTATACCACGATTTGCCTGGTATGTCAAGAGCCTGTGTCGCCTCCTTGCAACATCTGTTATGTCTTACAGACGTTGCCCCTGCGACCTGTCGCTCGCAGGGACTTATGTTATAGCACGTTTCACGACTCCTGTCAAGAGCCTGTTGCTGATAGGTGCGGGTGCGACTTGTCGTGAAACTGCTCTACGCCGCAACGCCTGCTTCGAGCTCGGCAAGCTGGCGGCGACGCGGTTGGAGCGGTTCCCAGACCTCGCCATGGCGGTCGACTGCGCACAGGGTTTCGCCATATGCGCCGGACTCGACGAGCTTCTGCGCGACCATGAGCGCCAGCAGCGCGTCCTCCGGGCGCACCGGCGCCATGCCGCCGCACCGCACCGCAGCAGCGAACGCTTCCAGTTCGGCGCGCAATGGCTCTTTCTTGTTCACTTTGAAGCGGATCATGCGCCCTTCGGTGACGCCCATCACTGCCGCCTGCGGCCATTCTGCGCCATAGGGCGCCAGATCATTCTCGTAGAGCGTCAGGTCCTGCGTGATATAGTTGGCGACAAACATTCCCCGCTCGCCGATGACCGATAGCTCGCGCACTTTACTGGGCGAGAGCCAGTTGATGTCAAGCAGGCCAATGACGTCATTCTCAAAGCGCAGGACTGCCGCCAGCAGGTCCTCATACGCGGTATGGAGACGTCGTCCGATCTCGGCGTGTAGTTTGACGACGATCGAGTCGGTCAGGTAGTGCATAATATCGAGGTCGTGCGTCGCCAGATCGACGACGACGCCGACATCTTTGATACGGCTGGGGAATGGACCGATGCGGCGCGAAGCGATCTGATAGACGCGTCCCAGAGCGCCGTGATCGAGCTGCCCCTTCAGGGCGATAATCGCCGGATTGAACCGTTCGATGTGACCAACTGTGAGCAGCACCCCGGTTTCGCGCGATAGCGAGATCAGTTCCGCGCCCTGTGCAACAGTGGCGGCAATCGGCTTCTCCACCAGGGTTGCCACCCCGGCGCACAGGGTGTCGCGGACGACCGCGTAGTGATGCTCTGTCGGCACGACGACGGAGACCATGTCGATTTGTTCACGGTCGAGCATTTCGCGGTAATCGGTGTAACCGCGCACGCGGAACCGCTGCACCAATCGGGCGACGGTTCCTGGATCGATATCGGCGATGGCGACCAGTTCGACATCCTCCATTTCGGAATAGATGCGTGCGTGGTTGAGACCCATCATGCCTGCGCCGATCAGCGCTGCACGGAGTATTTTCGTCATGGCATCGCTCCTGAGTTCAGTAGGCGCCGCGACCGGTCAGCATCGCCGGTATCGTCTGGAATAGAATCTGCAGATCGAGCCAGATCGTGTGGTTGCGGATGTAGTGCATGTCCAGGCGCACACGCTCCTCATAGGAGAGATCGCTTCGACCGCTCACCTGCCATAGACCGGTCAGACCGGGTTTCACGGTCGAGAGATTGTGCTGCCACTTGCCAAATTTTTCCAGTTCCCGGCGGGTGATCATGCGCGGACCGATCAGGCTCATCTCGCCGCGCAGCACATTGACCAGTTGCGGCAGTTCGTCGAGGCTGTACTTGCGCAGAAAAGCGCCAATCCTGGTCACACGCGGATCGTCTTTCAATTTGCCATGTTCCTCGAGTTCACGCTTCTGCTCGGGCGTCAGCAGCCGATCGCCATCAACGTGCATGGTGCGCAGTTTGAAGGCGTCGAACTCACGGCGCCCCTGCCCCACCACTCGCCGCCGATAAATGACCGGACCGGGCGAGTCGCGCTTGATGAGATAGGCAATGACGATGAAGAAGGGGATCAGCAGCACCAGCGCCGTCGCAGCCAGCGTGTAATCCAGCACGGTCTTGGCGATCAGGTGAACTCCGGTGATCCGCGTCTTGTTCAACACCAGCAGCGGAACAAACCCTTCCTCACGCACCCGCACGCCGGTGGTCAGGAGTTCGAACAGCCCCGACGCCAGGCGCACTTCGACATCCTGAAAAGTATCGAGGGTGCTGTAGAGCGAGAGCAATTGCTCGCGCATCATCGCTGTATCGGCGACAATGACGGTGTCAATGTCGTGCTGCCGGATCTGCGCAGCAAACATGGCGGACGTGCTCAACACCGGAACGCCGGGTATTGGTTCGCTGCCGATCGGCAGGTAATCGTCGATAAACCCGATGATACGCATACCGCTATTTTTTGACGACCGCAATTGTTCAACAATTGCAATTCCTTCAGGGTTGGCGCCGACGATCAGCGTGCGATTGACGAACCGTCCCGCCCGACGTTGCGCATAGACCAACCGGCGCATGACAAAGCGACCGGTAATGCCATTGACGACCAGCAATCCCCAGGAGAGGAGCAGGAACCCGCGCGCGACAACGAATTCAGGAACCAGGAAACTGACGATGATCACCAGCAAGACGCCGGTCGTTACAGCGTTGAACATCCGGGCATATTCAGTCGTTCCGCCCAGCAGATTGACCGGACTGTACAGACCATACGCTGCAAACAGTCCGAGATATACCGGCGTCATCGCCAGCACGACCTGTGCGTAGAAGTCGGGATTGACCCACCCTTCCTGAAAGATCGGCAGATCGCTCCAGAACCGAACTGCGTAGGCGATCGCGAAACTGATAAGCACCATCAACATGTCGTTGACGATCAATGCGCATGTCAGCAGCCAGCGATCAGCGCGTCGAACGGAGCTTCGCGATCCGGCATACGTCGCAACTTCCTTATAGACAGCCATCGCCATCCTCTCCTCAGTTCAATCGATGCTGCATCGTCCTTCAGGCGACAACCGCCTGCTTCGACTCTGTCAGCGACTGTACGGCTTGTGCGACCACTGCTGCCGCCTGCGCCGCGTGTGCGACCGCTGCTTCCCCATTGGTCAACTGCGGATAGATCTGACTGCTGTTGACCAGATACAATCCTGCGATGTTCGTAGTGAACGGCGGAATATCATCGGTGCGCCCGATGGGGTGTAGCGGCTCGACGTAGCGTTCGCGTCCAATCCGCATCGCTGCGATGTCATCGGGGCGCAGATCAGGAAACATCTGCCGCAGATACCCAAGGAATGATTGCCGCAACGCTTCGTCGTTCATCTGAGCGAAGAGGTTGTCGGGCGCCACATACTTCGGCAAGTAGACCAGGTGGTATCCATGAGTAAATTGTCGGTCGATCAGATTGGTCGTTTCGATCACGCCAGTGAATGGAATCCGCTCGTCGGTAATGTTCAGCGTGTAGTACGGCGAGAGCGACCGGCGCAGCACCAGAAGCATGCAGACGATGCCCAGGTAGTCTTCCAACCGGCTCCAGCGCGCATTAACGTCTGCTGCTTCGGGGGGAAGCAACCGGCGTGCAATTGGCGTCTGAAGCGTCAGCACAGCTCCATCGCTTTCAATCTCGCCTCCGCTCAGACGCAGGCCGCATACCCGCCCTTCGCTCACACGCACCTGCTGCACTGCGACGCCTGTCGTGATCTGACCGCCACGCGCTGAGATCGCCTTCGCCAGAGCGTCGATCACCATGGCGTATCCGCGCGGCAGAAAGCACATCTTCTCCACTGCGCCGCCCTTTTCGCGGGTGTCGGTGGTGCGCACCAACCGCGCCCAGATGTATGTCGCCGGCACGTTGTCAAAACTGCCATCAAACTTGGCGCGCAGGAGCGGCTTCCAGATGTGCTCCACCGTCCGCCGTCCGCTCAGCCGCGTGAGCCATTCGACAACTGGAATCTGCTCCAGTTCGCGCCAGTTTTTCACTCGACGCGCCTGGAGAATAGTCAGCCCCAGGCGAAGCCGATCAATCGGCGAGAGCGGCGGGAAACGCAGAAAGTCGAACGGGGTGGACATTGAGTAGAGCCTGCCGTTGTGGTAGAACCCCATGGATGTCACGGTCATGCGCAACTCGCTGCGCAGACCAAGCTCATCGAGGAGGCGCATCAGAGTACGATCGCTGCTCAGAATGGCGTGGTAGTAGCGATCAACCTCCAGACCATCGAGTTCTTCAAAGCGGGTGCGTCCCATCAATCCGCCCAGTTCGCAGCTCCGTTCCCAGATGCGCACGCCAATGCCGCGCTTGATCAGGTCGTAGCCGAGCGCAAGCCCCAGAATGCCTCCGCCGACGATATCGATGACGGGCATGGTTCGATGCTCCTGTTCCCTTCGGATCGCTCCCCTGACGACTGCACTGTACCAATCGGCTTTGAAATCGGAATGAAGCCGTTCGTGCAGCGCATGAACGATTTGTCAGCGGCATATGTTGATGAAAAGGCGACGATCATCGCTCGTAGGTCAGGCAACAACCAGGAGTGCGAACGCCGACCACAATCTGTGCCTTTCCGCAGTCGCCAGGCGCAGGTGACGGTCACCGCCAGCGGGATGGGGCAACGACCAGGGGTGCGGACACCGACCACGATCGGCGCCTTCCCGCAGTCGCCATGCATGGGTGACAGTCATCGTCAGCGGCTGAACCACCGACTGCGGATGTCGCCTCGCCTCCTGGTCATCCCGCAACGCTATGGCGTAGATGACCATCGCTTGAGGTGAGACTTAACTCCGCGCAACCAGAATGACGCCGATGCAGATGACGACCAGCCCGATCCAGCGCAGCGGCGGCACTGTTTCGTGGAGCCACAGCCACGATGCCAGCGTGATCAGGACGTAACTGAGACTGGCGAATGGGTAGACGTAACTCAGGTCAGCGCGGTTGAGCGCCAGCAGCCAGAAGAATACGCCGCCGAAGTAAATGGTCAGACCGACAAGGATGCACGGCGATGAGATGATCCGCATAATTAGCGACGGCAATGCGGCAACGCTGATTTCGAGCGCGCCCAGTTGCGACATGCCGACCTTCAACAGCAATTGACCGGCGACACCTGTGATGGTCGGTATCAGAATCAGGATCAGCGTAAGCATCATGGGACTCATGGAGGATCCTTTCGTCGTACCGCGTTCACGCCGGTCAGCCTGGATTTTTGTCGCTTGCATACTCTGGTCTTTCTCGAGCGCTCAAGCGGCGCTCCCTAACATCTCAACCATCGCCGCAACGGCGCGTTCGCTGGCGCCAGCGCGGATCGGCGCTGGCGCGGATCGCAGCTGAGCAAGCGCTGCGGGTTGCAGCCACTGACGCGCACCGGCGAGAATCGACTCATAGGTGTTCCCGACCAGCACATGCATTCCGGCGTCCACCAGATAGCGCCACTCGGTTTCATTGCGCAGAATGAGCGTCGGCGTTCCCAGCGCGCCCGCCTCTTCCTGCAATCCGCCGGAGTCGGTGAGAAGCGCACGCGCCTGTTCGACCAGTCTGAGCGTGTCGAGATACCCAAGCGGCTCGCTCACGCGAATGCTGCGCGGCATAGGAATGCCATAGGATCGCATCGCCGCAGCGGTGCGCGGATGCACCAAAAACACTATAGTGTGCTCCTCCGCCAGTTCGCCAAGAGCGCGGATCATACCGGGCAGAACGCCGGGAGTGGTATTCTCGCTGCGGTGCAGGGTCAGCACCAGGTAATCGCCGGGGGACACCTCCAACCGCTGCAGGATGGTCGAGCGACGCGCATGTTGCCGGTTCCGTTCGACGGCGTCGATCACGCTCGACCCGACCATGCGGATCCGCTCCGGCGGCAGCCCTTCCGCCAGCAGGTTGCGCTCGGCGGTTTCATCGGCAGCCAGCAGCAGCGTCGAGATGTGATCAAGAATGATGCGGTTGAGTTCTTCCGGCATCCGGCGATTGAACGAGCGCCCGCCTGATTCGAGGTGCGCGACCGGAATATTAAGTTTGGCAGCGCACAACCCGCCCGCCATCGCCGTATTCGTATCGCCCTGGACTAACACCATGTCGGGCTTTGTTTCGAGCAGGATCGGCTCCAGCCGCGACAGCATGCGCGCCGTTTGCTCGCCATGCGACGCTGAGCCGACCCCCAGGGCGTAATCGGGCGCCGGCAGACCCAATTCCTCAAAAAAGATTGCGTCCATCTCGAAGGAATAGTGCTGCCCGGAATGCACCAGGATGTGGCGAAACCGTTCACGAAGCAGCGGAATAAGCGGCGATAGCTTGATAATTTCCGGGCGCGTGCCCAGAATGGTAACTACGGTTTTCATCATCGCCCTGCTTTGCCGGTTGCCACTGGCGTTGCACCCAACAATCCCATCAGGCGCCGTTGCAGAATATGCGCCTGGAAGCGCAGATGCGCTCTGGTGATGCGCCAGATTTTCGCTTTCGACTGTCCGAACTTGCGCACATGAAGCACCGTCGGATATTCGGCGACGCGATACCCCGCCAGCAACGCATTCACCAGAATCTCCGCCATGACCACATATCCTTCGAGCGTCGGCGGGACAGATTCAATGACACGCCGACGATACGCGCGATACATGGCGGTGTAGGTGTGAATGTGACGGTTCACCAGCAAGCGATAGATCAGCGACGCACCCTGGCTGAAGAGCAGCCGATAAGCGGGCACGCCCTCCACCCCGCCCTTCGGGTGGTACGCCGATGACGTGACAATGTCGACGTCCGGCGTGAGCATATCGAGCATGTCAGGAATCGTGGCGAACGGGTACGTCCCATCGCTGTCGGTCACCACGATGACGTCGCCCCGTGCGTGGGCGAAGCCGGTGCGCAACGCGGCGCCAAGACCTCGATTGCGATCATGACGAACGATCTGCACCTGATCCCAATCGGCGAACGCAGCTTTCAACCGCTCATAGGTATCGTCGGTGCTGCCATCATCGACCAGCACCAGCTCGAATGGACCACGGCGCGCCAGTTCGGGGCGAATGTCATTGAGCTGCGCGCGCATCTGCTCGATGCTGTCTGCTTCGTTGAAACAGGGAATAACCAGCGAGAGATTCATGCCAGCGCCTTTCTCTCAGAGAATGCGACAGGCTATGAGCGACATCCAGGGGTGACGCTCATTCACCACCTACATCGACCACGGATTATGAACAGCGCTGATGACGAGAGGGTGAAAGGTCTATCGAATGCTGCGTGACAATCCCGTTATTTCGCGGGATCCATATATTCAACCTGTACGCCGTAGTAGCGCATCAGGAACGTGCGCAGCGCGTGGTGAATCGGGTCGCTGCTGCGCGGGGTGCGGTATGCGATCAGGTCGAGCGGATAGATTGCTATTCCAGCAGGCGGCGTCCAGTCGGGACGGGTGACGAGGGCGACGAAGCGGCATGTGGGGTCGGCATGGAAAGGGGGCAGGTCACCATCAGCAGGAATGCAGAGCAACCGATACTGTTTCCCGCGAAACCTGAAGGCGACCTGTCCATTGCGTCGCTCGACACCGAGGTGCAGTTCGCGCTGTAGTCCGAGATCAACGAAATGATCGAGAATCTGTTGCGCGGCGGCATCGCGGCGTCGCGGCGACATGCTGCGTTTCAGGCGGCTCATGGATGCGACGGTCCGCGCCGGGAAGCCCTCGACCACATCGCCGGACGCAATATCCCGCGTGACGACCGAGCGCGAATTGACGAACACATGATCGCCAATCGTCACTCCTGGATGAATGAAAACGCCAGCGGCGCACCAGACATAGTCGCCGATCGTGACCGGACCAAACTTCACCCAATACCCTTCGGTGTATGGAAAGAATGACCCATGCGTGTAGACCATGCAGCGTGCGCCGAGTGCGGAGTAGTCGCCAATTCTGACACATTCATCACAATTGATAAACGTTTGCGGACCAATGTACGAATGGTTGCCAATGATCAGGTCTGCCGCGCCATGCGCCAGAACGAAACTGCTGATGATGGAATAGCGACCGATAACAACATCACCGTGGCAACTGATGAAGGTCAGTGCGCGAATGTCACTTTCGTCACCAATGGCAATGTGGCGCGCCGATATGCCAGCAAACCAGCCGATGCGCACATTGCGCCCGATGCGCGCGCCGAGCAGCGTCCGCATCAGCCAGGGCTTGAGCGGCGGCGGCGCCAGAAGAATCAGCGCGACAAACAGCGTGCGCGTCTTCATTGCTTGCTTTTCGCCTCCTGCCCCGCGCCTTGGGGACATATTCCATTCCCGGAGAACAATGACACGGCGCCATTACAAGCGCCTGCTGGAATGCTGCGCTCGACGCCAAGACCTTCGCTCGACGCCAGAAGACGCCGATAGCGCGCATGCCAGTGGGCAGCGATCTCGGCCGGCGCCGCCATCCAGAAATCGCCGCGCGCTCTCAGGTATTCCCACAGTCGCTGCATCGCAGCGACCCAGCCGGGGAAGAGCGCATCATCGAACACATAGTCGTGAACGTTGACGAGCAGCAACCCGCCCTGAGCGGCTGTCCGGTCGGCAAGAGCGCGCAACACCTCATCCGGCTCGCCGGGGTTGGCGTCACGCTGCAGGAAAAGTTGACTGTCCATCCATCCCGTCGGCAGTTGCAGCGTGCGCAGTTCGCGGCGTTCCTGCCGGATGAACGGAAAGAAGGGCCAGCACGATCCCCGGCGCCAGCCGATGTACCGATCATGGGTCAGCGAGGCGTCGTAGACGAAACCAAGTCGCTCATGGATTGCCAGAGTCGCTTCAGGATTGACCGGGTCCATGTGCCAGTAGTGATGGCGGTTCCCGACGATCGGCACGCCAGCGACTTCTTCGAGCAGGCGTTTTTCACGCTCAAACTGTTCAATGCTGGCATAGGCATTGTAGCTGCTATGCAGCCCGATTTCGCATCCTGCCTCGATCAGAGTGCGAAACAGGGCGCGAAACTGCGGTGCGCGAATGTCGTAGAAGGAGTCGGGCGTTCCCAGCGCATATTCGCGCAGCGAACCCTGACGCGCAACAAAGTAGAAGGCGGAGGGCGCGCCAAGAGCGCGTTCCAGCGCCAACCAGGCGTCGAACTGCCAGTGATGGCGCTTCCCGGTCAGAACATCGAGCGCCGCTGGCAGACCGCGCACGCCCTGGCGCAACAACACGCGCAACGGCTCCACCCAGCGCACGACCTCCGGGTAATCGACATCGTGGCTGATGGCGGCGGCGGCGCGTTTGCCGTGAGGCCAGCGCGGCTCGCCTGGCGGTATGCCAAGATCACTGAGCAGTTGCTCGAAGCGTGCGCCGATCCCCGACGTCAGCCCCTGCCGCAGGACATTGTTGCGCAGATATGGCGTACCGGTTAGATCAACGTACCCATGGCGATTCTTCGGGAAGTGCGCCTCTTCCTGACCGGTGAGGAGCCAGAAGACGTCGAAGATAAGGTCGCGGGCGATGATCAGGCGTCCCCGTTCAATGGCGAGCAACTGCTCATCAGTGCGTTCGCCGTTGTACAGCGGATGGGTGAATCCGTCAACGGAGGCGACTCCGACGAGACGAGGCGCAGATCGCTGTTCCCAACGGCGCGGCGTCGCCTGAATGACCATCCGGGCATCAGGAGCGCGCTGCGGGTCGGCGACATAGGCGATGTCTGATGGTTCAGCGAGATCGCAGACACGCCAGGCATAACCGGCGCCAGCCAACAGGTATCGCCAGGTCCACGCAATTTCTGGCGCATGGCATCCGGTGAGCGCCGGGTCGAGAGCGAGACGAAGATGGCGCATATGTTTCCTGGCAAAAAGAGAGCACAGGCGTCAGGCGCGCCGCATCTTCTTGAAGCGCGCGCTAAACTGCTCGCCGTCAGCGATCGTGATTTTGACCGGCGCCTTGAACGGTTCCAAACGCTCGCGGCACCACGAGCGCACCCGTTTCTTGAGCGAGTCGAGGTCTTCCGGTTCGATCAGGTTCAATCGCGCCGCCACAATCTGCCCCGTAATCGGGTTCTTCTCGCCGTAGACGGTTGCATCACGCACATTCGGCAGTTGCATCAGCACGCTCTCGACCTCCGCCGGATAGACTTTCTGACCGCCGACGTTGATGATTTCGGTGCGCCGCCCCAGAATGCGGATGTACTCGCCATCGACTTCGACCATATCCTGAGTGTTCATCCATCCTTCTTCGTCGAACGGGCTTGGCGCGTTGAGATAGCCGAGCATCGCCGATTTCGCGCGCACATAGAGCACGCCGTCCACCACTTTGGTTTCAAACCCCTCGCCGCCGACCTTGACCCACAGCGATCCGTCATCGCGCGACTTCGAGCGAAGGATGCCGAGTTCGGAGAGACCGTAGGTCTGCTGGAGCCGCACATGGGGGAACGCCTCGCGGACGCGCCGAAGCGTCGTTTCGGGCATCACCTCAGTGCCATACGTGATCAATTTCAGCGAAGAGAGATCGTAGCGCCGGTACGCCTCCGACATCAGAATCAGGTTGAGGAAGGTCGGCGAGGTTGGCAGCAGTTCAACGCGGTGGCGTTCGATCGCGGCGCAGACCTCATCTGGATCGCGGCTGCGCACCGAAACGGCGGTTCCACCGTTGGAGAGAGTGTAGAACAGCGTGTTAATCCCGCCAATGTGGTCGAGCAGCAGGAAGGTGAGCGTCACCTGGCGATGGCGTGGAACCTTGAACTTCTCCAGCAACGGCACGAAATCGTGCAACGCTGCCTTGCTCTTGCCGGTCGAACCGGACGAAAACAGGACAAGACCGGGATGCCCGCGCGCGATGAGGGTGCGGGTCAACTCATGCGTCACCGGAATGTCGCGGCGTTCGATTCGCCAGCCATCGCCAGCGTCGAAGCTGATGACCGCCTGCACTTCGGCGATGGTCAGAAACTCCTCGCGGTGCATGGCAACCGACGCAGTCAGCGGCACGACAATGGCGTTGCGGGCGATCAGCGCCAGCAGGAGCGAAATCGCTCCGGGCGAGTAGTCTCCTTCAATGCTTATCACCTGACCTTCAGCGATGCCAGCCTCGTCGAGCACGGCGCGCCAGCGCGCCACGCGGTCGATCAGGTCGCCGTAGGAGACCGACGCTCCCTGCCAGACGACGGCTGCGGCGTCGCGCGATCGTTCCATGCGCTCGATCAGCCATTCGATAGCCATGTTCATCTCCTTGAATGAAACGCGACGCTTCAGGAAACGCCGCCGAGGTAGATCACCTGCCCGGTGACATAGTCGCTTTCAGGACGCACAAAAAAGTCGATGACATTTGCCACGTCCTCAAACCGTCCCAGCCGTCGGATTGCCAGGCTATCGACGATCTTCTGGATTTTTTCGGACGGAACGCCACGAATGAGATCGGTTTCAATCGGAGTCGGACCGACGGCGTTGACGGTGATGCCGAGCGGACCAAACTCGCGCGCCAGGATGCGCGTCAGGGTTTCAACAGCGCTCTTGGACGCGGCGTATAGCGCCTCGCCTTCCAGACGCAGCGGCACGGCGACGGTGCTCAGGTTGACGATCCGACCAAACCGCCGCCGTTGCATCAACCGCGCCGCTTCACGACACACCAGAAACGTGCCGCGCACATTGGTGTCAAAGATGCGATCCACCGACGCGACCGGGGTGAGGAGCGAGTGGTTCATCGCTGCGGCGCCTGCGTTGTTGATGACAATATCGAGCCGACCGTGACGCCGCGCAATTGAGGTCATCATAGCTTTGACCTGCGACTCATCCGCCACATCCGCCAGATGGTGGGTATACCCCTCCAGCGACCAGTCGGGCATCTCGCGGCTGCACCCTTCGACCAGAGCGCCGTTGCGGACGAATCGTTCCGCCAGGAAACGCCCAATGCCCTTCCGCGCGCCGGTGATCAGGACGACCTGTTGATCATTGGTCATAGCGTTCGGACTCAGGCACTGCGCTGTTCGTTCATCAGCGAACAAATGTAATCCACCAGGGAACCGACTGTCAGGAACGGGCTGTTCTTCTGCGACATGGCGCGTTCATTCGCCAGCGTCAGCGCAACATCGAAGGTCTCTTCAATCTTTTGCTCCAGATCGACGATCAGCGTCACCAGCCCCAGCGAGTCCAGCAATGCGCGTCTACCGATCAGATACGTGCCTTCATCTGGCTCGCTGTCGGCGGTGATGCCGTTCTGTTCATAGAGATCGCGCAAACTGGCGGTTACCAGCGCAAGAATCGCATTGCGGTCAGCGATAGAGAGGGTCGTCATCGGTATGCCTCCAGCTTCGGACCGGCAGTCATCGAATGCCTGCCATGTTCGACCACAGGTATCGTAGCAGAGCAGCGTTACATGTACGTAAACCGGAGGAAAAAGGATATGACATTTTTGCAAGTCGCCAGCGGGCGCGAGAGATGCTCATCGGTGGGGCGACATCTACGGTTTTTGGACGAGGGGCAGGAATGCGCGTGGTGTGAGCGGAGCGGATCTGATGAAAGAAGTGGCGGTAGGGGATGTAGTGCGCGTCGGGGAAGCGGACGGAGAGGCGGTCAATGCTGGCATGCCTGTGGTTGTGGCTATGGGGGTGAGCGACGGTATCAGGGTTGAAGCTGGCGTTGCCATCGCTGATGGCGCAATTGCGAAAGTCGGCGTGGCGCTGCGCGTCGGCGTTGGCGACAAGGTCGCACTGTTGAACGGCGTGTCAGTAACGTACACGGGACCGGCGGGCGAGCCGCCGAAGCGCCGCACGCCAGGGCTGCTCCCGCCCGGCGCCGAGTCGATGACCGCCGTGCCGCTCCCCTCGTCGAACCGGTAGAGCGCCACGGTCTGCCCATCCGCCGCGTGCGGCGCCGTCGGGCGGGTGAACGCGCTCGTGTAGCGCACCACATTCGAGATGCGGATATCGTCGAGCAGACCGATGTAGGAGGGATATGCCGAACCTGCGTCGTGCTTCTCGGCGCCGAAGACGAGAAAAGGATCGCTGTTCGGGTACGACGTGCTGCGCCCGTCGCGGTAACTGATGTCGCCAGCGGGACCGGTTCCTTGCGCGTCGAGCTGCCCATCGACGAAGATGCGCATCTGTCCGCTGCTCGCGCTGCGCGTCACCGCGATGTGTCGCCACTGTCCATTCGCAACATTCGTGCTGCCGTAGATGGTGCGCCCTGATGCCCCTTGCGCGACGCCGAAGCAGATCCGTCCCCCTGCCAGCGAGATGCCGTAATCGCCGTGGTCGCCATTACCGTACACATCACGGTCGATGATCGTCCGCCCGGTGATCCAACCATCGCCGGTGTTGCCTGGCGAACACGAGCCGCCCGCAGCGGTGGTTTTCATCCAGAACTCGATGGTGAAGTCGCCGCCGACGTCGGCAGGAACGTGCGGGTCAATCCGCACCTTCACCCGGTCAATGTCGCTCATGCCGTTGCCGTAGAACTGGAGCGCGTAGCCGCTGGATGGCTGCGCTTTCGACGGCTGTGCGAAGCGATCAATCATCAACGTCAGCATCCATCCTGACGCCGCGCACATAATCAGCGCCAGCAAACGGACCCGTTGTCCCATTATCGCACCACCAGCGGCAGATAGGCGCGCGGATTGAGATTTGGCGGCGGGGTAGGCGACGGGGGTAAGCTGCTGAACGGCGTGTCAGTAACGTACACGGGACCGGCGGGCGAGCCGCCGAAGCGCCGCACGCCAGGGCTGCTCCCGCCCGGCGCCGAGTCGATGACCGCCGTGCCGCTCCCCTCGTCGAACCGGTAGAGCGCCACGGTCTGCCCATCCGCCGCGTGCGGCGCCGTCGGGCGGGTGAACGCGCTCGTGTAGCGCACCACATTCGAGATGCGGATATCGTCGAGCAGACCGATGTAGGAGGGATATGCCGAACCTGCGTCGTGCTTCTCGGCGCCGAAGACGAGAAAAGGATCGCTGTTCGGGTACGACGTGCTGCGCCCGTCGCGGTAACTGATGTCGCCAGCGGGACCGGTTCCTTGCGCGTCGAGCTGCCCATCGACGAAGATGCGCATCTGTCCGCTGCTCGCGCTGCGCGTCACCGCGATGTGTCGCCACTGTCCATTCGCAACATTCGTGCTGCCGTAGATGGTGCGCCCTGATGCCCCTTGCGCGACGCCGAAGCAGATCCGTCCCCCTGCCAGCGAGATGCCGTAATCGCCGTGGTCGCCATTACCGTACACATCACGGTCGATGATCGTCCGCCCGGTGATCCAACCATCGCCGGTGTTGCCTGGCGAACACGAGCCGCCCGCAGCGGTGGTTTTCATCCAGAACTCGATGGTGAAGTCGCCGCCGACGTCGGCAGGAACGTGCGGGTCAATCCGCACCTTCACCCGGTCAATGTCGCTCATGCCGTTGCCGTAGAACTGGAGCGCGTAGCCGCTACTCGCCGGACCTGCCGGAGACGCGGGTGCAGGCATTGCGAACGAGAGGGAAGCCAGAGCAACGAGTGCAGTCAGGAGGGGCGCGAACCAGACATGATAACGGTGCATCTCAACCCCGCTCTCATAGAGCAATTGAACTTATAGTGAAGAACAACCAGCTATCGGACAATCCTCGTGATCGGCGTTGGCTTCGACAGGCTCAGCCAACGCCGGTTGAGCCTGCCGAAACCAACGCCAACTGCTCCCCAGGTGCAGGCTCGGCGGCGCAACATGGATCAGGCGTGGACCTCGACACTCAACCTGACCAAATGCTCAGGCGCGGTCCCAATGCCGAGGAACGCCGCTCTATAAGCTGTGCAGATTGTACGATCGACACATTACTGGATGATGAATATCAGATGATAAAGCATGATTGTCGCATTTTGAAATCACGCCCACACGTGCGCTACAAACGCCAAACGAGCGCAACCGTGTCCTCCTGTCGCGCTACAGATAATGCCGGATCATTTCGCGCCAGTGTTCAATGCGATGCGCCTCGCCGGGCCAGATGTGCAACGCGTGTGGAATATCCTTTTCCCACAGCGCCGCACTGAGCGCGCGGTTGGTCCAGATGAACGGGTCTTCTTCACCAATGACCAGGATGATCTCCATACATCGGAGGTGCGCAAGGATCGTCGGATCGGTGAGGCGCGGGATAAAGTGGCAGGGGGTGTGAAAATAGATCGTTTCGTCATAGTATCCGTCGAAGAGCGCGCGGAACGATCCGGTCGCCACCGTCAGATCGTAACGCCCGCTCAGGGCGACGACCTTGTGGAATAGATGAGGATGGCGGAAGGCGATGTTGACGGCGTGATAGGCGCCCAGACTGCAACCGTGGGCGATGACGAACGGGTTGGGGTTGAGCTGCCGCGAGAGCGACAGCACTTCTTCGAGAATATACGACTCATACTGCACATGCCGTGCAATCCGTTCCTGCGGAGGACGGTGAAAAGCGTACAGGCTCTCGCGATCGATGCTGTCAACGCAGTAGAGTTGCAAAAACCCCTGCTCAATCGAGGGGCGCAGCGTTTCGACCAGCCCCCAGTTCTCGTAATCATAGAATCGTCCGGCGCGGGTGGGAAAGACCAGCACCCGCGCCCCTGCGTGACCGATAACCAGCATTTCCATGTCCCGCTGCAACCGGGGACTCCACCAGAGATAGTACTCTCGCTGCACAGGCGGTCACTCGCTCTCCAATGGCGCACAGCAAGACGTGTGCGCTATCTTCAACATGTTGAGAGAACTTCGGGAACATGACTTCAGAAGCGATCTGACGGCAACGCGCACACGCATATGATGCGCTGATTCTTTTGCCATCATGCTCTACCTACTATACCAGGGTTAGAAACACATTAAGAATGTGTACAGATTCGATTGTGAACTGCTGCGCAGAAGCTTATTGCGTCCGCTGTCCTCCTGCCAGCATTGCAACGTAGGGGCGCAGAATGTGCGTCCACACCTGATACCCCTGCGCGCTCAGGTGCAGGCCGTCCGCGTCGAACAGTTCGGCGCGCGGTCGTCCGTCGGGTCCCAGCATGGACGTATACACATCGACGTAGTACCCGGACGGACGCCGTTCCATCAGCGCGCGCGCAGCGCTGTTGACTCGCTGAATCCGGTCGCGCAGGCTCCAGCGCGCAAGGCTGGGTTTGATCGAAATGTACGCAACGGGGATCGATCCGAGCGTGGCATCGATTCTGGCGAGCATCGCGCGCAATGAACGCAAAATATCGTCGGGCGGACGTCCATCGCCCAGATCATTGTCGCCAGCGTAAAGCACTATCGATCCCGGAGCGCACGGAACAACCAGCCGGTCAAAGAAGTGCACACAGGCAGCAAGGGTCGATCCGCCGAACGCACGGTTAACCACGGGCCACGGCGCCATATCTTCGCTGAGCGTCGTCCAGAGACGAAGCGACGAACTGCCGTAGAACAGCACCGCGCCAGGCGGAGGCGGCGCTATTGTGTTCAGTTTTTCCAGTTCCTGCACCTCGGGTTCGTACCATTCCAATGCGATCCTCCATGCAGTGCACTCAGAGCGCCAGGCGTGACGCCAACAGGAAACGCACAAGATGGCGATAACGCCTGATGAAGGCGCTGCGGGCTAAAGCCCCGGCTGAGATGGTGCAAGCCCCTTCGGGGCTTCGATATGCTGAGCGAGGGCTTTAACCCGCCGCTCAGCGAACGCGCGGTTCAGAAGCGCTACAGAATTCATTTCATGATCCTCATCAGGCGGAATGCCGCCGCGGTTGGATGCGCGCTTCCCGGATGCCAACGACACGCTGATCTGCGGTATCATGGTAGCGAGGCCGGTTTCTATGCACGCATTGCCGTGACAGACGTTTCAGACAATCCACCCGTCGACGCGCCGCTTCTCGTATTACGCGGCATTGTGGTATTTCCGCCCAGCGTCGTTCCGGTAGCAGTGAGTCGTCCGGCAGCAATTCGCCTGGTTGACGATGCAGTGACCGCTGGCGGCGTCATTGCGGTCAGCGCCCAACGCGACGACGACCCTGAACAGTGCTACGCGATTGGCGCTTCGGCGCGGGTCCATCGCCTGGTGCGCCTGCACGACGGGACGCTCCGCATTGCGTTGCAGGCGCTCGAACGGGTTGCCATCGAGCAGATAACGCAGCGCGAACCGTATCTCCGCGCCCTGGCGCGCGCTCTGCCAGATCGCACTGACGATCCAGACCTTGCCGCGCACGCGCAGGAGGCGCGTAAACGCGCCCGCGAGCTGCTCGATGCGCTGCCGCCGAATGAGGAGCTGCGCACCCAACTCGACTCTGCCGATGATCCCCGTCATCTGGCAGCGCTGCTGGCGTCGATGTGCCTGGTGCGCGCCAGTCTTGCTGAGCGTCAGACGCTGCTGGAAATCGATGATGTGGGTGAACGCCTGGATCGCATCAGCGCGCTGCTCACCCAGGAACTGGCTATCCTGCGCGGTCATTTGAGAATGTAGTACGCGCCGCGTTTGTCGCCGACGCGCAGCAGCAAGCCGCGCTCGACCAGATCGACGAGATCGCGCCGCAGCGTTTCGGCGGAGACCTCCGGCGCAAGTTCCTGCATATCGCGATTCGTGATGCGCTGATGTTCCGCCAGGAAGAGCAGCGCTGCAATCTGCCGCTCGTTCAGCCCCATCCGTCGCCAGGCGGCGATGTCGGCGCCGCCAGCATCGGCGCGATCGTCGCCGGTGCGCCCGTACAGCGTCACCAGGAATCCGGCGGCAGTCTCGCGGAACTCCGGCGGCGGCAGCCCGGCGTCCGCCATCTGGCGCAGCATGCGGTCGATGCCGTAGCCGAGGCGCTCGATCAGTCCCAGATCCGCCAGCGCCTGCACCAGCGTTTCGTTCCGGCTGAACCGTTCTTCGACCAGGTTTTGCAGCGTGACATGCCCAGGCAGCCGCCCCGGCGAATAGCATTCCAGGCGGTCGCTGAACAGCAGAATGCGGATAGAGTCGCCGCGGATGGCGTAGTCGCGGTGTGCGAGGGCGTTGATCAGGGCTTCTCGAACCGCCCCCAGCGGAAATTGCGTCCAGTCCTCCCGTTCCAGCCCGACCATGCGGCTGCCGCGGCGCATATGTTCCACCAGCCAGCGCTCGGCGCGGCGCGCTGTCTCCGGCAGGGTGTCGCGGATGTCTTCGCGCAGAAATTCGTCGCTCATCTCGCGCCCCTGGTAGCGCACCAGCGTCACTTCCGCCTGCGGAAACCAGCGCTCAACCTCAATCCCAAAGAGGAGCAGACCGGCGTTGGTGGGCACGAGTTCGGTCTTGCCTGTGGCGACATCGATGCGCCGCGTCAGGCAGCCGCGGCGAAGCAGAAACGCCAACGGATCGGCTTCCGCGATCGGACCGACGCGACGCGCATAGGCGGCGATCTTCTCCTGGTCCAGATCGGCGAGCGTCGCGTCCGGCGGCGCCATCCGATCCCAACTGGTTTCGCCCCGCTCGATCAGGAGTTGCCGCAGCGCATCAGGGGAAAGCGGCGCATTCGCTGCGCCTTCCCGCCGCAGATAGACTCCGCTGACGCTGTAAACATGGGGCAACCCTGAAGGGACGGTAACGATCAACAGGGTGGCGCCGTTGTGCGTGACAACTGCGGGCAGCGGCAGGACCAGCGGGGGGAGGCACGCCAGCGCTGCATCGAGCGCCATTGTGCGCGCGGCGTCAGCATCAGCAACTCCCTCAACCTGCCGCCCGCGCATGCCGATAACGACCGTTCCTCCGGCGCCGTTCGCCATTGCCGCCAGCGTCTGCGCCAGGTCCGCGGGGCGCACATTCGCCCGCACGAACGCCAGGCGCTGCCCTTCCGCCTGTGCGAGGAGATCGGTTACGGTCCGCTCCTGAATGTCCATGCGATTACTCTGGTTCTCTCCGAACGCCGAACGGATATGATTGTAGCACAAAATAGCGATGGCGTCTTGCACGCTTCGCATGTCTGTGCTATGCTTGGCGCTATGAGACCATCACACTTTGAGCAGTTCGTGACTTTCATCTACGTCCGCGATCTCCACGCCAGCGATGCCTTCTACAGCGGTCTTCTCGGGCTGTCGCTGGCGCTCGATCAGGGAACGTGCCGCATCTATCGCGTGGCTGGCGACGCCTATCTGGGGATCTGTCAGCGGAGCGACGCCGTTGCGCCTCCAACGCCCGGCTCGCTCATTCTCACTCTGGTTGCGCAGGATGTAGACGGTTGGCATCGTTATCTGGCGGATCGCGGCGTGACTATCGAGCAG
>JAUQOW010000327.1 GCA_030550675.1 Chloroflexota bacterium
GCGCCCACGCGACATCAACGAGGCGCGCCGGTCCGGCGATGCGTCCACGGATCGTCTCCAGGTCGAGACCCAGCCCTTCGATCGCGGCAACCACGGCATCCTCGTGATCGCGGTGCGTGATGAACACCGCCGTCGGACCGGTGTCGGTCGAGCAGTAGACTGGAATCCCTGTCGAGCGCAATGTGTTGCACATGCGAAAGAGCGTGATGTTCTCAGGTTCCCAGCCAATCAGCTTGTTCTCCAGGCGCCCCGACATGGTAATGCCGTGCAGCCGCATGCTATCGAGTTCCGCCCACTGCCCAAGGGTGCGCCAGTCTCCTGCGCGCGCGGCATGGATGCATGCCAGCGCCTCGTCGCGGCGGTTCAGCATCCAGCAGCGAAACAGCGCGCTCGCCGGAGCGTCCAGGTGCGCCTGTTCAGTCTTCAGCCCGATGCGCGAGTCGATCGGCACGGTAATCAGGCGAACATCATCAAGTTGCCCGGCATCATCGAGACGAACGGCAAAACTCTCTTCGTGGGATATGCCAGGGTACGACAGCCAGATCGAGCATCCGCCAGCCGCACTGCGACACCCGGAACCCGCGAGGAGGCGCGCCATACAACTCACCAGGCGGCGGTTGGCTGCGGCGGCGTCGCCGTAGAGCGCCGCAATCGCCGCCAGCGCCAGCGCCGCCGATGCCGCAGCGCTCGATCCAAGCCCTTTCCCCATGCGTGTGCCGCGCGTGACGTTGCGCGACGTGACGCGGGCGCGCACCGTTGCGCCAGAGGCGGCGCGGATGGCGTCGAGACTCTGGCGCACTCGTTCAAGTTCGCGCCCATAGGCGGGGCGCCCATTGATCGTTGCGGAGTCATCTGTCAGATCGGGGTCGAATTCGACCAGCGTCAGGGTGTGCCCGGCGTCGTTGCACAACGATACGCTCGGCAGGAAGGCGATGCGGTAATCCCAATCGCTCAGACCGTGATATTTCAACACCCCCTGCATCGGGTAGGCGAGCGCTGCCGCCGCGCCGCGTTCACGGGCGGCGCCCGTCAGGTCGGGGTATTCCTCCCACGTCAGACCGTGCACCCGCAACGCTGCGCGCAGATCGGCGTCAGCAGCCGTCATTGGCTCGACCAGATCGGCATACGGTTCGGGGATCGCGGTCGCCAATCCAGGAGTCCTTTCCAAAAGGCGATGATACGTAGACACTATACCATACCTGTCGGGTTCAGGCGCAATATGTCGTGATGGGCGCACGGATTCGCGCAGATGCAGCGAATGTAGGCGGATGCGCCGGTTATGGCGATGCCATTGATCCGCGTAAATCCGTCTCAGTCCGTGCCAATCCGTGTACTTTACACCGGGTTCGTCACCGCTTCTTGCCGCATCGCCCGCAGTCGCGTATGATGGATGGGCTTTCGCATTGCTTCGACGAGTCCAGGGAGAACTGTTATGGACATTGGCATTACTGGTCTTGGACGCATGGGCGCCAATATGGCGCGCCGCTGGTTGCGCGGCGGACATCGCGTTGTCGTGCACAACCGCAGCCGCGGACCGATCGACGAACTCGCTGCCGCCGGAGCGGTTCCGGCGTATACGCTGGAAGAACTGGTCGCCGCGCTTGAGCCGCCGCGCGCGGTGTGGGTGATGCTGCCAGCAGGTGAAGTGACCGAACGCGCCATCGCGGCGCTGGCGGACCTTATGACGCCAGGTGACACGATTGTGGATGCTGGCAATACCATGTACAAGGACGATCTGCGCCGCGCTGAAGAACTCAAGGCGCGCGGCATTCATTACGTTGATCAGGGAACATCGGGCGGCATCTGGGGATTGGAACTCGGCTACTGCCTGATGGTCGGCGGCGATCCCGATGTCGTTGCGCGTCTCGAACCCGCGTTCCGCACCCTGGCGCCGGAAGACGGCTACCTCCACTGCGGACCGGTCGGCAGCGGGCATTTTGTCAAAATGGTGCACAACGGCGTCGAGTACGGCATGATGCAGGCATACGCCGAGGGCTTTGAGATCATGCGGTCCAAGACTGAGTTCAATCTCGATCTGTACAAGATTGCTGCGGTCTGGAACCACGGCAGCGTGGTGCGGTCGTGGTTGCTGGAACTGGCGGAAGAAGCCTTCCGGCAGGACCCGCATCTCGAACGCATCCAGGGATATGTGGAAGACAGCGGCGAAGGGCGCTGGACGATTCAGACCGCTATCGAGCTTGATGTTCCTGCGCCGGTGATCACCCTCTCGCTCTTCGAGCGGTTTCATTCCCGCAGACCAGAGTCGTTCGCCGCAAAAGTGCTGGCTGCGCTGCGCAAAGGCTTTGGCGGTCATCCGGTCAGACCTGCGTAAATTCTGATGCCAATACCTTGCGAATAACTTGCACGAAGGCGCAAAGGCGCAAAGACTCTGCGCTTTTAGCCCCGTCGGCAATGGCTCGTCGTCCTTATGTGAAAGGTGTTGGTCCTGACGATCGTTTTTTCCCTCGCCCCCCGCCCCCTCTCCCGCAGCGCGGGAGAGGGGAGCGTGTTGGCGTCCTGATGCCTGAAGCGGGCGACTCAGCACAGTGGCTCGCCGAAAAACTCTACACTTGTGAGTTCTCCTCCGCTCCACAGGCGCAGGCGTGACTGTCCGGATTTTGGTTGATTGCTATCGGGGAGTCTGAAGCGGCGCACGGTTCGCTGTCTAGTCCCGCAGGCGACTTAATGCCCTCGCAAAGGTTGATGAAGATCGAGAAGATAGTCTGGTATCGCCGGGATGCTACGGGTTGAAGCCCTGGCTGAGCTTGTCCAAGCCCCGCAGGGGCTTCTACGTCCTGAGCGAGGGCTTTAGCCCGCAGCGGACGCGCGGCTCGGCGGCGCAGGCGGACAGTCGGCCGCAAGCCCTTCAGGGGTGATTTCAATCGCTGGCAGCCGGTGACGCATCACGCCTGCACCCGCCTCTTCGAGAACTGCGGCGAGCGACAGCATGCGTATGCTATACTGAAGCCTCTCTCGTCAGTCGCTCATGACAGGAAGACATACTCAATGATCAACCGGCTATCACGAAATGCTCACAAACCTGGAGAGTCTCTCCCCATTCGCGCTGTTGACTGGCGCCGTTTGCTGACTTATCTGAACCCGTATCAGCGGCTCATGGTCGGCGCGTTGCTGGCGCTGGCGGGCGCAAGCGCCATTAATCTCGGGTTTCCGCTCGTCATTGTGCAGTTGCTGGAAGCAGTGCTCCGGCAGGGCGACCAGACACTGCTGACGAATCTGACGCTGGCGCTGATTGCGCTCTTCTTCGTGCAGGCATTTCTGACGTTCTTGCAGGGATACATTCTGAATATCGTCGGCGAGCGAATCGTCCTGGATATGCGGGTGCAGTTGTATCGTCATTTGCACTCACTGTCACTGAGTTTTTTTGCCAACCGGCGCGTCGGGGAATTAGTGTCGCGCATTTCCAGCGACGTGACGCAGGTGCGCGCCATTCTGACCAACAACGTCACCCAATTCCTGTCGAGCATCGTCGCGCTGATCGGCGCGATTATCATTGTGTTCCTGCTTAACCCGCGGTTGGTGGGGTTCGTGCTGGCGCTGGCGATCAGCGTCGTCGCCGTGGCGGCGATCTTTGGGCGCTGGTTGCAACGCTTCAGCACCCGCGTGCAGGACGAGCTGGCGGACGCAACGGTGGCGGTTGAAGAAGGGTTGCAGGGGGTGCGGGTCGTCAAGAGTTTCGTCCGGGAGTCGTATGAGATTGCACGCTACGAACGCGCGATGCAGCGCACACTGAAGGCGGCGCTGCGGTTGGCGCTGCTCCGATCCGGCTTTGGCGGTCTGATGGCGTTCCTGGGGTTCAGCGGCATCGCGGCGATCCTCTGGTTCAGCGGCAGCGAAGTGTTGGCGGGACGCATGTCGTTTGCGACGATCAGCGGGTTCCTGATCTATGCGATCACGATCGGCGCCAGCCTGGCGCAACTCTCCGGGTTGTACGGTCAGTTCCGCGAAGCGGTCGGCGCGGTGCGGCGCGTGTTCGAGATTCTCGACACTCAGCCGACCGTGCGGGATGCGCCGGATGCGGTCGAACTTCCGCCGGTGCGCGGCGAAATCACGTTTGATAATGTGTCGTTCGAGTACGAAACCGGACAGGGGGTGCTGCACGACATCTCGCTGACCGTGAAGCCGGGTGAAATCGTGGCGCTGGTGGGACCAAGCGGCGCGGGCAAGAGTACGCTGTTCAACCTGATCCCGCGCTTCTACGACCCGACATCCGGGCGCGTGCTGATTGACGGGTACGATCTGCGGAGCGTCACGCAGCGCAGCCTGCGAGAGCAGATCGGTCTGGTGCCGCAGGAAACAGTGCTCTTCGGCGGCACGATCCGCGAGAATATCGTTTACGGAAAGTTAGACGCCAGCGACGAGGAGATCATCGCGGCGGCGAAGGCGGCGAATGCGCACGACTTCATCATGGCGATGCCGCGCGGGTACGACACGCTGGTTGGCGAGCGCGGCATCAAGCTGAGCGGCGGGCAGCGCCAGCGGATTGCGATTGCGCGCGTGATGCTGAAGAACCCGCGCATCCTGCTGCTCGACGAAGCCACCAGTTCGCTCGACAGCGAATCGGAGGCGCTGGTGCAGGAGGCATTCGAGCGCCTGATGCGCGGGCGCACGTCGGTCATTATCGCGCACCGTCTCAGCACCGTTTCGATCGCCCATCGAATCATTGTGCTTAACCATGGGCGCATCGTTGAACAGGGAACCCACGAGGAG
>JAUQOW010000328.1 GCA_030550675.1 Chloroflexota bacterium
GTTGTAAGTCCATTTCCGAATTTTCGGCTCGCAGAAGAGCACTGAAACGTCAGTCATCGGTCAGCGGCGTTGCCCCGCCGGTGTCGGTTATCAAACAACAAACGCAGTAAGGGGCTGATTTTTCTTTGCCCTGAAGATAACAGATCAGGACCACAAGACTGCCTGGATGCAATATCTTTCAAATAAGGAGGGCACGTCATTATCGACAGGGCTAAATTGCGGGGTCTTTGCGCCTTTGTGCCTTTGTGTGAGCTTATTTCGAAGGGTATTGCGCCTGGACTAATGGAACTTGCCTGCCGATGATAGATGTCCTTGTAGGAAGATCAACGAGATGCTGGACAATCTTGTGATTAGTTCTGGCTTCGACAGGCTCAGCCAGCGCAGGTTAAGCCTGTCGAAATCAGCGCCAACTGCTCCGCAGGTACAAGCGTGATCGTGCGGGCTCAGGTTCGTCTTCCTGCTAGCGTCGCACTGTCCGCATGCCCGACAGTTGCGATGATCGAGCGTGCGTCCAGATCCTTTTACCGCAAAACTGCATGTGCTCGTGCGGCGCGCCTCGTTTGCGAGCGCCACTATCACACCGGACGATCATCTTCAATGGCGGGACGCCGATCCCAACTCGCGACGCTCCCGATCGCACACCCGGGCGGCGCCCCCTCACGAGTGTAGAGTTTTCAGGCGCGCCCTCGTGTTGCATTGCTCGTTTCAGGCATCAGAATGCCCTGACTCCCCCTTCTCCCCTTGTGGGAGAAGGGGGCGGGAGGGATGCTCACAAGGGTAAAGTTTTCAGGCGCGCCCTCGTGTTGCATTGCTCGTTTCAAGCATCAGGATGGGCAAACTCTCCCTTTTCCCCTTGTGGGAGAAGGGGGCGGGAGGGATGCTCACAAGGGTAGATTTTTTCCGGCAAACCCTCATGTTGAATCGTCCGTTTCAGGCATCAGGATGCCCTACCCCCCCTTCTCCCACAGCGTGGGAGAAGGGGGCAGAGGGATGAAGGAAAAAAAGGCGTCAAGACACGGCAAACACCCCTCGCACCCGAAAAACTCTGCCCTTGAGAGGACGGCGCCCCACCGCTACATCACGATCTTCCGGCATTCCTGATCAGCCATCCCGTGTTGATACCGATCATCTCATCTAGCAGTCGTTCGAGATGCCGTGTGTGCCGACGCGTCGCGAACTTCGCTAGCCGCGCTGAGAATGGCGCCATTTGATGCCGTCAGTGTACGCCACAAGAAGGCACAACGGCGCGGTTAGCAACTCATTCGTAAACGCGCCCCGCCAGGGCGACCGGCGCAGCAGACGCGTCAGTTCGACGATGCCGAAAACGAAACGTTATCGTTGGTTGTCAGCCAGCGGGAGAAGGGGTAGTATCGCCAGCCGAGCACGGCAAACTGCGGACTCATCGTTACCATCTCGCTCGTGCACCGGCTGGCGTCTGGACGTTTTTTGACAGGACTCGGTCGATCATCTACCATACAGAACTGGTGGATGATCATCGCTTCCGTCGCCGTGTCGCTTCCTCCGGTGGGCTGTGGCGGTGTGGCGCCGCCTCTTATGTCAGGATGAGCGACATGGCTGTTATTAGCCCATCGATATGATCAACGTCTGCCACGCACTGCCGATCAGCACCCCCGAGCGCCCGCGCCGCTTGAACGCTCTGGCGCGCGCCTGCTCCCGGAAGCGGTCGCACACGGCGCCGGGGCGCGTCCTGACGATGACGACGCATTCCATCGGCGCTACTGCGCAGCGCGGCAAACATGGCGTCCACAGCCTGGCAGTCCGGCATCGACAGCTGTCCTCCCCTGGAAGAGGAGTGCGTGGGCGTTCAGCCTGCGTTTGCGTGTAAACTGGCTGTTTCCCAGGCGAGATCTGGGCATCTGCGTGATGTGATTCGTCGAGGTCAGGAGAACGTGTTCGAGAAAGCCGCTCCACGGCGCGCACTGCTCCGCATCCTGCTGCTCATGATTGCTGGCGTCGCTGCCAGCGCATGCAGCGCCACGCCAACTATCGTCGAAGAGCGAATTGTCGATGGTCTGACGATCGCCCTCGAACGACCGGCGCAACCGGTGGCGCTACGCGACTATTCGTTCACAGCGACGATCACGGACGCCGCCGATCAACCGGTTGATGCGACGCTGGTGTATTTCGACTTCACTATGCCTCAGATGGAAATGGGCGTGCATCAGCCCATCGCAGACCGGATTGGTCCAGGCAAATACGGAGTTCGCACGATTTATTCCATGGAGGGCGACTGGCGTATTACCGTTGTGGCAACGATTGACGGGCGCGAGGTGCGCGCCTGGTTTGACCATCCTGTTCTTCCGCCATAGCATCTGAGCACAAAGGACATCGCATGACTGGATCATCCATTGGCTGGGGCATCCTCAGCACCGGTCGCATTGCTGGCGTTTTCGCCGAAGCGCTGCAATCGCTCGATGACGCACGCCTGGTCGCCGTCGGATCGCGCAGCGCCGACTCCGCCGCCGCCTTCGGCGACCGCTTCAACATACCGCGCCGCTATGCCTCGTATGAGGAACTCGCTGCCGATCCCGATGTTGACATTATCTACGTCGCAACGCCGCACACGCTGCATGCCGAAAACTGCCTGCTCTGCCTGCGCCACGGAAAAGCGGTGCTCTGCGAGAAGCCGTTCACCATCAACGCACGTCAGGCGGCGGAGGTTATCGCTGTTGCCCGTGAGCGCGGCATCTTCCTGATGGAAGCCATGTGGACGCGCTTCCTCCCGGCGATTGTTCGCTTGCGCGAACTGCTGGCGGCTGGCGCGATTGGCGAGGTGCGCATGATCGCCTCCGATTTCGGCTTCCGCGCCAGCCTCGATCCGCGCAGTCGCCTGTTCGACCCCGCGCTTGGCGGCGGAAGCCTGCTCGATGTGGGGGTCTACCCGGTGTCGCTGACCTCCATGATCTTCGGCGGCGAACCGGAGCGGATTGCGACCCTGGCGCACCTCGGCTCAACCGGCGTGGACGAGGAGGCGGCGATGATCCTCGGCTACAGCGGCGGGCGGCTGGCGATGCTGTGGAGCGCCATTCGCACCGAAACGCCGCACGAGATGACCATCATGGGCACGGACGGCATGATCCGCGTCCATCCGCAGTGGTGGCGCGCCAGAACGCTGACGCTGATCCGCAGCGGGCATGCCGATGAGGTGATCAACGCGCTGTACAACGGGAATGGCTATCAGTACGAGGCGATGGAAGCCATGCGCTGCCTGCGCGCCGGTCTGACCGAAAGCCCGGTGATGCCGCTCGAAGAAACGCTTGGCATTATGCGCACGCTGGACGCCATTCGGGCGCAGTGGGACCTGACATATCCGATGGAATGAGGAGCACGACAATGCAGTACGGACACGTCCCCGGCATCGACAAACCGATCTCGCGCTTGGTCCAGGGATCAGTGATGATCTCAACGCGCGATCTCGAAGGCAGCTTCCGCCTGCTCGACGCGATTTTCGCTATGGGGTGCAATGCCTTCGATACAGCCCACGTGTATGGGCAGGGAGATAATGAGCGCGCTATGGGACGCTGGGTGAATGAGCGCGGCATCCGCGATCAGGTGGTAATCATCGGCAAAGGCGCCCATCATAACGCCGACCGCAAACGAGTCACCCCCTTCGACATCACCGCCGACCTGTTCGACTCGCTGGCGCGCTTCAAGTTTGACTACATCGATCTGTACCTGCTCCACCGCGATGACCCCTCGGTTCCGGTGGGTCCGATTGTTGAGGTGCTGAATGAGCATCTTACTGCCGGGCGCATCCGCGCATTTGGCGGATCGAACTGGAGCCACCGACGGATCGCCGAAGCCAATGAGTATGCCGCTGCTCACGGGTTGGCGCCATTTGTGGCGAGCAGCCCAAATTTCAGCCTTGCAGAGCAATACCGTGAGCCGTGGGAAGGGTGCATCAGCATCAGCGGTCCGCAGAACGAAGAGGCGCGCGCCTGGTATGCTGCGCAGCGCATGCCGCTCTTCACCTGGTCGAGCCTGGCAGGCGGCTTCTTCTCTGGACGGCTGCGGCGCGACAATCTTGACACCTTCGAGGATTATCTCGATAAACTGGCGGTCTATTCCTATGCTGGCGAAGAAAATTTCCGTCGCCTGGAGCGCGCACAGCAACTGGCTGAAGAGAAAGGGCTGAGCATCCCACAGGTCGCGCTGGCGTATGTGATGAGCCAGCCGCTGGACATTTACGCCCTGGTGGGATGCCGCACGCCAGAGGAGTTCGCCGACAATGTGGCCGCCCTGAATGTGCGTCTGACGCCGGAAGAGTGCGCCTGGCTCGATCTGCGAAGCGATGAACGGTGACGGTTACACGCGGCGCGCGCGGCGCGACCCCTAATGGGAAGATCAATTCGATGTCGGACAATCTCGTGATCGGCGCTGGCTTCGCCAGGCTCAGCCAGCGTCAACCACCTCACAAAGGTTCGTCGTCCGGCGCGTAACCACGTAACCGAACGGAGCGCGCAACGTGTTGTATCGCCTGCTTCAGGCATCAGGACGCCAAAACGCTTCCCTCTCCCGCGCTGCGGGAGAGGGGCTGGGGGTGAGGGCAAAAACGGGCGTCGGGACACGAACAACACCCCTCGCACCCCAAAAACGCTACCCTTGTGACTCCCCCTTCTCCCCTTGTGGGAGAAGGGGGCCGGGGGGGATAAGGGGAAAAAGGCAGCACGACGCCAGAACTCT
>JAUQOW010000329.1 GCA_030550675.1 Chloroflexota bacterium
AGGGCGTCGCATTTCTGAACCACCGCGACGCAGGCGACCCTGTTGAACTCGCAGCCGCCTACGACGCTGGCGGCGCCGATGAGCTGGTCTTCTACGACATTACTGCCAGCAGCGACGAACGCGACATTATGATCGACGTTGTCGAGCGCACTGCAGCGCAGGTCTTCATTCCGTTAACGGTCGGCGGCGGGCTGCGCACCGTCGAGGATATGTACCGTATGCTGCGGGCTGGCGCCGATAAGGTGTCGATCAACACCGCAGCCGTGCTCAACCCGCAGTTGATTGAAGACGGCGCGCGGCGCTTTGGCAGCCAGTGCATCGTGCTCTCAATCGATGCCCGGCGGGTTAATGCGCCGGGTGAGCCGCCGCGTTGGGAGGTCTTCACCCACACCGGTCGCAACCCGCGCCCGACTGGTCTCGACGCTGTTGAATGGGCGCGCCGTGGCGTCGAACTGGGGGCGGGGGAGATCGTTATCAACAGCATGGACGCCGATGGCGTCGGCGGCGGGTACGATCTCGATCTCCTTCGCGCCATTGCGGACGCGGTCGGTGTGCCGGTCATCGCCTCCGGCGGCGCCGGCTCCCCAGAGCACATGTACGCCGGTCTTGTCGAAGGGCGCGCCGATGCCGTCCTCGCAGCGTCAATCTTCCACTTCGGCGCCTATACCATTCTGGATGTCAAACGATACCTGGCGGAACGCGGGGTGCCGGTGCGGATGCCATAGAACGTTGAAGGTTGAACGTTGAACGTGGGAAGGTGAAGGCGCGAGGCGCGGAGCAAGAGGCGAGAGGGGCGCAGGCGGGACGGTAGAAGGCTGGATTGCCCCTTCGCGCCCCTTCGTGTCCTTGGTGGATGGCAGGGGCAGGCAACGGAAGAGAGAAGGTAGAAGGTGGGTGCGCGGGAAGGCGGGAAGGTGAAACCTCCGCTTAACCGCTCACCCCCTAATAGCGGCAGGATGGCGTCTATGTCCGACCAAATCACGATCATCATCCGCTACTTCGCAGCGCACCGCGAGATCACCGGGTGCAGCAGCGAGACCCTTACCCTGGCGCCGGGCGCGACGGTCGGCGCACTGTGGGAGATGCTGACCGAACGCTACCCGCGCCTCGCCGGGTACAGCGGACGATTGCTGTTTGCGGTCAATCAGGAGTTCGCTTCGCTGGATCGCGTCCTGAGCGACGGCGACGAAGTCGCCTTTATTCCGCCGGTGAGCGGCGGCGCTCCCGGCGCCTTCGTCGTCACGCCCGAACCGCTCGATCCCGCTCCGCTCGTCACACTCGTGCAGGCGCCCGATATGGGGGCGATTGTCACATTTGCCGGCGTGGTCCGCGACAACTTTGGCGGGCGCAAAACCGCCTTCCTGGAGTACGAGGCGTACCCCGGCATGGCGGAAGCGGTGCTGGCGCAAATCGCCGCCGAGGCGCGCGCACGCTGGCAGACCGGCGCCATCGCCGTGCATCACCGGATCGGTCGCCTGGAGATCGGCGAAACGGCGGTTCTCGTGGTGGTCGCGGCGCCGCATCGTCGCGAAGCCTTTGAGGCGGCTGAATGGATCATGGACCGCATCAAAGAAATCGCGCCGATCTGGAAGAAGGAACATTGGGCGGACGGCGACGCCGAGTGGGTCGGCGACGAGAAAGAACGGAAGCAGGCGGCGCCATAGCGTCGACTGACAGAGAAACAGTAACGCGATTTACGGTATTTCTCGACATTGTTGGCGCGAAATTGCAAAGGCGCAAAGCATCGCAATCAATATCACGCCTTTGCGTCAGCCTTGCGATAAATGCGCTAAGCGGCTTCAGCCTTGCTCTGGTTCGCCTTTGGCGCGATGGCGCGGGTCGCCAGTACATGCTGCGTCTGATCGACTGCCGGACGCGGCGGAATGATCAACACCTTATCGATCCGCCGACCATCCATATCAACCACTTCAAAGGTATACCCCTCCCATTTGACGCTGTCGCCGACATTTGGAATGCGACCGAGGAGCGCCAGCACGAAACCGGCGAGCGTCTCGAAGCCATGCTCACGCACCAGATCGTCAGCAGGGGGCAGTTTGAGCCGCTCGTGAAGATCGGCGAACGGAGTCAATCCATCAACCAGGTAACTGCCATCGTCGCGCCGCACGATGGACTCGCTGATTTCATCGTACTCGTCGGAAATGTCGCCGACGAGTTCTTCAAGCATGTCCTCAATCGTGATGACGCCAGCGACCTGTCCGTACTCGTCGAGCACGATCGCAAGCGCGTTCCGATTCTGCTTCAATTGCTGAAACGCCTGCGCAGCGCGCTGACTTTCGATCACATACATCGGCGGACGCAGCAACTCGCGCAGGTTCGGCGGGTCGCATCGCCCCCAGAACGCGAGCAGGTCCTTGACATACAGAATGCCGATCACGTGATCGAGCGTCCCTTCATACACCGGGATGCGCGAATAACCCGACTCGGTGGCGATCTTCAACGCCTCCTCCAGCGGCGTATCAATGTCGATCGCCGTAATCTGCGTGCGCGGCGTCATCAACGAGCGCACCGTCCGGTCGCTGAACTTGAATACGTTATGGATGACGGCTTGCTCAGAGTCCGCCACAGTGCCCTCAGCCGCGCCCTCGCGCACCAGCGCCATGATGTCGTCCTCAGTGACAGGCGTTTCGGCGACGTTATGACGACCGAGCAGACGCAGCACCACCTCGGTGGAGAAGGTCAGAAACATCACAGCCGGCGACGCAAGACGCGCCAGCCACGTCATCAGCGGCGCCACCGCCGCAGCGACCCGCTCGGCGTTCTGCAATGCCAGGCGCTTGGGGACCAGCTCGCCAACGATGAGCGACAGATAACTGATGCTCAATGCCACAATTGCAGGGGCAAGCGCGCCAGCATAGGGCGCCAGCGCAGGAAACTCCTGCAACCAGGCGTTGATGACCCGCACAATGCTGGCGCCGCCAAACACAGCCGCAAATGTACCAAACAGGGTGATGCCAACCTGCACCGTCGAAAGGAAGCGACTCGGCGACTCACGCAGCGCCAGCGCCGCGCGCGCGCCGCTATCGCCCCGTTCCGCCTGCTGCTCGAGTCGACCTTTGCGCGCGGAGACCACCGCAATCTCCGATGCGGCAAAGAAGCCATTGGCGACAATCAGCAGCAGGATCAGGAGGCTTTCAAAGAGGATATTGGAATGTGCAGCTTCTTCCATACTAATCATCCGGCAGACGATGACGTCAGCGCCTGCCGTCTATAGAAGTATACTGTTTGCACAGCAGGTGTCAAGTGATTGCCGGAGTTCAGACGCAGTACGGTAGAGGAACCTTTACTCTCCTGGCGGAAACGCAGGTGTATAATGGAGTCTGTTATCTCTGGAGAGGTTTCCAGAAAGGCTGATGCAAAGACGCGAAGACGCAAAGGCGTTTCGTACAGCTTGCGAGACTTTGCTCCTTTGCGTCTTTGCGTCAATTTTTTGAGAGACGCCGGAAGACGTGCGCCATATGCGGCTGGCATTCAACAATTTGCGGCGACGCAAAACGCGCACGCTGCTGACGCTGCTCGGCATTGCCATTGGCGTTGCTGCGGTCATCGCCCTCTCGACATTCGGCGAGGGTATGGCGAGCGGCTTCGAGAGCCTGTCGTCAGCGTCCGGCGCTGATCTGCAGGTGGCGCAGAAAGACGCCGCCATGATCATCCTGAGCGTGATCGAAGAGGACGTCGGCAATGAGTTGCGCCAGATTCCCGGCGTCGCCGAAGTCGCTGGCACGATCGCTTCCCTGGCGCAGTTGCCGGAGTCGCCCTATTTCGTCGTAATGGGCGAGGACCCGCGCGGCTTTGCGTTGCGACACTACCGAATCATCGAGGGGCGTCCGATCGCGGGGCGGCGCGAGATCATGCTCGGCAAAATGACTGCCACGCACTTCAACAAGGGAATCGGCGACACCTTCCGCATTAAGGATTTTGGCTATCGCGTCGTCGGCATCTATGAAACCGGCGTCGGCTTTGAGGACGGCGGCGCGGTGATCCACCTGGCGGACGCGCAACGCCTGTTCGACATGCGGCGGCGGGTCAGTTACTTCAGCCTGAAGGTGCGCGACCTGAGCGCCATTGATGACGTGCGCCGGGAGATTGAAGCGCGCTTCGACAATCTGTCCGTCACCCGCAGCGGCGAACCGTCGCGCCAGGACGAGATCATTGGTCTCTACCGCTCGCTCGGCTGGTTCCTCGGCATCTTCGCTGTGCTCGTTGGCGGTCTTGGCATGATGAATACGATGCTGATGAGCGTGTTCGAGCGAACCCGCGAAATCGGCGTCCTGCGGGCGCTGGGCTGGCGGCGACGGCGCATACTCAGGATGATCCTCAGCGAGGCGCTGATCGTGGCGGCGCTTGGCGGGCTGCTTGGCATTGGCATGGGCGCTGGTCTGATTGCGCTGAGCCGCATGTCGTCCGCCGTCGCCAATATGCTGCCTGCACATATTCCGCCCTCGCTCTTCGTGCAGGGTATGGTCACTGCGCTGCTCCTGGGCGCGGTTGGCGGCGCATACCCGGCGTGGCGCGCGGCGCAGCTTGCGCCGATCGAAGCCATGCGCCAGGAGAGCGGCGTCAGTGTCCATTGGGGGCGCTGGTCGCGCCTGCTGGCGCGGTTGTTCCGCGGCGCGTTCCGCAATATGTGGCGCCGTCCGACGCGCACGCTGATGACCGCTGCTGGTCTGGGGATCGGCGTGGGG
>JAUQOW010000330.1 GCA_030550675.1 Chloroflexota bacterium
CCGCCGACGGTACGCCAACCACCGCGACATCAGCGACTGCCGGGTGCTGGCGCAACACCTGCTCGACTTCTGCGGGGTAGATGTTCTCGCCGCCGCTGATGATCAGGTCGCTGCGTCGTTGCACCACCCACAGGTCGCCGTCAGCGTCGAGGCAGCCGATGTCCCCCGTGGGAAACCAGGCGTCGGCAGCGAGCGGCGCTGCGCCGAGATAGCCGCGCATGAGGGTCGGACCCTGTACCAGGATGTCGCCGTGGACGCCGGGCGGCTGATCGCGCCCCTGTTCGTCCACGACCCGCACGCGGGTGAAGATCAGCGGTCGCCCGACGCTGCCGGGCTTGCGGCGCACTTCTTCGGGCAAAGCCGTCGCCACCTGCGACGCCGCCTCGGTCAGACCATAGGTTGTGGCGATGGGCCAACCTGCCTGGAATGCGCGCTCCAGCAGATCGGGCGGCGCAGCAGCCCCGCCGAGCAGCACCAGCCGAAGGTGCGGCGGCGGCGCAGCGCCAGGCTGTTCGAGCAACCGGTAGAGCATTGTCGGCACGAGGGAAATAAGCGTCACCGGCGCGCTTTGCAATCGTTCCATGATCGCCGGGGCGTCGAAACGCTGCCAGAGATCAACCGCCGTGCCATAGAGACATGATCGCAGCAGAATGCTGAGTCCGCCAACGTGGTAGATCGGGAGCACACAGAGCCAGCGGTCGTGCGGCAGTACGCCAATGCGGTATGCCGATGCCATCGCGCTGGCAAAGAACGCGCCATAGTTTAACACCGCGCCGCGCGGCGTTCCGGTCGTGCCAGAGGTGAACATGATTGCAAACGGCGCATCGAGGTCGATAGCACCCTCCCGGTACGCCGCGCTGTCGCCGGAAAGCCGGTCAACTGGCGTCAGGAGCGGGTCATCGACCGGATCGACGCACACCACGCGGGGCGCAGCAGAGAGCGCCAGCGCCGTTGGCAGGGTGTCGCGCTCACATATCAACACGCGACACCCCGCCGCACGCACCTGCCCATCGAGTTCCGCCGGGGTCAGGCGCGTATTGAGCAGCGCCAGCGTCACGCCGAGGCGCGGCGCGGCGTGAACCGCCAGCGCCGCTTCGAGCCGGTTCGACAGCAGCACGCCAACGACCATGCCGCGCTCGACGCCAGCCGCCGCGAGACGAGCGGCGAACGCCGCCGTCTGTTCGTGCAGCGCGCGGTAGGTCAGCGTCGCCGCGCCAATGATCAGCGCCGCGCCGTCAGGACGCGCCAGCGCCTGCGCTGAGAGCCAGTCGCGCATCATGGACGGCGGGGGAACTTCGAGAAATCGGGTTTGCGCTTCTCCAGGTAGGCTTTCCTGCCCTCGTTGCCTTCTTCGGTCATATAGAAGAGCATCGTCGCGTCGCCTGCCAGCACCTGAATGCCGGTCTGACCGTCGAGGTCGGCATTGAAGCCCGCCTTGAGGAAGCGGATGGCAATCGGACTCTTCTCCAGAATCTCTTGCGCCCAGCGCACCGCCTCATCTTCAAGTTCGTCCACCGGCACAACCGTGTTGACCAGCCCCATCTCCAGCGCCTGCTGCGCGTTGTACTGGCGGCAGAGGTACCAGATCTCGCGCGCCTTCTTCTGCCCGACGATTGCCGCCAGGTAACTTGCGCCAAATCCGGCATCGAAGCTCCCGACGATCGGACCGGTTTGCCCGAAAATGGCATTATCCGCCGCAATCGTCAGGTCGCAGATGACATGCAGCACATGCCCGCCGCCGATGGCATACCCGGCGACGGCGGCGATCACCGGCTTCGGCATCGTGCGGATGTAGCGTTGCAGTTGCAGCACATTCAACCGGGCAACCCCCTGATCGTCGATGTACCCTGCCTGCCCGCGCACTGTCTGATCGCCGCCGGAGCAGAAGGCGTACTTGCCATCCTTCGGACTTGGACCATTGCCAGTCAGGATGACGACGCCAACTTCCTGATTGTGCCAGGCGGTCAGGAAGGCTTCGGTCATCTCATCAATCGTCTTCGGGCGGAAGGCGTTGCGGATTTCGGGTCGGTTGAAGGCGATGCGCGCGATTCCTCCGCCAATGTGGAAGGTGATGTCTTCGTACTCCTTGACTTCGGTCCATTCAACCAGCGATGAGAGTTTGGGTGTAAAACGCGCCATCGTATGCTCCTTATGTCTATAGTTGATAGCAGGTGAGAGGACACGGATTCGCACGAATTGAGACAGGCAGTCACGAATCGCTTCTATAACCAGCAGATCCGCGCGAATCCGTTGTATCCGTGTGAATCCGTATTCTCATCATGACACATCGCGCCTGAACCTGTTTCGGGGCGTCACGGCAGCCTGGATCACGGCATTCCGCCGCGCCAGGTCGGTGCGCGCGTCGGTGCGCAGTTCGATGAGCGTTGCGGCGCGCGCGTCGATGCTGGCGCGAAAGGCGGCGCGAAACGCCTCACGATCCCTGACCTGCACATACTCCAGACCGTACATCGTCGCCGCAGGCGCAAAATCGAGTCCGTGCGGAGTCACGAAATAGTCGGTAAACTCCGGCTCAAACCGGTTGATCGGCAGGCGATGGAAGATGCCGCCGCCGTCGTTGTTGAGCAGCACAATGGTCGCCGGGACGCCGCAGCGCCGCACTGCCAGCAATCCATTCATATCGTGGTAGAACGTGATGTCGCCGACAATCGCCGCCAGCGGCGCGTCCGGTCGTCCTGCGCCGATGCCAAGCGCAGTCGAGATGTTCCCATCGATCCCCGACGCGCCCCGATTCGCAAACGCATGGATGCGCTTCATCCCCGGTTTGCCGAACTGATCGAGATGGCGCACCGGCAGACTGTTGCCAACGAAGAGCGAGGCGCCCTCCGGCAACAGATCGACCACGTCATACACCGCGCCGCCATCGAAGTACGGCTCTTCGGCTATTCCGGCTTCGACGGCTGCCCACACCCGCGCCTCCGCTTCGGCGAAACGCTGCATCCACGCACTCCGGCGTTCGGTCAGGCGCGGGAGCAGCGCGCGAATGAAGGCGGTTTCGTCAGCCACGACGAAATGGCTCACGCGATGACTGTCATCTGCCCATACGCCACTGGCGCGCACATGGATGACAACCGGCGACGCGCTCGCGTCGAGATACTGATTGAGCCACTTTGAGGTAGGAATCGCGCCAAATCGCAGTACGACCTCAGGCGGCGGGAAGGAGTGCTCGCCGAAGAGGAAGGTCTCGTACCCGCCGATCACGCCAGGATAACCGAAGCGCACCCCGGACACGCCATCGACCAGCGCCGGGTAGCCGGTACGCTGCGACAGTTCGCTCACCAGTTCGCCGAATGCCCCGCCAGGACACCGCGGACCACAGACGATCAGACCGCGTTCGTGCTGTTCGAAGATAGCGACAATCTGCTCGACGACCGCTTCCGGCGATGCGGCAGGCGCCGCCTTCAAGACCTGCGTGTACGGCGCGTGATTGTCACGCGGTTGCGCCGCCGCCGGAGGCTCCGTCATATCGCCGGGCGCCGGGGTTGGCTCCAGCGGCGGGCGAAACGGCAGGTTCAGATGCACCACGCCGCGCGGTTCGCCGCCAGCAATCGCCATCGCACGCGCCGCCAGCGTCCGCAGGTTGCGCAACGCAACAGGCGGCGGCATCGCTTCCGGCAGCGCCACATCAACGCTCCAGCGCGCAAAGCCGCCGAACATCTTCACCTGATCAATTGTCTGGTTGGCGCCGCTATCGCGCAACTCATGCGGACGATCCGCCGTCAGCGCCAGCAACGGAACCTCCGCCTGATGCGCTTCGACAATCGCAGGGAAGAAGTTTGCCGCCGCCGAACCGGACGTGCAGACCACTGCGACTGGCGTATCGGTCGCCAGCGCCAGACCGAGGGCAAAGAACGCGGCGCTGCGCTCGTCCAGGTGCGAAAAGACCCGGATCGCCGGATGCCGGGCGAACGCCAGCACCAGCGGCGTATTGCGCGATCCCGGCGCCAGGCATGCATACCGCAGCCCGGCGCGGGCAAGTTCATCGACCAGGGTATTTGCGTAGAGAATGTTGCGATTGGGCATGTCGAGAACTGAGAACCGAGAACTGAGAACTGAGAACCGAGAACTGAGAACTGAGAACCGAGAACTGAGAACCAGGAACTGATGCCAGTGCGCAATCATTCGATATTGCCGATGCACGTGGGTGAGGGATTACGGTGAGCGATACGTTCAACGTTCAACATTCAACGTGCAACGACACACCTTCAAACCTGAAACCTTCCCACCCCCAATCCCTCGATCATCGGGCGGAACTTGAGATTGGTTTCGTCCCACTCGCGTTGCGGGTCGCTCCCGGCGACAATCCCGGCGCCGGCGTAGAGCCAGGCGCGGGTCGCCTGCGCCACCGCCGAGCGAATAGCAACCCCGAACTGCCCGTCCAGGCGCCGGTCGATCCAGCCGACGGGCGCGGCATACCAACCGCGCGGCGCCGGTTCCAGTTCGGCGATCAGGCGCATTGCCGCTTCGCGCGGTTCACCGCCAAGCGCAGGCGTCGGGTGGAGCGTCGCCACCACCGGCAGCACGCCGCGCGGCTCGCGCAACACGCCGCTGATCGGCGTGTGCAGGTGCTGAATGTTGCTCAACCTCATCACCCCGGTCGCACCCACATCCAGGCGACGGGTCAGCGGCGCCAGGCGGTTACGCACCTCATCGACCACAATCTGGTGCTC
>JAUQOW010000080.1 GCA_030550675.1 Chloroflexota bacterium
CGTAGGCGCCGGAGTGATGCCGATGAGTGAAGCGCGCACTCGGTATATGCCGGGCGCGGGAAGCGGCGCGGTAATCGTTGCCCGTCCGCTGCTGTCCGTGACGATCACGCGACTCAGAATCGCCTGAGCTGCGGGCGATGCTGCTGCGATGTCGGACGCATCGCCGTTGAGGCGCGTCGCTTCGACCTGCACGCGTTGCGCAGGAAGCGGTTGATCGCCGAGCAGCGTTGCAATCTCGACCGTCGCAGGCGCGCCCGCACTCACGATCTGGGACGACGCGCGCAGCCCGACACGCGGGGCTGGCGGCGCCTCGATCAGTCGTTCAACGGTAACAGAAGGTCCATACGGTTCGGCAATAGAGGCGCGAAAGCGATATTGATGCCAGGGGTCGGAAGGGATGACGATTGCAAGCGCGCCATTGTCGTCGGTGATGTCTGATCCCGACAGCGGAGGCGGCGGATCGGGTTTGCCAAACACTGTGCCATCGTCTATCGGAAGGGGCGGCGGCTCGTAGTTGAGCGTCCAGTCGATGCTGGCATTCGCAACCGGCAGACCTTCCGGCGTGCGCACTGTCACCAGCAACGTCAGGTTTTGCCCTTGCGGTGCGCTCGTCACCGTCACCAACAACGGCGGCGGCGACGCCTCAACGCGAAATGTCGTCATTGTGCGTTCGTCCTGCGGCGTCGCAATCCGATAGATGCCAGATGGCGCATCGGACGGGAGCGGGATCACAGTCTCGAAGGCGCCCGTGCTATCGAGCGTGATCTGTCGACGCACAGAGCGACCCGACGGATCGCGCATGTCCAGGTCGAGCGTCTGCCCCAGCGCTGGCGGATCGAACGCTTGCGCTCCAGTCTGACGAACAAAACCGCGGACCGCTACCTGCTCGCCTGGCGGATATACGGTCCGGTCAGTTGCAAGGACCACGTGCAGACGAGGCGCGGGCGCGCTTTGCGGAGGAGCATCCAGAGCGGTGAATGCGGGGAGATCCCCGCTGATGGCAATGAGATCGCGCGGATTAACGCCGGTCAGATCAACCGTCCACACGCCGCGCTCATCACTGCGCCCGGCGGCGACCAGTGATCCCTGCCGGTACACGGCAATCGGCGCATCGGGAATCACTGTTGCGCTGATATCGTCTGTTGCCCAAACAATTGCGCGCTGTCCGATGATCTGGAGCGAGAGAGCAGCGCGTGAGACGACGAGGATGACTCCAGTTCCGGCGCGTTCTGGTGTGCGGATGCGCAAGAAATAGATGCCCGGCGGCAGTGGCGATCCATCGTCGAGCGTCGCCGTCACGCGCGATTCGACTGTTGTGTTGAGCGGATCGGCGAGCGGTTCCGACCAGGAGCGCAGCAGCGACAGCCCATAGCGCGCTGGCTCGAAGGTCGTCCACTCAGCATCACTGAAACTCAAGGCGCGCAGCAGCGTCGCTTCATCCAGGCGATAAAGCGCCAGACGCAACTCCGAGAGATTGGTCCGCCGGGTCAACAGGCTGATCGTCTGGTCGGGAAATGCCCGGATCACCCGTCCATTCACTTCCGGCAGAGTCAGAGACGGAGCGGCAGGCGCCGTAAAAAAACGCAATTGATATTCCCGTTCAAATGAGACGCCAGCGCGATCCGAAAGAGATGCCGGGATCGTGATGGTATACAGGGTTGCTGCCTGGAGTTGTGCGTCGATGCGCGCTTCGCCGTCATTCGTGATCACCCGGAGACTTTCAACCGGCGGCTCAATGCGCAACTGCGTGCGCAGCGCTTCGGCATCGACCGGTGTGCTGAAAATCAAGCGCACATTGCCTCCTGGCGGAAGCAGTTGCCCCTCGCCAGGGAACCGGCCAATCAACGCCGGTTTTGGCGCGACGATGAAACTCCACTGATACGGTTGAGCCAGAAACGGCGTCCCATCCGCCAGCGTCGCCGGAAGCGCGATAGTATAAGCGGTTTCGGACTGCCACGCAACAGCGGGAGTATACGTGACAACCTGCGTCCCATCGGGCAAAAGCGCCGCTTCGAGAGCGCCAGACACTGGCGGCGTAATCGAAAGGGCGTTTTCAAGCGTCTGCAAATCGACCGGTTGCGAAAACGCTATGCGCAGCGGCTCATACGGTCCCACCTGGCGCGCATTGGGCGGCGGCGAGACGTCGCGCACGGCTGGCGCCAGCGTGGTGAACGACCAGGAATAGGTGCGTCCGAGTGGTGCGCCGTTTTGATCGGCAAGATCCGGATCGAGGAAGAAAGTGTAGCGCACGCCGGGGCGGAGCGGTTCAGACGGGCGGAAGAGCAACGTGGCGGGATCGAGCCAGGTCGCGTTGCCTGAAAGCGGCGGGTCGCTGCGGAGGGCGGGCAGCGTCGTGACGCGGGCGAGCGCGTCGGGCGAAACGATAGGGCGGCTGAAGCGCACACTGATCGGCGTATCGAGCGGAACCGCCGTGCTTCCATCACGTGGCCACAGAGCAGTAACAGCGGCAGGCGGCGCCGTTTCAAAGGTGAATGTGAACGGCTGCGTCAGAGGGCGAAAGTGCCGGCTCAGCGCCGCTTCGGTAATTGTGATACGGTAGCGCGTGCCAGTCTGAAGCGCAGTCGTCGGCGTGATCGTGAGCGTCGTGCGATCAGCGTTCCAGTCATAAACGACCTCTGTTGCAGGTTCGATACGCAGAGCGCGCTCGACGCTGGGAGGGTTCATCGGAGCGCTGAACTGAATCGTAAGCGAGGCGCGAGGCGCCACATCGCGCGCGCCATCGCTCGGCGACGTCAGAACGACTGCTGGCGACGCGGAGAGGAGAGGGAGAACGAAGAAGCGCGCTCCCGGCAGCGCCAGGGACGCAAGAACCACGACCAACAAAACGCCGGTCCAGATCACATTGATCTGTCGCAGAAAACGCACGCGTACTCCTCGACGGCGAGCGGCGACGCGCACCAGCGAATGCCCGAGAAAGGCGCTGTCTCTATCGCAGTATAGCACATATCGCTGAGATTATGCGCCAATCTCATAGAGCGTCCGCCAGACGCGCGCCAGTCGATTCCAGGTATAGGACTCGGCGCGCAGGCGCGCCCCCTGCACCAGTCGTGCGCGATATGCCGGTTCGGTCAACAGAGCCGCTAGCCCGTCCGCCAGCGCCTGCGCATCGCCGGGCGGGACGATCAGCCCGGCAGAGTCGCCGATCATCTCGCGCCGGTCGCCGACGTCGCCGGTCACCACCGGCACGCCTGCCGCCATGCTCTCGACGATCTTGAGCGGTGATCGCGCAGCGGCGGCTGGCGTATCATCTACGGGATCGACCGAACAATCGCCGACTGCCAGCCACGTCAGCGCGGCTTCCGGCGGGATGCGTCCTGTCCAGATGATCATCCGATCCAAGCCGCGCGCCCGTGCATACGCCATCAATGCCGGACGATCATCGCCATCGCCGACAACAACCAGGCGCGCAATTGGGAGACGTTTACTCAAAACCGCACATGCATCAATAAGCAGACGCACCCCATGCGCCACGGCGCTGATCGCGCCAAGATACACCACCGTCGGATGATGAGGCAAGCCAAGCGCGTTGCGTAGTGCGGCAACCCGGCGCACATCCGGCGGCGTCTGACGGTCGAGATCGACGCCATTTGGAATGTAGCGCAGGCGTGATTCGGGGATGCCCAGGCGTTGCAGGCGATTGTAGAGGAAACGGGTATTGACGCTCACTCCGCGCGCCATGCGCGGCAGGCGATCCTCCCACCACGCCACAACCCGCCGCTGCCAGGCGCCGCCGAAGCGATTCGCTGCCGCCTCATAATCATCGCAATCGACATACAGCGCCGCGCCGCTGCGCGCTGCCAGCACGCCAGCCAGCCCATTGATCGGCTGCGGCTTCGCAATATGGATGGCATCGGGGCGCAGGAGGATGGCTGCCCGCGCCAGCGCCAGCGCCCCGCGCAGCGACACTGACGCCAGTTCCGTTGCGCTGAAGTGGCGTCGCTCGCCGGGCAGACCATAGACGTGCATCTGCCCGACATACGCGCAGTGCACCCCGTCGCAGATGAAGCGGCGCACGCGCAGGCGGTCGAAGGTCGGGTGGAGCATCAGCAAGTGCGGTTGGTGACCATCGCGTGCGAGGCGGCGCGCCAACGGCAGCCAGCGACCGCGCGGCGACGGATAATCGAGGCTGGAAGTGCAGAGGAAGGCGATACGCATGCTATGGTCACAACACCCTCGGCGACGCTGTCTGCGGCGCCGGTTGTTCAGCGTGCGTCGCCGAGGGTTCCGCCAGTTCTTCAATCAGGCGTACCAGCGGCATCCACGAGTCGTGCTCACGTGCCACCCGGATGTTCTGCGCAAACGGCTCTGCCAGCCCTTCGCGGAAAAAGCGCACAATGGCATCCGCCAGCGCGCTGCTGTCGCCTGGCGGCACGATCAGCCCGGTTTCGCCGTCGCGGATGGTCTCTGGCATCCCGCCGACTGACGTGGCGATCATTGGCTTCTCGAACCCGATCGCCAGTTGCGCCACGCCGCTCTGCGTCGCTTCGAGGTAGGGAAGCACAACCGCATCGCATGCCGAAAAGTAGACAGCAATCTGTTCGTTGGGGACATACTCGCTGTGAAAGTGCACCGCGTCGTCGAGACCGAGTTCGCGCACCAGCGCGCGATAAGGACGCTCATCCTCCCAGAACTCGCCGACGACCAGCAATCGTGCGGGAATGTGCTCGTGCACCAGCGGCAGCGCCCGTATCAGGTGACGCAACCCCTTGTAACGTCGGATAAACCCGAAGAAGAGCAGCACCGGATCGTCCTTGTTCAACCCCAGGCGCGCACGCGCTTCGGTGCGCGGCAGCGGCGTGCGGCTAAACACATCATAGGGCGGATGGGTGACCCCTTTGATGCGCGCCCAGGGCAATGCGCGTCGCAGCAGCGCAAAATCTTCTTCGCTCATCACAATGAATGCATGCCCGCGCCACAGAATGCGTCGCGCCAGATACCAGTCAAACATGCCGCCATCAGGAGCGATCACATGATGGCACAGAAATAGAATGCGCACATTCGTATAACGGCGCACCAGTCGAGTCAGCACAAACAGCATCGGCGACCAGAACGGCGTCCACCACTGAAGCAGCAGCACATCCGGGTTGTCGCGCTGAATCATGCGAAAGGCGCGCCACCATGTTAGCGGATTCATCGGCGTCAGCACCCGGTCGCACTCGACGCGCAGCGCACTCTCGTCGGGGCTGGGGTCCATTGCCGTGTTGCCGGGGTAGAGCCATTTCGGATATTGCTTGATGTACGAAATCAACCGGACATCGTGATGCTGGCGCAGATGATGAGTGAGGAGCGTCGTATAGTGCGCAATGCCGCCGCGGAACGGATAAGTCGGACCGATCAAAGTGATCTTCATTGCGTCACCAACTCAAAGATTTCAACGCCGTCCTGGTCGTACACCAGGCGGAAATGCGGGCTTGCACGCAGTTTGGCGGTATCGATGCGGTCGACATTCGGTGGAAATGCGTGAGCGCCGCTGTAGATATGGGTCACACCGTTATCACGCAGTATAGAGAGAGCACGTTGTGAGGTCAGATCAATAAGCACGGGCCGTTCATCGGTAAGCGGACGCTGACGCAGAGCAGCGCTGACGGCGTTAACGCGGAGGGCATAATCATCGGTTGGTCCGCGTTCAGTGCCATATGTTATTGGTGGGAGTGTAGATTGGCGCTCTGCCAGGAGTGGTATCCACCAACCTGCATCACTTCCAGCTAGAAGATATCCGCTATAAGCGGGGAAACTATTGACCAGAAAGCGTGCATCGGGGGGGATATGCGTGCGAATCCATCTCATCGCCGCCATATCTGCATGCGTGACAAGTTGCGTGGTCCCATCAATCATACTCGTTTGCCATGTGATTCCCCACGCCAGAATTGCTACGATGACCAGCGCCAGAACTGCCCGTATCAGGTTCGTGGGCGTTCCTGCACTACGAAGCGCTGTCGTGGTTCGCCGTTGCACTGCATCTATTGCGTATCCTGCAAGCGGCGGCAGCGTCAGGAACCACGAACTCAGGGCGGTAATATGGTCGATGATGCCCGTCCCCGGCAATCCTACGATATATGGAGCGACGATGATGACGGCTAGAACACTCCAGATTCCCGCCAGCGATATCTTCCAGAAGCGCCGCCACGCTGCAATGCACAGTCCGATGCCAGCCATTGCGAGCACGTATCCCTTGGTATACAGTGGAACAATATCTCTTGGGAGTGTCGAAAGGGAAACAATGTGGCGATCGCCAACGCCGCCGCTTACAAAGCCGGTTGCGTTTCGCAACAGATAGCCGTTAGTCAGATTTATCAGCCACGGCGCTGCCAGAACCGCAGCGATGCAACTGGCAATTGCGTAGAGGAGCAGTGTGCTCTTGAGCGTATTGAGGTTGCGTTGTACCAGGGTCTTCACCAGTATGCTGCTGACAAGGAAGGCGCCGATAATGACCGACACTAGATAATGGGTGAGCATCATAGCAGCGCCGGTCATTCCAGCGAGTGCAATGGGACGCCACAATGACTCCTGTAATTTGCGGTCGCTCAGCATGGTCCAGCAGACAAGCAGCGTCACGCCGACGATTTGCCCCGTCAGTTGAGTGTATCTCCCCCAGGTAACGTACAATGAGGGAAGCGTCATTATACTGGCTACGATGAGCGTCGCCCATACGCCCGCCCAGGGACGTATGCCGAATACGTCGAGACAGAGCACGAAAACCATGAGGATGATGATTCCACCAAGCATTTGACCGACAATCAGAACACCTGTCGCGCTATCGATTCCAGTAAGCCATAGAAGAAATGCAACATTTGCATGAAATCCAAAATGATAGGTGAATGTTGTCAAGGGGGCATAAGGTTCCCAGGAATCGAACAAACCTCCATTTTTGCGTATTAAGTGCGCAATAAGCGTGTGATGATACGAGTCTCCAAGTAAACCAGTCGGCAAATGACGAACGATGAAAAAGCGAGCGATTAGCGCTGTGCTTGTGATAATCGTGAGAGCGATGCTTGCGCTGTCGAGACGTATGCGTTGAAATCGCAGCAATCGCTGCCAGATGCTGAAGTGCGATGTGCGCTGTATAGAACGGCGTGTTGGCCATAGAACAACCAGGCAACTTAAGAGAAGGTATATCCATACGTGTATGGCGCCCCATCGTATCCCAATGACAGATGAGATAAGGATAACAAGCGGCGGCAGAGCAGTGCTCAACCCGATAGCCATTCCCAGGTACGCCATCGGATGTGTGCGAGAGGTGTGCGGAGACAGGATGCGAAGCAGAGCGAGTCCCGGTATGACGTACAACGCCGCGAGTGCGATCAGTATTGGCAGTCCAGATAACGCTCCCGACACTGCCCACTGTACGATTTCACCCCCTCCGCCTGCAATCAGCGCTCCCAGCACAACGGCGCTCGCCACGGGCGGAACGAGCCAAGCGCGCTGGCGGCGTCGAGTAGCAATCGGTTCTGCAACTATTCTGGTCATCTCACTGCAGATCAGGTTAGCAACGCAAGGGCGAATCCCTCCATCGATCCCTGCCTGCGTAGCAGCGCTGATCGTCCGAGCTTTGGGCTAGAGGGAGAAACCGCGCACCGCCTGTTCCCACTCGATCAACCGCTGCATCTGTCGCGCGTTCAGCCCGATAATCGGGCGCGCGCGTCGCACCTGTTCCAGCGCATCGGCGCTCGTCATCCCCTGCGCCACCAGGTATGCGGCTGCGGTCAGCGGCGCGCGCCCCACCCCGGCGTGGCAATGGATCAGCGTGGGCAGCCCATCGGCGTGTGCAGCGTTCACGAATGCAACCGCCTGGTGCAATTGCTCGATGGTTGGCGAATGAAAATCGACCACTTCCAGTCGCAGCGCGCGATCCGGCGGCGGTCCCTCGAACACATCCTCACGCTCCGCCTGCAGACTAAGCACAGCACGAATGCCGAGCGCGCGCAACTGCGGCCACTGGCTCGCCTGAAACTCGCCGCCGACGTACAGCATGTCGTTGAGGCGACTGATATTCAACCCGAAGAAACGGTTCCACTGCGCCGTCGTGTAGCGCAGCAGCCAGTCGATGCCGCTGATTGAGTCGGCGAGGCTGTACCCTGAGCGTCGCTCATCAGTCATCGTTCTATCCTGCTTCCATGCGCAATCGGCGCCACCCTGTGCAGTGTTGCATTCGGCATTCGCTGAACCTGCCGAAGCCGGCGCCAGGCGCAGGGATTTGTCAGGAAACGACGCTCCGGCTGCCAGCGATTGAAATCGCCCCTGATGGATCTGCGGCCGACCGTCCGCCTGCGCGGACGGGAACGACAGCGTCCACGTGCGGTGAGCGTGCCGAACCACGCAGGTGGATGCCCGGCGGAACGCCCGCCCAGCGCGACTTCAGTCGCCAGCCAAGGCGCAGCGCAGCAGGAACGCGCTTGCTCGCCGTCTGACAATTCTTGCCTGGACCCCAAGCAGGTACAAGCGTTGTGAGAAACACTATGAGCTGCTATCATAACGGGTGCGTCACATCTGCGCCAGGATCGTCGCAAGGGCGTCGCCAATTATACACGAAAATGGAAAGGAACCTCGATGCTCACCGCTTTCGTGCTCATTCAGGCTGAACCGGCGAAGATTGCACAGATCGCCCAGACCATCGCAAACACACCGAATGTCGCGGAGGTCTACAGCGTCACCGGCGATTTCGACATCATTGCTGTGCTCCGGTTGGCGGAGTACGAACAACTCGCCGAGGTCGTGCCGGAGAGCCTGGCGCGGATCGACGGCATCAGGCGCACCAACACCATCCTGGCGTTTCGCCGGTATTCAGCGCAGGACCTGAAGGCGGCGTGGGACATCGGGATGGCGTAGGAGCGCCGTGATGCAGTGGCGACGTTGGGGGGCGATCAGCATCGGCGTTCTGGTGGCAGCAGCGTTAATCATCAGCGCGCGCCCCGCGCGGCTGCGTCTCGCGCGGGTCACGCATGTCAGCGCAACGACGCCGCCGGTGGCGAGCGTTTCGCTCCTGTACGCGCGGGGCGCGCGCCCGCAGTTTGTGGTTCTCGACATTACCGGCGCACATGGCGCCGCTGGCAGCGCTACCATCACCGGCGACCAGGAGTTCGTCGAAGCGCCGCTTACCGGCGCTCCCGGCGGTCCCTACCGGATCGACGCGACGCTGGCGTACCGGATTGGCGGGTTCCTCGTGCTGCGGCAGACGTCGTTTGATTTGGACAGGGGTTAGCGCAACCCTCAACCCCTGACCCTCATTTATTTCGCTTCTTATGTTCCCGTCGTGCGGCGCGCCGGCTTCCCGACGGTCGAGATGGAGCGCCGTTGGTGGAAACTTTGTCGTCGCGCACCGCGCTTTCCCGCACTGCTGCACGCTGTGCCGGCTGCTGGCGCGCGGCGGCTCGCGCCCCCTTGCCGCGCTGCGACGCCTCCCACGCCGCCAGACGACCGGGGTACACGGTTCTGGCGTAATAGATCGCGTAGATGATCAGCGCCACAGACAGAACAGTGATAATCGTCATCCAGTACGGCGCGGTGAACGGCTCAATGGCGCTGCGCCGCAGCGCGCCCACAATAGCCCCCAGCAGACCCAGGATCAGCATCGCATACCCCAGGCGGCGCAACGCCGGTCCGCGCACCGGATTCGTATCGACGTGCATGAAGGTCAGATACGCGCCAGCAATGGCCACCACGAACTGAGCGATGAAAAAGACCCATTCCAGGGCGCCAAAGTTGGGGTTTGGGGTGATAAAGTAACTCAGGTCCATGGGGGCCCTCTTCTGCACGCGGGGAATTCTTATTCTATAATTACGCCGATTATACCAACCGCGGCGGGGAGCGTCAAACGTGGATGGGCAGCGTGGGCGCCGACAGGGTATGTCAGGAAACGATGCTACAGTGGTCAGCGATTGAAATCGCCCCTGATGGACTTGTGGTCGACCGTTCGCGCAGGCGGACGGGAACGACTGCGTCCACGCGCGGTGCGTGCGCCGAACTGCACAGGTGGGCGCCCGGTGGAACGTCTAGCCAGCGCGACATAGGGCGCTTTAGCTGAAGTCCTGGCTGAGGTTGGGAAAGCCCCAAAGGGGCTTCCACGTGCTGAGTGAGGGCTTTAGCCCGCTGCTCTGATGTTTCGGCGTTGAAGTTAAGTGACAGGAGTGACATATGCAACTGACAATTGTAAAGGTCGAAAACCCGGATGGCCTGAACATCATTCTGGGGCAGACGCATTTCATCAAGACGGTTGAAGACATTCACGAGGCGCTGGTCAACACGGTTCCGGGCATCAAATTCGGTCTGGCGTTCTGTGAAGCGTCGGGCAAATGCCTGGTGCGCTGGAGCGGAACCGACGAAGCGCTGATCGGGCTGGCGCAGCGCAACGCGCTGGCAATCGGCGCCGGGCACACGTTCATCGTTGTCCTGGGCGCGGGATACTATCCGATCAATGTGCTCAACGCCATCAAGGCGGTCCCGGAGGTGTGCCGGATCTTCTGCGCCACCGCCAACCCGCTCGAAGTCGTCGTCGCTGTGACGGATCAGGGGCGCGGCGTGCTCGGCGTGATTGACGGCAGCGCTCCCGCAGGCGTTGAAGGCGATGAGGATATCGCGTGGCGCAAGGGATTCCTGCGCCAGATTGGGTATAAGCTCGGCTGATGCTATAATGCTGATGCAGGAAGAGCATCGCTGCGGGGAAACGCATGGAATATCTGGTTACTATCGGACTCGAAGTGCACGCGCAGATTCTGACGCGCTCCAAAATGTTCTGCGGTTGCAGCGCCGACTACGCGAACGCGCCGCCGAATACGCATGTCTGCCCGGTATGCATGGGGTTGCCCGGCGCGCTGCCGGTGCCAAACCGTCGCGCCATTGAACTCGCGGCGCTCACCGGTCTGGCGCTCAACTGTCGTATCTCCCATGAGAATGTCATCAGTCGCAAGAATTACTTCTATGCCGACCTGCCCTCCGGCTATCAGCGCAGCCAGTACGACGATCCGCTGTGCGTCGATGGATGGGTGGAAATCGAGGGCGACCACGGACCGAAGCGGATCGGTCTGACGCGCGTGCATATCGAGGAAGACACCGGCAAACTGATCCACACGAACGATGGCGGATCGCTGGTCGATTTCAACCGGGCTGGCGTGCCGCTTATGGAGATTGTCTCGAAGCCGGATATTTCCTCGCCAGAGGAAGCGCGCCGCTATTTCCAGAAACTGCGCCAGATCCTGGTCTGGATCGGCGTCAACAGCGGCGATATGGAGTCGGGCGCGTTGCGTTGCGACGCCAACGTCTCGGTGCGTCCCGTCGGGCAGCAGGAGTACGGCGCCAAAGTCGAGATCAAGAACATCAACTCGTTTCGTTTTGTCGAACGGGCGCTGGCGTATGAGATCGAACGTCAGATCCGGGCGCTCAAAGCCGGTGAGCCGATTGTTCAATCAACGCGCGGCTGGGACGAAGCCAGCGGCACGACGGTCGCGCAGCGCACGAAAGAGTTTGCTGAGGATTATCGGTACTTCCCGGAGCCGGATATTCCGCCGTTGCGCCTGACCGATGACTGGATCGCCGAGCGGCGCGCCGAGTTGCCGGAATTGCCCGATGCGCGCCGCCAGCGCTTTATCGACGAGTATGGGTTGACTGCCTATGACGCAGGCGTGTTGACCGATGAGCGGGCTGTCTCGGATTTCTACGAGCAGGCAGTCGCAGCAGCGCGCGCGCGCGGCGTTACACCGAAGGATGTAGCCAACTGGATGACCGGCGAGGTCTTCCGTTTGCTGAAGGAAACCGGCGAGTCGCTGGCGAGCGCCGCACAACGCCTGCGCCCCGAATACATCGGCGAGGTCCAGGAACTGCTGAACCAGGGCGTCATCACCCGCACCAGCGCCAAAGAAGCGTTCGAAGCCGCCTTCCGGGAGGGACGCTCCCCGGCGAGCATCGTTGCTGAACGTGGTCTGGCAGTTATTGGCGCGGGCGACGCCCTGACCGATCTGGTGCGGCAGGCGATTGCCAATAATCCGAAAGCGGTGGAAGAATACCGGCGCGGCAAGACGACCGCCATCAAGTATCTGATCGGGCAGGTGATGAAAGCCACGCGCGGTCAGGCGAATCCGCAGGCGGTGCAACAGGCGCTGGAGCAGGAACTGGCGCGAGAGTAGCGGTATGCAGGGCGCGCCTCGTCGCTCCCTGGCAACGGCGCGTCATCTTCCACCTCAGTTCGTCGTCGCTTGCGAGCCTGGCTTGGAAGATCTGCCTATGGATGCGGTCATTCGCACCGAAGAACTGACCAAACGGTTTGGCGATCGCGTTGCCGTTGATCGTATCAATCTCGAAGTGCGTCCCGGCGAGATCTTCGGCTTTCTCGGACCGAATGGCGCAGGGAAGACCACGACAATCGGGATGCTTCTAGGGCTGATTCGCCCAACCTCAGGACGGGCATTCGTGCTGGGGCGCGACATGCAGCGGGAAGCGGCAGCCGCGCTCCGCGAAGTCGGCGCGATGATCGAAGCGCCAGCGTTTTACCCTTATCTCTCCGGAAGGGACAATCTCCGGGTGCTGGCGCGCGCCGCCGGTCTCCCTGATCGCCGGGTCGAGGAAGTGCTGGCGCAGGTCGATCTGACGTCGCGTGCGCGTGATCGGTTCGGGACGTATTCCCAGGGCATGAAGCAGCGGTTAGGGATTGCGGCGGCGCTTCTGCACGAACCGCGCCTGATTATGCTCGATGAGCCGACGAACGGACTCGATCCCGCCGGTCAACTCGAAATTCGCACTCTGGTGCGTTCGTTGTCGGGCAGCGGGCGCACCGTGTTCCTGTGCAGTCATCAGCTCCACGAGGTCGAACAGATTTGCCAGCGGGTCGCCATTCTCAAACAGGGGCGCATTATTGCGCAGGGGGAGGTGGCGTCGCTGTTGCGGCGCGGCGTACTGGTGCGTACAATCGGCGAACGTGAGCGGGCGGAAGCGCTCCTCCGTTCCGCGCCATGGGTCTCGCGCATTAGCGAGTATGGCGATGCGTTCCTGATCGATGCGCCTGGCGATCGCACCGCCGATATCAATGCCCTTCTGACCTCTGGCGGCGTGCGGGTGGCGGAAATCCGGCATTACGAAACCAGTCTCGAAGAGTTCTTCCTCGAAGTCACCTCTGAGCGTGAGCGACGATGATCAATCTCATTCGCGCGGAATGGCTCAAACTGTCGCGCCGACCGTTGAGCTGGATCCTGTTGAGCGTCTTTCTCGTGCTGCTGGCGGCGCAGGTGCTGGTCCAGTTTGCGCTGACGGTCGGCAGGCCGTCGCAGAGCGGCGTGATGAGTGCGCAGTTCGAGGAGTGGCGGCGCGGCATCCTCTTCCCCGGCATCTTCGCAACGGCGTTGAGCCACGTCAACGGGTTAGGCGGCATTTTTGCCGTCATCTTTGCGGCTGGCGCGATTGGCAGCGAGTACAGTTGGGGGACGCTCCGCACCCATCTGGCGCGTGACCCGGCGCGGGTTCGCTATCTGCTGGCGAAGCTGACGACGATTATGCTCATTCTGGCAGTGGCGACGCTGCTGGCAGTGGCGCTTGCCTCGCTCCTCGGGCTGATCCTCGCGCCATTCCTCGGCGCTGGCGTCAGCATTGCGCCTGGCGATCTGGCAAGCCTGATCCTGGGTGTGCTTCGTGCGCTCTATGTGTTGCTGCCCTATGTTCTGCTGACAGCATATGCCACGCTGCTCACCCGCTCGCTGCTGGGAGGGGTGGCGGTCGGTCTTTCGTACATCATTGTAGAAGCGGGTTTTGGCGCTCTGGCGTTGCTGCGCGTCCTTGGGGGCGTCTGGGCGCTGGCGTACAATCTGACGATCGGGCAGAATATTAATACGCTGACCCTCATGAATCGCCATGCGTTCGGTTTGCGCCCCGAAACGACCGCGCCCCTCGATCTCTCCCAACTTCCCTCGCCACTCCAGGCAACTCTCGTAGTGGCGGTCTATTCGGCGTTGTTCCTGATCCTGTCGCTGCACCTCTTCCGCACCCGCGACATCACCGGTCCGGGCTGAACCCGCGTGCAAGCAGGAGGAACGCATTGCTATCACTGCGGCGTTCGCGGTTCAATCAGCAGCACTGAGGGGATTGCTGCGAACGAGTCTATCTGCCAGCGGATGTCGCCCGCATGCACAAATAAACCGCTCGAGGCGCCGCCGTCGAGGTTGAGCGCACGGTCGATCTCCATATCTGAGGAAGCCAGCCAGGTTGCCAGCGCCTGAAGCGAAAATGCGCCGGTCGGGCAGACGATGATCAGGACGCGCCCTGCGCGATCCATCGCAACGGCAGTGCGGCGCGCGCGCTGCCCGTTATCGGTGATCTCCGCCGCTGCGCCGCCGGGGTAGACCAGCATGGGAAACGACTGAATCGCCTGATCGAGCGGAACCGCAGGATTATACGGCTCGTCCCGCAGCGCCTGGATCCAGACTCGCCCGTCGGACGATGCGGCGATCATGCCGCCGAAACCAGTGTAGGATGCGCCGTGCGCTTCGCCGTCGCTCACGATAAGCGCTGTTGCTCGATTGTCTGCCGTGAAGAAGCCGCCATTGACCGCGACTAGCGGGCGGTGCGCTTCAACCCAGGTGCGCAGGGGTTGCGGCATATCAGGCGCATACTGGACGCGCAAACGCACCAGGGCGGGATCAAGGCGCACAGCATAAACCGGCGTGGCGACATCGGGCACGATCCCTGCGACGGTCAGAGTGCGGACTTCAACCCCCTGCACAGCGACAATCCAGCCGGTATCGGCAGAGTCCGACGCTGTGCGCACTGGCGAGGGGACGAGTGTGGGCATTCGCGTCGGAACCAGGCGCGTCGGCGGCGGAGTGGCGCTCCGGCTGCATCCGGTCGCCAGGATCATAACCAGGACCAACGTCCACTTAAGCGCGTTGCGCATACTCGCTCACGACGCAACGGCGCGCCGTTCCATGGAGAACGCACGCCACGCCAGGAACAGTAATGTCAGCGCCGTCAATGGCAGCACGAACACTCCCATCACAGTGCTGAAGGTCGGGAGTGCATCATGTTGTGATGCCGCCAGAATGAGATAGAGCGTATACGCGACATAATATCCCAGGAACAGCCATCCTTCCCAGCGCGCGATCAATCGACCGGTGAAGAAAATCGGCAGACACGCGACAGCAACCGCAATCATAACCGGCAGGTCGAAGTTGAGCGCTGCTGGAGCGACGTTGACGCCTGCTGGCGCGACGAGGCTGGTCAGTCCGAGCACTGACAGGAGATTGAAAATATTGCTCCCTACCACATTGCCGACGGCAATATCGCGTTCGCCGCGAATCGCTGCGACGATCGAGGTGGCGATTTCCGGCAGTGACGTGCCGACGGCGACGATCGTCAGACCGATCACCAGTTCGCTGACGCCGAACATCCGCGCAAAACTGATCGCGCCATCGACCAGCCAGCGCGCGCCGAGAACTAGCAAGGCAAGCCCGCCGATAAGCATTAGAATATTCTTGATCCAGTCGCCGACCGACTGCGGTCTGTCGGTATCAAACTCTGCGCTGTATTCTTGCTGGACCTCAGCATTCTCATTGCGGCTCTGGCGAATGGCAAAGATGGTATACATCACGATCCCGCTGAACAGAATCAGTCCATCGATCCTGCTGATGACTCCATCGATTGCCATGAGAAACACCAGGATCGATACGCCGATCATCAGCGGCACATCGAGACGGATGAGTTGCTGTTGCACGACAAGCGGCGTAATGGCTGCCGAAATGCCCAGGATGAGCAGCACATTCGCAATGTTGCTGCCGACGACATTTCCCAGCGCGACATCCGCCCCGCCTGGACCCGCGAGCGCCGACTGAATGCTGACTGCCAGTTCAGGGGCGCTGGTGCCGAAGGCGACGACGGTCAGCCCGACCACCAGGGGTGAGATCCCCAATCCCAACGCCATCCGCGAAGCGCTGCGCACCAACCCTTCCGCGCCGACGATCAGGAGCGCCAGACCGAGAACAAAGAGGGCGATAGTCACAAGATCCATGCTGTTCTGTTCCCCCTTAACCTTCCGATAAACTTTGTAACGCTACTCGCGCTATTGAACCAGAATAACCTTACCTTCGTCAAGGGGGACTTTGCGCAATTGTACCGGAGAGTCTTCCCTTTATCCGTAATCGTCTCTCGCCCTGGAGACGGTGCGATGCACCGACTCTCCGGGCAACTTGGTCGCTCGCCCGGAGACGGTGCGATGCACCGTTTCTGCAGGCAACCTTGCCCCTCGCCCAGAGGCGTTGCGATGCACCGTCTCTGCGGGCAACCTTGCCCCTCACCGCTCCGCCGGCAGTCCGTACACCAGGTGATTGACCGGTCCAAACCCTCTGCCGATGGCGGGCGCGTAAACGATAGCATCGTGGAGGTAAGCGTGCGCCTGACGCACTGCCTGTTCCACCGGCAATCCGCGTGCGATCAGGGCCGCGATGGCAGCAGCGTAGGTGCAGCCGGTGCCGTGGGTATGGTTCGTCTCCAGGCGCTGCGCGCGCAGTTCGACCAACCGCTCGCCGTCGTAGAGCAGATCAACGACATCGCTTCCCGGCAGATGCCCGCCCTTGAGCAGCACATAACGCGGACCCAGTGCACGCAGATCGCGTGCAGCATCCGCCATGTCGCGTTCGTCGATCACCTGGCGATTGAGCAGTACCGACGCTTCCGGCAGATTCGGCGTGATAACCAGCGCAAGCGGCAGCAGGCGCTCACGCAGGGTCGTAATGGCGTCTTCTTCCAGCAGGCGCGCGCCGCTCTTTGCGACCATCACCGGGTCTATCACAAGGCGATCGACGCGGTATCGCTCCAGCGTATCGGCAACCGCCTCGATGATGGCTGCATTGCCGAGCATGCCGGTTTTGACGGCATCAGCGCCAATGTCGTCGAGCACGGCTTCGATCTGTGCGACGACCATCGCCGGTTCGAGCATTACAACTGCACGCACCTCGAGTGTGTTCTGTGCCGTGATGGCGGTAATGGCGCTGGCGCCATACACGCCGTGCGCCATGAAGGTTTTCAGGTCTGCCTGAATGCCAGCCCCGCCGCCAGAGTCGGAGCCGGCAATTGTCAACGCTCGTGGGACCATGGGTAACTCCTCACCATACAAGAAGTATCGTCAGCAGCAGCGCAGCGCCGACCAGCGCCCCATCCCGCCAGCCAGGCCGGTAGTCGCGCAGCGGGGTGCGCTGCGGGCTGCCAAATCCGCGTGTTTCCAATCCCTCCGCCAGTTCATCGGCAAAGCGCATAACGCTCAACAAGAGCGGCGTCAACAGAAGCGGTCCATTCCGCGGCAGATACGCCCCATCAAAGCGTATGCCGCGGCTTGCCTGCGCCTCGTACACCTCGCGCGCCAGCCTTCCCATCATCGGCGTGAAGCGCAGCGCTCCTTCCAGCAGAAATGCTATCTGCGACGGGACGCCGCTCGCCAGAAGCGCATCTCCCAATTCCTCCGGCGGCGTAACGCCGAAGAATATGACACCTGCGCCGACGAGCGCGGTCAGGCGTAGGGCTGCGCCAATCGCCGCCTCATACCCGCCGCTCCATCCGGCAACCAGCGCAAAGAGCAGCAGCGTCGGCGTCAGCACCCGCATCACCCGCAGCCAGCGCCGCCCGAGTCCGGTTCCAATCAGCAGTATCGCCAGCCCGCCGCTGATGATGGCGAGACGCGCGAGATCGAGCGTCAGGATAATCGCCGCCGAGCCGATCAGATATGCCAGCGCTTTCGCGCGCGGATCGAAGTGCGATGCCATAGTCGTGTGGTATGAGCGAGTTTCTCATAGGGAGATCAAATAAAACCTGAATACGCCTGCACCATTGGAGCGGTTGGCGTGGGCTTCGACAGGCTCAGCCCGCGCCAACCGCGAGATAGTCAACGCTGGCAGGATTGTTCAATGTCTGGTTTATCTTTCTATCAGAAAGGCTGACGCGAAGGCGAAAAGACGCAAAGGCTCCGAATATGGATTGCAAGGCTTTACGCCGTTGCGTCCTTGCGTCCATTGCGCCAGATGATGCTCCAGGTTTCACACCGTCTGCCTCTCCCTTCGGCGCCGGATCGCCTCCTCCGCTGGCAGTCGCAGCCGCGCCCGATCAATGATCGCGGGTTGCGCGCAGATTGCCTCTGGTGACCCGCTGGCGACGATCATGCCAGCTTCCAGCACAGCCCAGCGGGTGCAGAGCGCATATGCCCATTCAGTGTCGTGAGTGGCGACAATGACCGCCACGCCATCGCGCGCCACATCGGTCAACAGCGTGCGCAGCGCCTGTCGGCTGAACGCATCCTGCCCCGCCGTCGGTTCATCGAGGAGCAGCACGGATGGTCGCGACGCCAGCGCCGCCCCTATCGCCACGCGTCGCTGCTCGCCAGCGCTCAACAGGTGCGGCGAGCGATGCAGCAACGGTTCCAGGCGGCACCGGTGAATGACATGGCTGAGCCAGGCGCGATCCAACCGTTGCAGTGCGCGTGGTCCCGCCTCCAGTTCCTCCTGAACAGTCGGCGCGAACAGCATATGCCCTGGATGCTGCACGACCAGCCCGACGCTGCGCGCAATCTCCCAGAGCGGTCGTCGTCCGATCGCCTGCCCTTGAATGCGAACCGTGCCGCGCTGTGGACGAAGCAACCCATTGCCCAGTCTGAGGAGCGTTGTTTTGCCGGCGCCGTTGGCGCCCAGCACTCCGACGATTTCGCCCGCCGCCGCCGACAGGCGCGCCTGATCCAGCACCCTCCTGTCGCCGTGTGCAAATGACACATCCTCCCAGGCAATCACCGGCGAAGGTGCGGGAGCATTCTCTGAAAGCGCAAAGTGCGCTCTGCCGTTTGGCGACATTACCTCCAGCGCCTCGTC
>JAUQOW010000331.1 GCA_030550675.1 Chloroflexota bacterium
GCAGTGGTTTGAACGCGGACGTTTCGAGGTGCATCCCGAAAATCCGCCGTCCGCGCAGGTCCTGCTCGGTCTGCTTGGACGCGAGTACGGTCCGACGGCGCGTGCGCCGGAAGTCGCGCGTGCAGAGCGACCATCAGGCGCCGTTCCGACGCGCATCGTCGCCCGCGACGTCGGCATGGACGCTCGCATCGTTGCGGTTGGGCTGGATGCCCAGGGAATGCCGGTCGTGCCGGATCACGATGTCGGCTGGTACAACCGCAGCGCATTGCCAGGACAGGGCGAGAATGTGGTGCTGTGGGGACACGTCCTGCGTTTCCGCCATGCACCGCGCATTCCGGCGCCATTCGCGCGCCTGAAGGAGTTGCGTCCTGGCGCGCAGTTGACCGTGTACGACTCGAACGGAACCGCTTTCAACTATGTGGTGACGCGCCAGGTGTGGGTGCGCCCGACTAAAGTGGAGTGGATGCTGCCGCAGGGGCGTGAACGCCTGACCCTCATCTCGTGCATCGGCGACAAAGTCATTGTTGGTCGTGAGGTGGTGGATATGAGCCACCGCCTGATCACAATTGCCGAACCGGCGCGCTGAGACGCGGTCAGATCGTCACCTGGCAACCGCAGTGCAATTCAGCGGTGTAGTGCCACGCATGCGTGGCAGGCGGACGACCATGGCTGAAATGCTGCACCCAGCGTTCGCGCGGTTCGACAACCAGCACATCCTTGACGCCCTGCGATAAATACCACGTCGGATTGATGCTCAGGTCCTTTTCAGTGTAACCCGGACTGACAATTTCAATCACCGCTTCAGGAACGCACTCCCACGACTCATCAATGTCAGGCGGCTCGACGCAGAAGATAGCAATGTCAGGACGCCGGTACGATCCATCAGGAAAGACGAGCGACGCATCTGAGAGATGGTAGCAGCCGCATCCGCCCGACGCACCCGCAATCGGTGCAATGCTTGCACGAATACGATCAATGACCTTCTGATGACGCACACTCGGCAGCAACCGCCACGTCGGCACGCCGCCAGTTATTTCCAATTTGATGCGTTGCTCGCGGAGCAGCATCTCAAGCAGATGCCCGATATCAGTCGTTGAAGGAGCGTATGGCATAGCGGCGCTCTCCCTTCCCCTGGAAGCCATTCGAACCACATTCTTTCAAACGGCGGGTCTGGTCGCAAACCCGCTCCAACCAGAGGCATCAGAACGTTCCCCTCTGGCGATCAATCACCCGCTTGTTCCATAATATCACTGCCATCCAAAACTGTTCGTATAAGCATATGCGCAATCGGCAGCGGCGCCGCCTCGCTGCGATTTGCCAGGACAATCGCCGTGCACTGGCGATCCAGCAGGCGCACGATTGCGGTGCGGAAGCCCACGGTTTCACCGGTATGATAGGCGGCGCGCTGCCCGGCGATGCCGGTAAGGAACCAACCGTAACCATATGCGTCGCCGGATGGTGTGATGACGTGAGGAGTGAACATGGCTGCGCGCCACGGCTCAGGGAGGAGCGCATCGCTGGAGAGCGCCGCATCCCACCGCTCAAGGTCAATTGTCGAACTGTAGACGCCGCCATCCCCCAGGGTGGCGCTCGTCAGGCTCTGGTCCGTGCGAACGAAGGCGCCGTCGCGGAACGAGTATCCGAAGGCGCGGCGCGGAATGGCGCTGCCATCGCCCTCATACGCCGCCGTGAAATGCATGCCGGCTGGCAGAAACACCTGCTCCCGCAGAAACGCAGCGAACGGTTGAGCGGCGACCCGCTCGACGATCAGCGCCAGCAGGCAGTAGCCGGTGTTGCTGTAGCGGAATGCCGCGCCGGGCGCAGCATATCCCGCATCAACGCGCCGCACAAGGTCGAACACGTCGCGATCGCGCAGTTGCGTGGTCGTGCCGGGGGGGATCAGTTCCTCGTAATCCGCCAGTCCTGATGTATGGGTGAGCAGATGGTGAACGGTGATCTGGCGCCAGTAAGCCGGCGCCGACTCAAAAAAGCGCGCAATCGTTTCATTGAGCGAAAGGGCGCCCTGCGCCGCCAATCGCAGCACGGCAGCCGCAGTAAACTGCTTGGTTAACGACGCCAGACGAAAGTTCGTGGCGATGGTAATAGCCGCGTTCCGTTCGAGGTCCGCCATGCCGAGCGCCCGTGCGTAGTGCGCACTGCCATCGACGAGCAGTAGTACGCTGATGCCTGGAACCTGACCATCGAAGGGGCGCAGGAGTTTGTCGACAGGATGGGTGTCTGGTATCATCGGACTGCTCCACTTGCAGAGAGTGGCTCTATCCCTGATGCAACGTCTCACTCGCAATGTCATGATACCGTTTCGCACCCTTCCCCGCCAGCGGCGATGGCGAGGTTCGCCGCCCCTGGCGACGCGCTGGACGCTGCTCTTCGCCAGCATCGCGCTGGCGCTGCTGATCTGGCAGACCGGATCGCCCTGGCTCGCTGTCCTGATCGGCGGAGGCGGAGCGCTGGCTGGCATCGCGGGCGCGTGGTGGCGATGGGCAACGCGCCAGTCTCCCCCCAAACGCCCAACCCCTTTCGTCATACGTCACCGCCAGCAGCATGCCCTGCGCCTGCTGCGCGCCGTTGAAGCCGATCTGTCCCAGAACATCGTAACCGTCGAGGCGCTTGTCCGGCAGGTGGACGAGTGGAGCGGATCAGTGGACGCCAACCGCGACCGGGGATGCAAACTCATAGGGGTAGAGTTTTTCGGCAAACCTTCTCGTTGGATCGCCTGCTCCAGGCATCAGGACGCCCCAACGTCCCCTTCCCCCCTCGTGGGAGAAGGGGGCAGGGAGATGAGGGGAAAACAGGCATCAGGACGCCCCAACGTCCCCTTCCCCCCTCGTGGGAGAAGGGGGCAGGGAGATGAGGGGAAAACAGGCATCAGAATGCCCTGACTCCCCCTTCTCCCCTTGTGGGAGAAGGGGGCGGGGGGAAGAGGGGAAAACAGGCGTCAGGATGCGGAAAACGCCCCTCGCACCCCAAAAACTCTCCACTTGTGAGGGATGCGAAGGTCAGGGAGCAGGATCAATACCGTTCAAAGGCGGATGACCCGTGTCGTTGCACACTGCTCAGAGCGTGTCAATACGCGAGATTCAGCGCTATTATGACCGGAATACCCGCCTGTTTCGCGCGTTGGGGCTGGGCAATCGGGCGTATGCAGCGCATCGCGCCATCTGGGACGAAGCGGCGACGACATTCGATGCGGCGTTGCAACGGGTCAATGCGCTGGCGCTGGCGGAGATTCAGTCATTCGCTGCTGAGCGGCGCGTCGCTGCGTTACGCCTGCTCGACCTGGGATGCGGTCTGGGGGGAACGCTGGCGTTCTGCGCGCGCGCGCTGCCGGAGGCGCGGCTGGCTGGCGCGACCCTGAGCGCAACGCAGGCGCGGATTGCGCGACGGATCCTGCCGCGCGCGCACGCAGTCGTGATCACTGGCGATTTCCACCATCTCCCGTTTGCTGCACGCTTCCACGTTGCGCTGGCAATTGAAGCGTTCGCCCACTCCCACGATCTCCAGCGCGCCTTTGACCAGGCATCCGCAGCGTTGCTTCCCGAAGGACGCCTGATTGTCTGCGACGATGTTGTTGTGCGCGCCCCTTCGAATGCGGCGGAAGAACGCTGGCTGACGGCGTTCCGCGAAGGGTGGCGCGTTCCCGGCGTGCGCCCGCTCGATGAGGTCATTGCTGCGGCGCGCCGCGCCGGACTCGCTCTCCGCAGCACCCGCGACCTGACCGGCGCTCTGCGGCTGCACCGCCTCCCGCCGATCCTGGCAGGCGCGGCGCGCGATGCGCTGCGCCTGGCGGGATGGGCGCACCCCTTCATCCACAGCCTCTCCGGCAGCCTGGCGCTGCAAGAGTGCCTGGCGCGCCGGATCGTTGCGTATTGCCTGATGGTTTTCGAGAAGCCAATACGGTCGCTGGCACATACCAGGTGACCACGACAACCTCTCCCGCCGCCACGACGCCAGCAGTCTTTACGCTGACCAACACGGCAGGCGCGCCTGATGCGATTGCCGCGACTGGCGGCGCAACCCAGAGCGCGCCGGTGCGCGCCGCCTTCGCTGCGCCGCTGGAAGTGACCATCACCGATGCCTATGGCAATCCGAAGCCGGGCGCAATCGTGACCTTCAGTGCGCCGTCGTCTGGAGCAAGTGCGACGTTCCCTGCCGGAACGACCGCAACGACCAATGCCCAGGGAAAAGCCAGCGTCACGGCAATCGCCAACGGATTGGCGGGGAGTTATCAGGTGACGGCGGCTGTTGCGGGCGTAGCGACGCCAGCGGTGTTCAACCTGACAAACACAGGCGCACCGGAGTTGCGCATGAATGTCGAAGCGGCGTCGCAGGTGATTGCCGGGACACCATTTGCATACCGGCTGCGCTACACGAACCAGGGTCAGGCCGCCGCGCCAGGAGCAACGCTGCGCGTCCTTGTACCGCAGGTAGCAACGATCTCTTCGACAGAAAGCGCTCCCGGCTGGACATGCGCCGATGACACGGCAACCGTTGAACGTCCTGTGACGTATCGACTGCTGTTGCCGCTCGTGGCGCGTTGACGTGCATGCTCATGCAGAAGAAGCGGATGAGCGCCCCTATCTGCGCTCTTTGGGCGCTTTTTCCGGAAACTTCGCTATTCTTTCAATTCAAT
>JAUQOW010000332.1 GCA_030550675.1 Chloroflexota bacterium
ACGGCGCAACCGCATTGTGAGAACCGCGCGGAGGCGTCACACTGTACAACTCGCCGTATTTGCGCCACAAATACGCCAGGTACGGCTGCACGTCGAGCGATCTGCCGGTGGCGCGGCGCAGGATGTCGTCGGCGTCGAGGGCGCGCCCATGGCGGTAGACGCGCTCGCGCATCCATTCGCGGAGCGTGTCGAATCTGCCGCTGCCGATCTGCTGCGGAATGTCGGGATGGTCGCGCAACGCGGCATCAAACAGTTGCACGCTCATAATGTTCCCTAGCGTATATCCCTGGAATGCGCCGCCGATAAGTCCGCCGTACCAGTGGACATCCTGCAACACGCCGTCGCGGTAGTCCGGCGGGGCGACGCCGAGATCGCTGCGGTAGCGCTCGTGCCAGGCTTCGGGTAGATCGCGCACGGCAAGCGTTCCTTCGAGCAGCGCCAGTTCCAGATCGAAGCGCAGAATAACGTGCAGGTTGTAGGTTACTTCGTCCGCCTCAGTGCGAATAAGGGAGCGCTGCACTTTGTTAATCGCCCGGTAGAAGGTTTCGAGCGGCACGCTCCCCAACTGATCGGGAAACGTCGCCTGAAGACGCGGGTAGAAATGTTCCCAGAAGGGACGGCTGCGTCCGACGATATTTTCCCACAAACGCGACTGACTCTCATGCATGCCAGCCGACGTGCCGGAGGCGAGCGGCGTCCCCTCAAACTCCTGCGCGATGCCCTGCTCGTACATCGCGTGCCCGGCTTCGTGGATGGTGCTGAAGAGCGCCGAACTGAGGTCGTGTTCGTCGAAGCGGGTGGTGATGCGCACATCATTGAGCGAGAATTTGGTCATGAACGGGTGCAGCGTCTTATCCTGCCGTCCGCGGTTGAAGTCGTACCCTAGCGCCGTGATGACCTCGACGCCGAAAGTCCACTGTTGCGCTTCGGGAAAGAACTGGCGCAGGCAGGAGTCATCCACCGGCGGCTGGCTGGTGATCTGTTCGACCAGCGGGATCAATCCCTGGCGCAGTTCTGCGAAGATCGGTTTGATCGTCGCGGCGCGCATCCCGTAATCCGCCATGTCGATCAGCGGATCGGCAATATGTTCGTAGCCGGGAAAGAACTCCGCGAAGCGGCGGCTGAGGTCGAGGGTGCGTTCCAGGTAGGGAAGCACGGCGGCGATGTCGTTCGCCGGACGCGCGCGCGACCAGACGTCGTAACTGGCGGCGGTGTGCTCGTAAAGTTCGGCAGTGAACGCGGCGGGAATGCGCGTCGCGCGCTCGTAGTCGCGCCGCGTCACCCGGATGAGCGCCGCATCGGGGTCGTCGGGCGGGAGCGACTCCTCGTAGGGACGCAGCGCATCGAGCAGACGCCCGATTGCCGGGTCGATCCGCTTCTCGTGGATGATGCGCCCCAGCGTCGCCAGTTGACGACCGCGCGCCGCCGCGCCGCCGGGGGGCATATACGTTGTCTGATCCCAGTTCAGCAGCGCAGCCGCCATTTCCAGATCATAGATCGCGTGGAGCCGCGCCTTGAGTTCGGTCAGTTGATGTGGTACGGGCATGGTGTAACCTTTCGTGCACATGTACCGTGGTGTGCGCATAGGGAGATTGCAAGGCGGTCGCGTAGGGAGATTGCAAGGCAGTCGCGTAGGGACGTTGCAATGCAACGTCCCCACGTCATTTGAACGCTATTTCACAATTTCTCAGCCACCGTCTTGGCTTGCAGGAAGAGGAGCAGATAATCACGCCCGCCCGCCTTCGAGTCGGTGCCCGACATGTTGAAGCCGCCGAACGGGTGTGCGCCGACCATCGCGCCGGTGATCTTGCGGTTGAAGTAGAGGTTGCCGACGTGGAACTCATCACGGGCGCGCTCCAACCGCTCGCGCGAGCGCGAGTAGACCCCGCCGGTCAGACCGTACTCGGTGTTGTTGGCGATCGCCAGCGCCTCGTCGAAGTCGCGCGCCTTGATGAACGCCAGCACCGGACCGAAGATCTCCTCCTGGGCGATGCGCGCATTTGGATCAACATCGGCGATGATCGTCGGCGGCACGAAAAAGCCGTCGTCCGGCGCCTCGCCGCTGAACGCCAGTCGTCCCCCTTCGCGCAGCCCTTCTTCAATGTACCAGCGGATCTTCGCGCGTGAACGCTCATCAATAACGGCGCCCATGAACGTCCCGCGCTGCGCCGGATCGCCAACGGTCAACCCGCCGGTCAGTTCCACCACCCGGTCGAGCAACTCGTCGTAGATCGGCTCAACCGCAACGACCCGCGAACAGGCGGAGCACTTCTGCCCCTGGAAGCCAAAGGCGGAGACGACGATCCCGGATGCAGCAGCTTCCAGGTCCGCCGTTTCGTCTACGATGATCGTATCCTTGCCCCCCATTTCGAGGATGGTGCGCTTGAGCCATTTCTGACCAGGATGCACTTTCGCGGCGCGCTCGAAAATGCGAATGCCGACTTCCTTCGAGCCGGTGAAGCCAATGAAGCGCGTCAGCGGATGATCGACCAGCGCATCGCCGACGCTGCTGCCGGGACCGGGAAGGTAGTTGACGACGCCGGGAGGCAAACCGCACTCCTCAAGGATTTCCATAAACTTCGCCGCAATGATCGGCGAGGTCGAGGCGGGCTTGAGCACAATCGTGTTGCCGGCAACGATTGGCGCAGTCACCAGCCCGACCATAATGGCGAGCGGGAAGTTCCACGGCGGAATGGCAACCCCGGCGCCGAGCGGAATATAGGTCAGGCGGTCGTCTTCGCCAGGAATGGGGTAGAGCGGCTGCGGTTCGCTCAGGCGCAGCATCTCGCGCGCGTAGAACTCGCAGAAGTCGATCGCCTCGGCGACATCGGCATCCGCTTCCGTCCAGCTTTTGCTGACCTCGTAAATGATCCAGGCGTTCAGCTCGAAGCGACGCGCGCGCATGGCGGCTGCCGCCTTCAGCAGCAGGTCGACGCGCCGCTCGACCGGCACGCGACGCCATTCGGCGAAGCGGCGGTGCGCAGTTTCAATCGCGCGCTGCGCCAGCGCCACATCGGCGCTCGCGGCATACCCGACGACCTCCGAAGGACGCGCCGGGTTGACCGAAGCGATCGTGGCGTCGGTCATGATGCGCTCGCCGTCGATAATCAGCGGATAGGTGCGCCCAAACTGCGCCCGCACGTCCGCCAGCGCCTGCTCCATCGCGGCAACATTGGCAGGGTCGTTAAAATCGGTGGGCGGTTCATTACGAAAAGGCGGGAGGTTCATACGCTTCCTCCTGGAGTACGCTTGCGATACGGAGAATTATACACGACTCGCCCTCCCAACGCGGCGGAAGGGGACACGGATCCACGCGGATACGACGGATGAACACGGATCGTTGCATGGCAGACGGATCAATCCGCGTGCATCCGTCCCGATCCGTGGCAATCCGTGTGCGCTCACGCGCCCTGTCAACCGAATCGTCCGGCGATGACCGTCACTGGTCCCACGATTGCCCGCGCCACTGATAATTTGTCGCAACATGCCGTTATTAAGAGCGTATGTATAGATGTTGAGCGAGTGGTATGGTCCGTCTGAGGAGGAGCATGTGTCGCGCATCTCACGCAAAACAACGCTCATTGGCGCCGTCGTGGGGCTGGCGCTGGCGCTGATCGGCGCGCTGGCGGCGGGGTTCGTCCTGCTGCGCCCGCAGCAGAACGACGCCTGGGAGTTCATCGGTCCGAACCGGGCGGAAATCGTGACGCTGGCGTTTGATCCGGCCACGCCGACCACGCTGTATGCAGGGGCTGATGATGGCGTGTACAAAAGTGAGGACGGCGGCGTGACCTGGCGCACCGCCAGCAGACACTTGCCGGGGGTGCGGACGCTCGCCGTCGATCCGGCAGCGCCGACCACAGTGTATGCTGGAACCGAGAACGGCGTCTACAAGAGCGACAACGGCGGCGCTACCTGGCGCGCCATCAACAATGGACTGGGGGAACGCCCTGCTGCCTATGCGCTGGCGCTTGACCCGGCGAACAGCCGGATTGTCTATGCTGGAACCTTAAACGGCGTGTACAAGAGTGAGGACGGCGGCGCTGCCTGGCGCGTGGTCGAGCAAACAGGTCGTGTCTCCGCTCTGGCGATCGACCCGGCATCGCCCGTGACGCTGTATGCTGGCGGCGAATGGCGGGGCGTGCGCAAGAGCGACGATGGCGGCGCGACCTGGCGCCGAATCGACACCGGGCTTGGTGACCGGTCCGACGTGTACGCACTGCTCGTCGATCCCGCCAATACGCGAGTGATCTTTGCCGGAACCGACGAGGGCGTGTACAAAAGCGAGGACGGCGGGGAAACCTGGCGTGCGGTGAACGACGGTCTGCCTGACATTGTTGAGCGTGGTGATCGCACCGTCACGCGATTATTCATCGATCCAGCGGGGGTAGTGTACGCCAATGCGCGCAGAGACATCTACCGCAGCGCCGATGGCGGCGCCGCCTGGAGCAAAGTCGAGGTTGCTGTGCCGGCGCCGCGTGCTGAGGTTGAAGACCAGTTTCGCCTGGTGGCGGTTGATCCGCAGACGCCTGCCACGCTCTATGTTGCGGATTGGTCGCTGGATAAAGGTCTGTTTCGCAGCGTCGACGGCGGCGTGACGTGGCGACCGATCGGTCTGGGCGCC
>JAUQOW010000333.1 GCA_030550675.1 Chloroflexota bacterium
GTCTTCCACGAACTGGCGCATCGCATCGTGGCGCGGCGCTTCGGCGCAGAGGCGCACTTCGTCGCCAATGTGCAAATGCTGGCAATCTCGATTGTCGTAGCATTCCTGCCGCTTGGTCTGTTCTTTGCCGCTCCCGGCGCCGTCTGGCACCGCGGCTACCTGACGCCGCGCCAGAGCGGGTTGATTGCGCTGGCGGGACCGGCGACCAACATGGCGCTTGCGGTGCTATTCCTGATCGCGGCGCCTGTCGCGTTCCTTGTCGGTCTGCGCGATACCTGGATCGTTCAGTTGTTCTACACTGGCGTCGCGCTGAACGCCTGGCTGGGGTTGTTCAACATGATCCCCGCCGGACCGTTTGATGGCGCCAAAGTGCTGGCATGGAATTCGGTCGTGTTCGGCGTCACCGTGGCTATCGGCATTCTGCTGGCATTTGTGCTCCCCGGCAACCTTCTGAATATCTGGCTCTTTGTTCTGAGGCTGTTTGGCGGTTAGAGGAGGTTTCATGCGAACGCCACTTCTTGCAGGCAACTGGAAGATGTACAAAACCACCGGTGAGGCGCGCGAACTCGTTGAAGGGCTGCTCCGCGGGCTTGGCGATGTCAGCGACCGCAGGGTGCTGGTCTGCCCGCCATTCACGGCGCTGCAAACAGTGCGCGATCTGGTGCAGGGCACGCCAATCGCACTGGGAGCGCAGGATGTCTACATCGAGCCGCAGGGGGCGTTTACTGGCGCCATTTCTCCGGTGATGCTGCGCGACCTGGGATGTTCCTATGTGATCGTCGGGCACAGCGAACGCCGCGCGATTTTCGGCGAAGGGGACGAACTGATCGGCAAGAAGGTGCGCGCCGCCCTGGCGCACGACCTCACGCCGATCCTGTGCGTCGGCGAAACCAAGCCGCAGCGTGACGCCGGGCAGGCGGAAACGGTTGTGGTCGCGCAGGTGCGCGCCGCACTCGCTGGCATGACGCCGGAGCAGATCAGCCGCATTGTCATCGCCTATGAGCCGGTCTGGGCGATCGGCACCGGCGACACCGCCACTCCAGAGGACGCGCAGGCGATGCACGAAACTATCCGGCGAATCCTCGGCGAGATGACGAGCCCCAATGTGGCAGCGACCATCAACATCCTTTACGGCGGCAGCGTCAGACCTGACAATATCGACGATCTCATAGCGCAACCCGACATCGACGGCGCGCTGGTCGGCGGCGCCTCGCTCAAGGCGGACAGTTTCCTGCGCATTGTCCATTTTCTCCCGCCGCAGAGATGAAAACAGAGGCGTTGCCGGTTGAAGGCGGGAAGGTTTGAAGGCAGAAGGGGGTCGCCGGTGGAGACGTTGCAGGTCGAAGGCGGAAGGGGTCGCCAGTAGAGACGTTGCGGTGCAACGTCTCTACTGTATGGCGCCATAACATCGTGCCGCGTTGCAGGTGGAAGGCGCGAACGCCCCAATCAAGATCTGTGATCCTCTCAAAAGATTGAGCGCTGCGCGCACCTCATGCACTGGAAGACACATTGCCCAGGTCGTTTGCCAGTTGTCGCAACAACGACAGCGGAACCGGCTTGGTCAGGAAGTGATCGACGCCCAGTTTCTGCGCCGCTTCCTGTAACTCTGGCGAATAGTATGCCGTAATGAGAATAATGCGAACCGGCAGCGCGCGCTGGCGCACGTGGGCGATCAGCGCCAGTCCATTCGCAGAGGGCATGTTGTAATCCGTGATGATCAGGTCAGCGGTGTTGTGATTGAGCCACTCCAGCGCCTCTGATACCGACGCGGCAGTGGCAATCTCACGCTCATCATTGGTGCGTAGCGCCTGCGTGAGCATGAGTCGCTGATTGGCTTCATCATCGACGATAAGAATGGTGTGTTGCGCCATCATGAATGCCTGCTCGTCGCTGGTGCGGCAACGCCGCCTGTACGTTCTAAATCATACCCGCAGCCCGGCGCGTCGTGGCACTCAAGATGTGATCGAAATGTTGGCGTATCTGCAACAGATGAGAAAGCAGGCGCAACTTCCCGCCGTCTTGTTCGTTGTATAGTATGAAACAGACGAGCGACCACGCGGCGAACTACGGGGGAGCGCAAAACGGCGCGCACGGCTGGTTCTCAGTCACCGCTCATTTACCATTCGGTAGGATTTGTGGTACCATGAATAGCGCAAATCCACGTTATCAAGGGTACGCCCCGAAGCGTCCAGACGATGAATAGACGCAGGAGAGCGTCACATCCGCGAGATCCAATTGCGGACAGAGTGAGGGAACGATCTATGGGAAAAATGATTGAGACTTCCGATCACGACCTCCCACTGGTCATTCTGGGAGAAATGGTGATCATGCCGCACATGACGGTGCCGCTGCAGGTGGGGCAGGGGAAGTCGTACCGCGCCATGGAGCAGGCGTGGGAGAATGATCATCTTGTTTTGTTGATTTTTGTATCTGAAAGCGAAATCGAGACGTACAAAAGCAGCCAGCCGCAGCAGTTGCCGCCAGTCGGCGTGATTGCGCGTCTTGATGAGTTCATCAAACTGCCTGACGGCACGGCGCGCATCATTCTGGAGGGCATCAGCCGCGCGCTGGTTCAGACCATGCTGCAAAGCGAGCCGTTCTATCGGGTGCGTTGCCACGCCATCAGCGACCCTGAGCCGAAGGGTATTGAGATTGAAGCCTTGATGGACTCGGTCAAGCAGCAGATTGACGAGTTTGTTGATCATCTCGGCGAGGTGCCGCAGGATGCGGTTGCATTTGTGCATCGCATTGACAAGCCAGGGCACCTGGCGGATATTGTCACGTGGGCGCCAGCCTTTGAGTTTGAGGAGCGGCTTGATATTCTGAACGAACTCGACCCGGTCGAGCGGCTGCGCCGCGCGCATCGGCTGCTTGCCCGTCAGCTTGAATTGCTCAAGCTGCGCCAGAAGATTCAGCAGGATACGAAAGAAGTGCTGGATCAGAGCCAGCGTGAGTACTTCCTGCGTGAGCAATTGCGCGTCATCCGCCGCGAATTGGGCGAAGACGATGATATTGATGATCCCATTGACGAGCTGAAGCGGAAGATTAACCAGCTCAATGCGCCTGACTATGTCAAAGAGCAGGCGATGCACGAGCTGAAGCGCCTGGCGCAGCAGGGCATGAACAGCCCTGAAGCGGGCGTCATCCGCACCTATCTCGACTGGATCCTGAATCTGCCATGGGCAGAGGAGGAATTGCCCGAGATCAGCCTGCACGAGGCGCAAAAGGTGCTCGACGAGGACCATTATGGTCTCGAGAAGGTCAAGGAGCGCATCCTGGAGTACCTGGCGGTGCGCAAGCTGGCAGGCAATCGGATGCGGTCGCCTATCCTATGCTTTGTGGGACCGCCTGGCGTTGGCAAGACGTCGCTCGGGCGCTCAATTGCCCGCGCGCTTGGACGCAAGTTCGTGCGCACCAGCCTTGGCGGCATCCGCGATGAAGCCGAGATACGCGGTCATCGGCGCACTTACATCGGCGCGCTGCCCGGGCGTATCATCCAGGGGATGAAAACGGCGAAGTCGCGCTATCCGGTGTATGTGCTCGACGAGATCGACAAAGTCGGTCAGGACTTCCGCGGCGATCCGACGTCGGCGTTGCTGGAAGTGCTTGACCCTGAGCAGAACAATGCGTTCTCCGATCACTACCTGGAGATTCCGTTCGACCTCTCGCAGGTGATCTTCATTGCGACCGCCAACCAACTCGATACGATCCCGAACCCGTTGCGCGACCGTATGGAGATCATCGAGATCGGCGGGTACACGGAGGACGAGAAGCTGGGCATCGCTCAGGGGTTCCTGGTGCGCAAGCAGCGTGAGTTCCACGGGTTGACGCCGGATCAACTGATTATCACCGATGCTGCCATTATCAAACTGGTGCGCGAATATACCCGCGAAGCGGGAGTGCGCAATCTGGAGCGTGAGATCGCCAGCCTGTGCCGCAAGACGGCGCGGAAGGTGGCGGCTGCCAGTGACGGCGAACCGGTTGAGTTCCCGATCGTCATCGATGCGCCGGATATTCCCAGCTACCTGGGTCCGGAGCGCTACACCTTCGGGCTGGCAGAAGAGAAAGATGAGGTCGGCGTGGCGACTGGCGTCACATGGTCGCCAACCGGCGGCGATGTCCTCTCGATCGAGGTGCTGCCGGTGCGCGGCAAAGGCGGTCTCCAGCTTACCGGTCAACTTGGCGAGGTGATGAAGGAGAGCGCTCAGGCGGCGATGAGTTATGCGCGGTTCCGCGCCGAGCAGCTCGGCGTCGATCCAAGCTACTTCGATGAGCACAACATTCACATCCACGTGCCGGAGGGCGCTGTGCCGAAGGACGGTCCGTCGGCGGGCATTACGTTGACGACGGCGCTGATTTCGGCGGTGACCGGCAAGCCGGTGCGACGGGATGTGGCGATGACCGGCGAGATTACGCTGCGCGGCAAGGTGCTGCCGATTGGCGGCTTGAAAGAGAAGACGCTGGCGGCGCATCGCGCTGGCATCCGCACCTTCATTCTGCCGAAGGACAATGCGAAGGACATTGCCGAGCTGCCGAAGAAGGTGCGTGAGGAGTTGCAGTTGATCCCGGTCTCGTCAATGGATGAGGTGCTGAAGATCGCGCTTGCGCACTAG
>JAUQOW010000334.1 GCA_030550675.1 Chloroflexota bacterium
ATGACTGGCGACTGCTGTTCTGGCTCAATGTGCCGTTCGGTCTGATCGCCCTGGCGCTGACCTGGCTGGCGCTGCGGCGCGTGGTCGTCACCCGTGCGTCGGGCAGTTTCGACTGGCGCGGCGCAGTGTTGATCTCGATCAGTCTGACGGCGTTCAACATCGGGATGGGCGCTGGCGCTGAATTGGGTCAGACCGATTTCTACGGCGACCGTCCCGGACCGCCGCCCTACGCGCTGCCGCTGACGCTGGCGTCGTTTGTCGTCCTGGCGGCGTTCATCTGGGTCGAACGGCGAGCGCGCGATCCGCTGCTCGACCTGACGTTGTTCCAGCAACGCGGAACAGTCGCGGCATCGATCATGAACGTACTGATCGGATTTGCGCTGGCGCTGGCGATTGCCAACGTTCCGCTGTTCATCAACACACGCCTGGGATTGCTCTACCCGACCGACCCCGACATTCTGCGACGCGGCGCATGGGAGACTGGTCTGGTGCTGTCGGCGCTGACCGTGGCGCTGGCGCTGCTGGCGTGGCCCGGCGGTCGCCTGGCGGGACGGTTCGGCGAACGCCTTCCGGCGCTGATCGGGCTGGCAGTGGCAACCGCCGGGTACCTGGCGATGAGCCGCTGGCAATCCGACACCGATTACGGGACGATGGTCGGCGGGTTGACGCTGGCAGGCTGCGGCATCGGCATGGCGCTTGCGCCCACGGCATCCGCGATCATCGCGGCGGCCGGACCCGACCGGCGCGGCGCAGCGTCGGCGCTGGTGATCATCCTGCGGCTGATTGGCATGACCGCTGGCGTCTCAACGCTGACATTGTGGGGGGTGCAACGGCAAGACGCGCTGCGCCGCGCGGCGGACCCGGCGATGCTGCTGGATTTTGACCGGGCGCGGATGTTTTTGATCGACGTGGCGGCGCAGGTCGTTGGGGAAACGTTTCTCTTCGCAGGAGCGGCGTGCGCGCTGGCGTTCGTAGCGGCAATCTGGCTGCCGGGACGCGCTGTCAGGGCAGCGTCGGAGTAATGGGCGCCAGTTTTCCGGTTATCGTCATCAGAATGCCGAGCAGTTTCGGCGCATTATCGATGTAATACTCGCGGCGATCAATGCGCACGACGTTCTGATCCAGTTGCAGGAAGCGCCAGTTCGTACCGGTGGTGACGGCGCCATAGATGAGAGGAATAGCATTCCCTTCGCGCTCATTGAAGCGCTGCGCAGCGATCATCGCCGCGATGCACTGCGGAAAGCCGCCTTTGATATCCTCGTTCTTCGCCTCGAACATAATCAGCACCGGCGCGCTGACGAAGAGTTGCTCCGGCGACAGCGAGACGATAAAATCACACACGCCGTTCAGTCCTTCAGAAGGATCAACCGTGAAATCGACGCCTGAAAAGAAGCTGATCGTGCGCCCGGTCTGTCTGCGCAATTCAATCAGTATTGGCGCAATGATTAACTCAGAGCGCACCTTTTCAGTGTTGATCGCCAGTGCGAGCGGCAGCGTTTCACGCAACGTCTCCTGAAGCCAGTCGCTGACAGGCAGTTCTGGCGCTGCATTGAAGAGATCAGCGTCTTCCTCAAGAGTCAGGTTGAAGCGACGCTTCAGTTCGGGCAGTTTGAAATCGCTGTATGCCATGTCAGCATGATAGCATGCACTCGATATTCGGGAAACTGCGCATGAAACTCACGTTGCGCAGTGGCAAAGTCACCCTCAGCTTTGCTGATCCACTCTGCTGTGAGCGGATGATGCACCCCAAAGAGGCGTACCTATCATTGTATCATGCAACAGTCCGAGATTATCTTTCCAGATCGAGCACGCCAACCGCTCCCCAAACTTCGAGTACAATAGAGATGGTGGAGTAACTTACGGGCAAATACTCATTACCTGTCACTCATTACTTGTTACCAACCGACGCAACGCCCGCGCTCCCAGGAGCGGCGTGACGAGTTATGGGCACCCAACTCGTCACTTATCACTCATCACTGACCGACGCCGGCATGTCGGAGGAATGGCATGAGCCTTGCAGACTGGAAAGCGCGCTCTATTCTGATCGCCGCAGGCGCATTGGTCGCCTGGCTGGTCACCGGCTGGATCGACGCCTTCCTGGCGCCGGGCGCTGGCGGGGTGTGGCTGGCGCTGACCATGCTGCTCGGCGGGGTGGCGGTGCGGCTGCGGCAGGGGCGGCAGGCGGCGTCGTGCGCCGTGGGACCGCGACTGCGCCCGTTGCAGGTTAGTTGCTTTGGCGCAATTGCGCTCGGCGTTCAACTGCTGCACGCTTCCGAAACCGGTGCACTCGCAACTGCGCTTCCTGTTCTGGCGGCGCCCTGGCTGCCCGCCGCCTGCATCCTTGGCGGCGTCATCGGACTGGCTATATTGAGTTTTGGCTCCGACTGTCGCAACGCGGCGTACAGCGGCGAATCACTGGAGGACCATGAACGTGGAACCGCGTAACCTGCCGCTCTATCACCTGGTGCGTCCCGCAGCGGGCGACAACCCGCACCCGCCGCTGCTCGTCCTCTTTCACGGATATGGCAGCAACGAGGAGGACCTGTTCGGTCTGACGCCCTACATCGACCCGCAGTTTCTGGTGCTCAGCGCACGCGCGCCGCTCGTGCTCATGCCTGGCATGTACGCCTGGTTCGAGATCGGATTCACTCCGGACGGCGCCATTGCCGTGGATGACGTGCAGGCGCGCCACGCAGCGCGGGTGACGGCGCAGTTCGTCGAGCAGGCGACGCAGGCATACCATGCCGATCCACAGCGCGTTATTGTCGCCGGGTTTAGCCAGGGAGGAACGATGGCGGCGCTGACGGCGCTGACACGCCCTGATCTGGTGGCGGGCGCAGCAGTGTTGAGCGGCATTGTGCCTTCGGCGATCATTGATGAACTGCCCGACCGCGCCGCACTGGTCGGCAAGCCGTTCCTGGTCATTCACGGCACACGCGATCAGGTCGTTTCCATTGCCCATGGGCGCGCCAGTCGCGATTTCTTGAGTCAGCTTGGCGTAGCGCTCACCTACCGCGAATACCCGATGGCGCACGAAATCAACCTCGACGCGCTGCTTGATCTGACGGAGTGGCTGAGAGGTTTGAAGGTTGAAGGCGGGAAGGTTGAAGGTTGAACGTATCTGACCTTTGAGGTCTTTGCTGCACCCCTTTGCAGCGAAACGATAGTGATATTCTCTGTGTCCTCTGTGTCTCTGTGGTTCAGACCAGCAGATCGACGAGATGTACCAGTTTCTCCTCCTGATCCACGTCGCCTGCTTTGCGCTCTGGATGGGCGCTGTCGCTGCGTCGATGCTGGTGGTGCGCACCTTCGAGCCGCGCCTGACGACAAATGCAGGCGACGTGACGACCGATGCCGCGCTGATGCGCGCCTACATCCGGCACGAAGTCAAGTTTGTCGATGTCGTGTTCGCCGGGGTTCTGATCTCTGGCATCGCGCTGGCGCAACTCTACACCGGCTGGACGCCCTGGGTGCTGACGAAGATCGGGCTGTTCGTCGCGCAGTTCGTGGCGACGATGGCGTACATTCAGGCGTTCATCCGCCCGCTGACCTACCCCTGCCCGCCATCACTCTACCGCCGCTGGTATGGGTTGTTTGCCGTGTCGCTCGGTTTCTTCGCTGTCACGCTGGCGGTTGTGTTTTTTGGCAGGTAATGCCGCTTTTTGCGGACATGCGGTATACTTTGCGCAGGAGGTCCAGGATGAGCGTTGAGTCCGAACCCGCACCTCGCATCGCTGCCGACTTCTTGCCCGACACACGTCCGCCGCTGCAATCGGGCGACCGCCTGACGCGCGCCGAGTTTGCCCGGCGCTATGCGTTGCACCCTGAGATCAAGAAAGCTGAACTGATTGACGGAGTGGTCTACGTGGCGTCACCTGTCCGGCATCGCCAGCATGGCAAACCTCATAGCCTGCTGGTTGGATGGATCATCACATATGCGGCAGCAACGCCTGGCGTCGATTTCAGCGACAATGCCACGGTTGTGCTGGACTTTGAGAACGAACACCAACCGGATGCGCTGCTGCGCCTCGAACCGCAGCACGGCGGACGTTCGCGCGTCACCGGCGACGACTACATCGAAGGTCCGCCCGACCTGATTGTCGAGGTCGCCGCCAGCAGCGCCGCCTACGACCTGCACGACAAGAAGCGCGTCTATGCCCGCGTCGGCGTGCGCGAGTACCTGGTGGCGCAAGCGTATGAGCAGCGCGTGGACTGGTGGGAACTGCGCGAGGGAGTGTTCACGCCGCTGCCGCTCGACGCCGACGGCACGCTGCGCAGTCGGGTCTTCCCCGGCTTATGGCTCGACCCGGCGGCATTATGGGCTGGCGATGCGGCGGCGCTCCTCGCCGCGCTGCACCGCGGGCTGGCAGACCCGGCGCACGCTGCGTTCGTGGAGCGTCTGCGGTTGCAACCAGGAGAACAGGCATGAGCGTAGAAACCGAAACGCCATCGCGCGCCCCTGCCAGTGTCGCGCCCGACAAACGTCCGCCGCTGCAATCGGGCGACCGCCTGACGCGCGCCGAGTTTGCCCGGCGCTATGCGTTGCACCCTGAGATCAAGAAAGCTGAACTGATTGACGGAGTGGTCTACGTGGCGTCACCTGTCCGG
>JAUQOW010000335.1 GCA_030550675.1 Chloroflexota bacterium
CGTTGCGATGCAACGGCGTCACGAAGTAGCGCCGTTGCATCGCAACGGCGCAGCATTGCATCGCAACGGCGCAGCATTGCATCGCAACGGCGCAGCATTGCATCGCGGCAGCGAAGGGTTACAGGTTGAAGGTGCGAAGGTTGACGTTGGTAAAGTAGCGCCGTTGCATCGCAACGGCGTCACAAAGTGGGGACTGGTGAATGTTGAATGCTGAACGTGGGAAGGTGAAGCAAGGCACGAGGCGAGGGGCAAGAGATGAGAGGCGATAGGCAAGAGGTAGGAAGTCTAACCCCTAATCCCTAACCCCCGATTATTCGCAACGGCAACGGCGCTGGTCGAGGATCGCTGATAGCGCCATTGCGGATGAAAAAGGTCGCGATCGGCGTCCCAGGCGCGCCGGGATGTGCGGCTGATTTGACATAAACAATATAACGTCCATCCTCCGGCTCTCCGCGATGGGTCACCCAGGATTCGTCCGGCGCCAGCAGATCGACGCTGAACGTCAGCTTATTGTCATCTGGTGGAACTGGCAGCACGCCTTCGAGCAGATGAATCGGTCGGTCGTCGCGCGCTGCGGCGCCGCGCACATCGATCACCAGCGCGCCCGCGCCGCCGATGCGCATGGCGACTGACAGACGTGAACCGTCGAAACGACTGTCGGCGCTCAATGCCAGCGCGCCTTCCGGCGGCGCGGGCGCGCGCGGCGCGGCAAACACGCGAATGCGCTGAATGGCGACAGCGTCAGGCGCTCCAGCAATGAATACTGATTGTTGAAGCGGAACAGGCGCGGCGATAGTGACAGCGCCGGGTGAAATGGGGTAGGCTGTGTTGTCAATGACAATTGCCTGCTCTGATGAACTGGCGATGTCGAGTTCGATGTGCGCATCGTTGAGCGGCGTCTGTAATGGAAGAAGCGTGTCAGTAATCTGAATGCGATCCATCTCGACGGTCACATTCAGGTATGACGGATATGCCGGGTGGAACTGCCCGGCGACCGGCTGCGCCAGGTTGAGCGCAGCGATCAGGCGCGGGTCGCGCGCGTACAACGCCAGACCGTTGGATCGCCAGCGCAACCCTTCGGCGCTGAACCCGGCGGACACCGGATCCTCATCGGCGGCCAGCAGCCCGTAATCACAGACCTGACCGGGTCGGAGCGGTTTCAGATCGGGGTAGTAGCGTGTGCGTCCGGCGCCGTACAGGATCGCCCCCTCCGCTTCCCAGCGCCGGATCAACCCAAGCGCCAGCGCTCCTGGTACACGCTCATCCACTGACACAAACACCGACGCGCCTGCCATCGCTGGCGATGGCATGTCTGCCTCAGGCGTGATCGTGTAGACCAGTGCATCGCCGACTTCACTCCGGCGTTGAAGCAGGGAGGTCGTGTCTGCCCATGCCAGCAGGTGCGCCAGTTTCTCTGCATCGTACTCGTGACGATGGATGATCAGCGTATCGATGCCTGCCAGCGCCAGATAGCGCAGGGTGTCATCGTCAGGCAGGCGCTACACCCGGCGCAGCAGGTCGGTCGTGCCGAACGGAATGATGCCGCTGTACCCGGTCGCCAGCGGCTTCCAGTGCTGCATCTGATGGAACTGTCGGATGGTGATGCGTTCGAGTTCCGCCCCGCGCGGCGTCGGACCGACCGGCAGCTCCAGAATGGCGCGAATATCTGATTGCGCGCCGAGCCAGGCGTAGATCGGCGGTGGGGAGGGTGGCGTCGCCAGCGGCACGGGAAATGCGGCATGCTCAATCAGCGCGGCGGTTCCGACTATTGTCAGAACTGCGACTGTCAGGCGGCTTCGTTGTCGGGCTGCGCCGAGCCAGCATCCCAGTTGAACCAACGCAATGCCAGCCAGCAACGCCAGCGCCAGGTGTGTCAGCATTGCCCAGCGCGCCGGGACGCGCAACGCGCCAAAACCAGGAATGCGTTCGTAGAGCAGCGGGTATGGCAACGGGAGCGGAAACGGTTCGTCGCCGCGCTCCAGACGAATGCCGGTTCCGAGTGATAACGCGAATGCGCTGAACCCTAGCAGAACGAGGAAGATAACATCACGCGCCGGAGACGCGTCTTCTGATAAGGTTCTCTGGTCAGTAGATCGCTTCCAGAAGGTCAGCGCCACGCCTGTCGCCGCCAGCCCAATCGCAACAAAGCCGGGGAAGAGCGCAAACTCGCCGCCGCTGGCGGCAAACCAGCCGCCTCGTCCTCCATACAACCAGTTGGTCGGGTTGACTGCGAGATACGCCTGGAGCGGCGCCGACCAGTTGTCGAGTTCGCGTGGCGAGCGCACGACTCCCAGATACTCGTAAATGCGCAGATACGGAAGCGTCAATGGCGCGGTGATGAGCGCCGCCAGCCCTCCACCGAGCGCCAGTCCGCCAATGCGTCGCAAAAGACCGGCGCGCGCCGTTTGACGGATCGCTCCCCACAACCAGATCACGACGTACAACCCCAGCGTCAGCGCCGCAACATAAGCATAGTAGAGCGCCGTCACGCATTGAATGCCCGCGAACAGTCCAAAGAGCGCTGCATCGCGCCAGCGCCCGTCGCCGTCATCAGGATCGCGTAGCAGCCGCCGAAGAAACAGGAGCGCCAGCGGCAGCCAGGCGGTCTGCAGCAGTTGCAGATGGACGAAATGCGTCATCCGGTACGTGCCGAATGCAAACAGGGCGCCAGCCGCAAACGCACCGATTGCTCGGACCCATGGCATGCGGACGCGAGCGGACATCTCATATGCCAGCAGATAGACAGCCCAACCGGTCAACGCATAACTCGTCAGCACAAGCAGGTTGTATGCCAGCACCGGACCGCCGGTTGCGATGAGTGGCAGAGCGACGATTGCCAGCAGCAGGTGGTGATCGCTGTATGCCAGCGTATCGGGGTAGGGGAAGAAGATCGGCGCATGCCAGACTGCGAGCGGATCGGTAGTCAGGGCGCGCGCATTCCAGGCGAGCACCCACGTTTGCAGCAATGGATCGAGACCGCCGCCAAGCGCAGTCGTCAAATGGGCAGCCAGGGGCCAGGTGAAAAGGACCGCAAGCAGCAGATACGCCAGCAGCGGAAGCAGAGCGGAGATGTAACGATTCCTCCACATCACCTCGTTTGTGAGAGCGACTGCGTAGTGCGTAATAGAACACGGATGCGCACGGATTGAGACGGATTCATACGGATGATTGATGTCGTGTCTTTGGCGTGGGCTGAGCCTGTTGCAGCCCACGCCAAAGACGGGGCAGGCATTCCTTCTGGTTGCGCGCTCTATGAGCCTTCCTGTTCCCTGTTACGGATTTCGCTCACCGGACGCATCGCTCAAGGTCAGCGCCAGGCGTTCCATGCGTTCGACGAAGAGATTGATAAAGCGTTGCGTATCGAACTCAACGACAGCGCGCACATTGGGCGCAGGGCGAAAGGCGCGGCGCCAGTGCGGGGGCCATCGGGCAGTATCGTACCCGGCCAGGTCATGCGCATCCGGCTCGCGGGTCGCCGGACCGATATAACTGATCACGCTTTTTCCGGCGGTCAATTCGCTGGCATACTCGACCGCCACGTGCATCGGCTCAGTGCGCGCCAGATCGGGCATGAACGCCAGCGCTAACGCCGCAGGATCGTTGATCGAACACCCGGCGTAGCCGAATGCCGCCAGATGAAACTCGATATAGAAGCGGGTAGCATCGGCAATAAAGCGCGTGATCGGCGACGTGATGCGACTCAGACGGTCCACATCCGCCTGGGTAAGAATGATATGCTGCGTGATGTCCCACGGCAGCAGCGTGATCGGCATGCCGCTTTCAAGGACGATATGCGCCGCGTGCGGATCGACAAAAAAATTGAACTCCGCCAGCGAGGTGGTGTTGCCGTCGGTGCGCAGCGCGCCTCCCATAATAATGACCTCGCGCACCGCATTGATAATGCGCGGCTCCTTGCGCAGCGCAACCGCGACATTTGTCAGCGGCGCGACCGCCACGAGCGTCACTTCGCCGGGATGCGCCAGGATTTCGCGGATGATCAGGTCAACGCCGTTCTCCGTGCTGAGGGGCGCCGGTGACTCGGGCAGGCGGGCGAATCCGATGCCAGTCTCGCCGTGGGTCTCGGGAGCGGTGTAGAGCGGACGGAGAAGCGGCAGCGCCACGCCGCCGCACGCCGGAATGTCGGGTCGACCGGCGAGCGCCAGCACGTTGCGCGCATTGCGCACGCCGTCGGCGAGCGGGCAGTTGCCGCTGGTCACTGTGACGCCTGCAAGTTCGACTTCCGGGGAGGCAACCGCCAGCAGAATAGCCAGTGAGTCGTCAATGCCGGGATCGGTGTCGAGAATGACGCGCGTGGTCATACGATACATCTTTCGTTCAGGGCAGGGTCGGAACACTCATTATACCACGCGCCAGACTCCTGCCAGCGGTGTACAGATAATGAGTCTGATTGGGAGACCAAACCAAACCTGGACCATCGAGCCTGCACCTTCGGAGCGACTGGCGTGGACTGAGCCTGTCGAAGCCCACGCCAACTGCAAGGAGTCAACGAAGGTACAATTGTTCAATGTCTGGTTGACAGGGTGTTTGACCATCTCATCACCCCGACGCAGCATTCATGCGCAGACCTGGCGTGCTATAATGGCG